>NZ_JBUZNP010000009.1:0-91707 GCF_055326215.1 Tessaracoccus pujii | reverse complement strand
TCATCACCTCGATGGTGGCGGTCCGCTTGTGCGGATCCATCCCGATCACCACCCGTGGCATGTTCTCACTCATCGCATCTGCCCCCTTTCCCGGAGCCTGTCGAATCCGACCTTGGTTCGGGCATGGGGAGGGCACCGCTTCTACGAGCAGAGCATTCCCTTCTTGAGCCTCTCCCGCCCGTCTTCGGTGACCGGGGCAGCGCAGTCCAATTGAGAGTCACACGCGCGAACTACGTGGACAGCCGCGAACGAGAGCGACCACCCCGGACACCTGAACCGAGTCTCGGCCAAGACCCGATCTACCGTCAATGAAACTAGAAGCCGCGATTGGAGCGGATGGCTCCTCCGCGGTGGCGCGTGCTCATTCCATGCCGAAGTAGCCGGGGTCGGCGAGGAACCGCCGGTACAGCGCCACGGTCATCAGGTCCTTCCAGGCACGGATCTGTAGTCCGTCCTCGTCTAGTTCGATGATTCGGGCGCCTGGGTGGCGGAGGATTCGGGGAGGGGGTGGCCATCAGCACCTGGATGGCGTCGTGGCGTAGTTCCGCCAGGAGGTTGGCCGGCTTGATCTGGGTCATGAACGAGAGCCCGGCCTCGGGCTCGTCGAGCACCAGGAACCCGCCCCTGCGGGACAGGTATACCAGCTTGGTGTTGAGGAGCTCGGTGAAGGCCTGGCCGTGCGAGCGCTCGTGGTCGCGACCGTCGCCTCCCGGGTTCCGCTCGAGCCGACTTGTCGGACCTCCTCGATATGCTGCGATAACGAATGCAACGCAAGGAGAAGTGGCCGTGCCTGACGTTCCCGTCGCGATCTCGCGACTCGGCGAGGATGATTCCCGCGAAGCCCAGAACCTGCGGGCTGTGAAGTGGCTGCTCTCCCAACCTGGCGGGCCTGTGGTAGTCGTAACCCCACAGCGAGCTGTGGAGAGTGCTAGCATCGCTCGGCTGATCGCTCAACCCGGTGTGCAACACCACGCTTGGCGCGGGCACCACGGCGGCTACTACAGCGGCCACCGGGTCCTCCAGGCGTGGCCCGATCGCAAGCATCTGAATGACGTCTGGAACGTGGACGCCGATGCGATCGCTGTGATCGAGTGGAGCGTTGATGAGACCGCCGAATGGATCTCCCACATGAACCCGGTGCAGCTGCTTCCGGGGAACAGGATCGAGCCGTCGTCACCGCAGCGTCCTGCAGTTGCCCCGCTTCCCGAGGACGTTGATGCCATCCTCAGGCATATTGCGGCGATGGCCGCCGGCTATTCCGCGGGGCTCAAGTGGAATGAGGAGGACAAGCTCAAGGCTGACATGATGAACCGGCCCGACCGCTGGGTGTCAGTCACGGTGGAGCAGATCCGTGCCAGGTGCCATGACCTGGGCATGCGCGGAGAGGACGTCGACACCATCTCGGGCTACCTGCAGCGCCGGAAGGAAGGGCGTCGTTTTAATGTGGGGTCGTCCTACCGCACCTTCCACTTCAATTGATCCACCCGACGCTCAGGGATAAACCCACACATGACCAGCGCCTCGCCCATACGCCCTCCGGGTCTGCACCCAGCCTTATCCCAGCAACAGGGGTTCGCCCTGCTGGCAGAGGCATCGTCGGCTCGTAACCTTCTGAGAGACTGCATCGAGGCCATCCGAGGGATGCGCTACATCTCACTGCAGGGTGACGCAGTGTTCACGCTGGGCAGCATCGGCGTCGAGAAGGCTATGAAGATCATGCTCGGCTGCGCTGAGGTCGAGCTCGTCGGCGCGTGGCCGACCCAGGCCACACTGAGGGGCTGGGGACACGACCTCGAGACGCTCGATCAGCGCCTGTCCGCAGCGCTCCAAGGCGGCCTGTCGAAGGCGAAGAGCGGCGGCTACGCCGCGACGCTCGCTACTCGCATCCGCGACAGCCAGACGCTGCCGCTGATCTTCGAGACGTTCTCTCGGTACGGCAAGTCAGGACGCTTCCACCACCTCGACATCCTCGCGACCGACTCGCCCCAAGAGGATGTGGCGCCTGCCCAGTACTGGGAGCGTGTCGAACAGAGGCTCCGGGACACGGAGCCGGAGTTCAACGGCGTCCCCTTCAACGACAACGAGGCCCACGAGCGATACCAATCTCGCCTGCGCCGCCGCATCGCAGGCGAGCTGGAGACCTGGTGGTTCTGTGTGCACCGGCTGGGCGTCCAGGGATGCCTCGGGGAACTCGGGACGAAGGTCGGCTGGGAGCTCTGGGAGCCTGGACGCACGGGCCCGAGCATCGCAGGCATCTGAGCGGGAACGTGGAGCAGGCCAACTCAACAACTTGACTCAAGCGCCCGAAATGGAGTGCGTACGAACCCAGCCAGCGGAGCTAGAGCGATTGTTGGCGCGGCTGTCTGGTAGTGAACCTGCCTGGAAAACCCACGCTCAGAGGAGTCGTCGAGGCCGCACAGCACAAGCCTTCTATCTGATGCGGGGACTCACGCGGGACACCAGAATCCGCTCAGCGCCTCCGACCGCGGACTGTCTGAACTAGGCACCATGCCAACCACGCGACGGTAAGTCCGGCACCGGCAACTAGGTGCTCACCTGCGGCTGATCTGCACATGACGGCCCACTGCGGAACGGCATTGCCGGATGAACCATTTCGGGTGATGGCCCTGAACGCTTGATCGCAGTACAGGTCGACGCCCGTTTCCTGCGGGACCACAGGAGCCCAGAGCATGATGGCGAAGACGATCAGCCCCAGCAGACCTCCCATCACGGCGAGCCGCCACCGCCGTCGGGTCTGACCCACGCGCCGCAGGGACACCAGGCTGGCCGCCGTAGAAGCGATGACCAGGGTGGGGAGCAGCAGCAGTGCGACTATCGCAATGCCGGGTGATGTATCCGCACACTCAGTCATGGTTGTGCTCGCGCAGGGTCCTCTCGATGGGGTCTGTTCAGTCGGTGCCTTCGACTTGATAGTGATCGACTCTCTCACGGAGGTGGGTCAGGTCTGCGGTGGCCGCATCATCTCCGCCTCCGAAGCGCCGGGCGCTGGGATGCGGGATCGGCTGGCCCCCGGGCCATTCATTCCAGCGACGCGCCGAAACCGGCGCCCATCAACATCCGGTCATGCCGCGGACTTGGCGGTCGAGGCGGCACAGCACAAGCCTTCTAGCTGGTGCGGGCACTCACGCGGGACATCAGGAATCCGCTCAGCGCCTCCGACCACTGACCGTCTGAAGTAGGCACCATGCCAACCACGCGACGGTAAGTCCGGAGCTGACAACCAGGTGCCCAACGGCGGCCGATCGGCACATGACGGCCCACTTCGGGAAGGCATTGCCTGATGAACCGTGCAGGGTGATGGCCAGGAAGGCTTGATCGCAGTACAGGTCGACGCCCGTTTCCTGCGGCACTACAGGAGCCCAGAGCATGATCACGAAGACCGTGAGCCCGAGGAGGCCTCCTGCCAGGGCGAGTCGCCACCGCCGTAGGCCTAGGCCAACGCGCCGCAGGGACACCATGCCAGCCACTGTGCAAGCGATGACCAGCGTGGGGAGCAGCAGCAGAGCGACTATCGCAAGGCCGGGTGATGTCTCTGCATACTCAGTCATGGTTCTGCTCGCGCCCGGTCCTCTCGATGGGGTCTGTTCAGCCGATGCCTTCGACCTGATAGTGATCGACTCTCCCACGGAGGTGGGTCAGGTCGGCGGCGGCCGCATCAGCCTCGCCTCCGAAGTGCCTGGCGCTGGGATGCGGGATCCGCCGGGCCATTCATTCCAGCGACGCGCCGAAAGCGGCGCCCACCAACATCCGGTGATGCCGCTATCCGCGGCACGGAGGCTGGCGCCTACGGGATCTTTGCGGCGCAGGGCCAACAGGCCTCAGCGACTCAGCTCCAGTGGATCCGGGCGGAGTCCACGCACCCAGATCCAGTCTGGGTGAGAGCGCGAATTCCTGCCGCGCCGCCGCCGAGGAGGCCTGATCGCTGTCCGAGCAACGCGGGGACAAGGCGGGCCGCGTCGGCTCTGCGCCCGGTGCGGCGTGCATAGACCGCGTGTGCGGTGCTCGCTAAGGGTGTGTCGGCGGCGCCCCATCCTCCGCCGATGATGATTCGTTCGGGGTCGAGGACGGCCGCAAGGTCTGCCAATGCGTCGCCGAGTGCCTCGCCGGCTGTTTGCAGCAGGTTGAGCGCTACTTGTGCCCCGCCCTGGGCTCGGGCGGCCACTTCTCGGGCGGTTGTGGCTTGTCCGGTGAGCGCTTCGTAGCGGGCTGCTATGCCTGCTCCGGACACATAGTCTTCGAGGCTGCCCTCAGGGGCTCGAAACTCGCCGAAACCGATCGTCGAGAGATGATCCAGTAGCGGGAAACCCCAGCAGGATCTTCCGCCCTGGCCATTCGTACTGCGGAAGCCCTCTGTGACTCAGTCGAAGTTGAGGGGGAGGAAGCCGTCCGAGTCCGGAACCTCATACTGGAGGGGTTCCCACTCTCCCTCGTTGCTGCCAATCTCCCACCGGAGGGTGGACCCGGGCTCGCCTCCGGGGTAGTAAGCGCTCATGACTACGTTCTTCGCACCTGGCACGCCTTCTGTGATGCTGGCTTGGTCAATCTGGCGCCCAGCGGGCGTGAGAAGTGGTCCAGGCGTCAACCCTGCTGCATCACCCTCATAGTCTGCCGGCACATCGAACGACCATTGAACGTAGAGGCAGTGTGTGTCACTGGCCGTACCAAAGAGTCTGATCTCGTCGGCACACTCATCCGCCAAGTCGCCGGAGACCGCTGTGTCAACGTAGAGAAGGTTCTCGATGCGAACCGCTATCCCATCACCGCCGTCGAAGGTCGGCTGGCTATCGATGGGTTGGTTGATGCGCCCCGGGTCCACCCGAGACGCCCACACCATCCCAATCTGGGCGGTGGAGCTCGGGGGAGTCTCTTCCAAGGTAGACGCTGGCTGCACCGATGGAGCGACAGTCTGCGTGACTGTGGCTGTTGCAGTTACCGTCACCGTCGGGGCTGGTTCGGGTGAACCGTTGGCGCTGCAGGCCGTGAGGCCGAGCGTGAGTAGTGTCGCGATTGGCGCGGCGAAATTCTTGAACAAGTGAGCCCCCTTTACTGTTGGAGTTGAGCCTATCGACACCACGTGCGATCCAGACACCGGGGCATTGAAGGTCATGATGCGAGGGGCCACGACTTCGAGCAGCCGTGACGCAGGGCGGCTCCACTCTCTGGGTCCTCATCGTCATGATGCAGGCTCGCGGACGGCCCCTAGAGTCCGGGTCCCTTCCCGGAGCCAGTTCCACCCATCCACGCTGAGCCGGCCCCACCTCACCCCTCGAGACTCGTGCGGAGTCCGGTCTCCCGCCCGCTCAGCCACGTACCCCGCTGTGAAGTCGCACACACCCACTGCACCTTCGGAGGGTCTGTGCGCGTTAGGCGGCCGAGTCCGGGGTTCTAGTGGGCATGGTTGTGTCGTTGCACAAGCTCACCGCTGGGTCGGGGTATGACTACCTGACCCGGCAAGTTGCTGCGCACGACACGACGGAGAAGGGCCACGCGACGCTGGCCTCCTACTACTCGGAACGCGGCGAGGCACCCGGGTCGTGGCGCGGCCGTGGGCTCGCGGGCCTCGGCGACCTTTCCGTCGGTGACGTCGTCACAGCGGAGCAGATGAGTGCCCTGTTCGGCGCCGGCTTCCACCCGAACATGCAGGCCCGCCTGTCCGCATTGCCGAGCGACGCGACAAAGGCGATGGTCACCGAGGCTGCCCGCCTCGGCCAGCCCTTCCCTGTGCACGGGGCGGTCAACGAGTTCCGCCTGGAGGTGGAGAAGCGCACCGCAGCATGGCGCGTCTCGGAGGGGGTGCCGACAACGGCAACGGTGCCCACCGACGTCCGAGCCGACATCGTGAATCACGTCGCGAGGGAGACGTTCGAGGCGCGCATCGGCCGCCTGCCAACGGCCCCAGAACTGGCCGCGGAGGTGTCCCGGTTGAGCCGGCAACCGTCGACTGCGTGCGCCGGATTCGACATGACGTTCACTCCGGTGAAGTCGGTCTCGGCACTCTGGGCGATCGCCCCGCGTGACGTCGCCGAGGCGATCGAACGGGCCCACGACGCAGCGGTCGACGACGCGCTGCGCTTCCTGGAGGACGAGGCGTTGTACTCGCGCGCCGGTCACGCGGGTGTGCGGCAGATCGATGTCCGCGGCCTCATCGCAGCCTCATTCACACATCGCGATTCCCGCGCCGGCGATCCGAACCTCCACACCCACGTCGCGATTGCGAACAAGGTGCAGGGGTTGGACGGGAAGTGGCGCTCCATCGATGGCCGCCTCATCTACCAGGCCCGGGTGGCCGTGAGCGAGACGTACAACACGCAGCTGGAGGCGCACCTGCGTGAGGCGCTCGGGCTCGAGTTCGTCGAACGCGAGCCCGGAACGTTGGAGCGACGAGCGGTCCGGGAGGTTGTCGGGATTCCCTCCGAGCTGGTGGAACTGTGGTCCTCACGCAGAGCGCTGATCGAGTCTCGTCAGTCGGAGCTTGCGGCTGAGTTTCAGACGCGCCATGATCGTCCTCCCACGCCGGCGGAAGCGATCCGGCTGGCCCAGCAGGCCACCCTCGAAACCAGGGAAGCGAAGCACCCACCCCGCTCGCATGTGGAGCAACGCAGAACCTGGCGGGCACAGGCAGAAGCAGCGATCGGCGTGGAAGGGATCGGGCGCACCCTCACCCACTCGCTTGGTCGCGCCACTACGTCGCGCGTCGACATCACGGAGGTCCTGTTGGACCGCGTGGCGGGTGAAGTGGTGGACCGGGTCGCCCGGTCGCGGGCTTCGTGGCAGGTCTGGCACCTGCGCGGTGAGGCGTCCCGGCGGTCCCGCGAACTCGCCACCACCTCGGGTCAGGCTGAACTCCTCACCACGGAACTCCTCGACCGAGCACTCGCCATCTCGGTTCCCTTGACCGTCGTCGGGGACGGGATCGAAGAGCCCCCAGAGCTGCGCCGAGTCGACGGCTCCTCAATGTACGAGGTCGCAGGATCTCGCCTCTACACCTCGCAGGCCGTGCTCGACGCGGAGCGGCGAATCGTGGCAGCCGGCTCGCTCTCCGCGGGCCGTCGGGCTCCCGATTTCGCGGTGGAGATCGCGTTGCTGGAGTCGACCGCCAACGGCGTCTCTCTGAACGACGGACAGGCACGCTTGGTGCGGGCCATGGCCACCAGCGGGGCCCAACTGCAGCTCGGATTGGCCGCCGCGGGCACGGGGAAGACGACCGCGATGCGTGTCCTCACCCGGGCCTGGGAGGAGTCCGGCGGCAGAGTCCTGGGCCTGGCGCCGTCGGCTGCCGCGGCCGCGGTCCTCGCAGAGGCGACGGGTGACGCCACCACCATCGCCAAACTGCTCTGGGACCTCCACCACGGCGATACCGACGAGGTGGATGTGGCGACACTGATCATCGTGGACGAGGCAGGAATGGCCGACACTCTCTCCCTCGCCGAGCTCCTCGACTTCGCCCTCCCCCGAGGCGCCTCCGTCCGCCTGATCGGCGACGACCGGCAGCTATCCGCCATCGGCGCCGGCGGCGTGCTGCGCGACCTGCGCCGCGTGCACGGCGCCGTCGAGCTCGACGAGGTGCTGCGCTTCGTCAACGATGGGGAGAAGGCCGCCTCCCTCGCCCTCCGGCAGGGGGACCCCACCGCGCTGGGCTGGTACCTCGACCATGGCCGTATCCATGCGGGCAGCTCCGACACGGCGCTGGACGGCGCGCTTCAAGCGTGGAAGGCCGACACCGACCGTGGCCTCGACTCGCTGATGCTGGCCAGCACCCGGCAGGACGTCGCGGAACTCAACCGCCGTGCCCGCCAGGTGCTCGCGGGCGAGGATGCCGGCGGCGTGCCGTTGTCCGACGGAAACTTGGCAGGCGTCGGCGATGTGATCCTCACCAGGCGCAACGATCGACGCCTCCGGACCTCCACCACTGGCTTCGTCATGAACGGCGACCGCTGGATCGTCCAGACCGTCAACCGCGACGGTGGGCTCCTGGTTCGGCACCGCACCACCGGGCACCGCGCGTGGCTACCGGCTGCCTACGTCGCCGACCAAACGGAACTCGGCTACGCCACCACCACCCATACCGCCCAGGGCTCGACGGTCGACACCGCCCACACCGTCCTCAGCGGCACGGAGACCCGCCAACTTCTCTACGTCGCCATGACCCGAGGGCGGCAGGCGAACCACAGCTACGTCACCACCGTCGGGCACGGTGACTCACACTCCGCCTTCGTGCCGGAGACGCTGCGGCCGCCCACCGCCGTCGAGATCCTCGAATCCGTACTCGCCCGGGACGGCGCCGCCCGCTCCGTCACCAGCGAAATTGCGCACGCCCACGACGCGGCCGTGCGGCTCGCGGACGCAGTCAACCGGTACCGCGACGCGCTGACCGTCGCCCTCGAGCATCGCCACGCTCCCGAGCTGGAGATCCTCGACCATGGAGCCGACGACGTCGTCCCCGGCCTCACCGACGCCAACGCCTGGCCAACACTCCGGCAACGACTCCTCACGGCCACCGACGGCGCCAGCCTGCTCGACGGGCTACGCCAGGTCGCCGCGGGCCACCGCTTCGACGACATCGCCGACCCTGCAGCTTTTCTCGCCACGCTGATTCCCGAACCCACCGGCGGCCCCCTCCCCTGGCTCCCCCGCATCCCTGCCTCCGTAGCCGACGACAGACGCTGGGGTCCCTACCTCAACGCACGCGCCCAGCACGTGACCAACCTCGCCGACCAGGTACGCCTCGACACGCTGCAGGCCAGGCCACCGAGATGGGTGCCCACCGACGCGAACGTTCCAGTACAACTGATCGGCGACGTGGCAGTGTGGCGAGCCGCCACCAACGTCCCACCCGACGACCACCACCCCACAGGAGCACGGGCACAGGCTGGCGCCGCCCGGCACTACCAAGACCACCTCGACAGACAACTCATCACCGCGACACCCAGCCTGGACATCGCGCAACTGCGGGCCCTCGGTCAGGGCCTCGACCACGACCCCGCCGTCCCCGGGCTGGTCAAACACCTCTCCCTCCTCGAAGAACGCGGCCTCCCAGTTGGAGCCCTCGTCGCCAGCGCGCTGGCCGAAGGACCACTCCCAGCAGAGCGACCCGCGGCCGCCCTCTACTGGCGGATCCACCAGCACACGCCCAATGCCGCACCGGCGGGCACCAACGCCGACAAGCCACGCGCAGATCAGCCATCATCCCGGCCACGGCCAGAACACCTACGACGTCCATCACGACACACCGGAGGTCCCCGGCGATGACCGCCCCGCCCCGTCAGAGCACCCACACTTCGCCGCGGGGCTCCCCGGGACGTGGTGAAACAAACCGTCCTCAGATAGACTTATCTGGATACGTTCTGTTTCAGTCAGGGAGGGCACCGGGCATGGCACCAATCACACCCGCCACCGCGCGGCAGCAGGGGATGTCCCGAAGCACCCTCCACCGTGCCGCACGCGACGGCAAACTGGAACGCATAGCACGTGGAATCTACCTGCCCGCCGACGCCAATACCGCGGACTGGGAGTGGATCGAAGCCGCCAGCCGGCGCCCAGAAGCCACGATCTGCCTCACCTCCGCCTTGACCCTCCACAACCTCACAGACGAAATCCCCGCCACGCTCAACGTGGCCATCCACCGAGAAGCGCGCATCCCAGCTGGCACCTCAGCAATCAGCTGGCACCGCTTCCATACGGCGGCCTTCGATCTGGGCCGAGAAGAGGTCCCCATCCCCGGCACAGACCTGACGATCGGGCTCTACACCCCCGAGCGCTCCATCGTCGACGTGTTCCGGCTGAGGGGCACGATCGGCTACGAGCTCCCTCTCGAGGCCCTCAAAGAGTGGCTCCGCCGCGGAGGCAAGCCCGACCGCCTCATCGCACTCGCGAGGCAACTCCCCCGCTCGCAGGGCCCCCTCATCGCGGCTCTGGAAACGCTGACATGACCACCGGCCAAGATGTGCTGCGGAAGCTGAGAGCTGCAGCTCGTTCGACGGCGGACAAGACTGGCCAGCCGGCGCCCACGCAGGACTCCTGACTCGGCATCTCCTCGAATCATTCCTCGACCGGCTCAGCCGGACCGAGCACGCTCCAGACTTCATCCTGAAGGGCGGCATCCTGCTCACCGCCTATGGCGCGCGTCGCCCCACCAAGGACATCGACGCCAACGCGGTCAGCGCCGACGTCACAGCAGAGCACCTGTCCACCGTCGTCAGGGACGCCGCGGCCGCTGACGTCCCCGACGGAGTCGAGATCCACCCCGACACGATCACGATCCAGGAGATCCGCGAAGAGGGCGACTACCCCGGGTTCCGCATCCGAGCCCAAGCATCCATCGCATCCTGGGCTGGAAGCCTCACCTGGGACGTTTCCACAGGCGACCCGGTGGTTCCCCCACCCCAGCTCGTCAAGATTCCCCGCGTCATCGGCGAACCCATCGAAGTGCTGGGCTACGCGGCCGAGACATCCATCGCAGAGAAGGGCGTGACCATTCTCGAGAGAGGTATCACCAGCACTCGTTGGCGCGACTACATCGACATTGTGCAACTCGCTCAGGCCGGTGTGGATGTCGCCGAACTGCGCCGGGCTGCGGAAGCCGTCGCCCAGTACCGCCAGGTCACCCTTGAACCCATCAGCCAGCACCTCGAGGGCTACGGCGCTGTCGGCCAGGTCAAATGGGCCGCCTGGCGACGCAGACAGCGTCTCGAAGCAGTCTCGGAGGCGCTGCTCGACGATCAGGTCGCCTTGGTCGCAGCACTCCTTGATCCCATATTCGTCACCGAGCCGCCCGTGATCTAGCCGGTCCGTGGCACGAAGCCGAGTCCCGCAATTCCGGTCACCCTGCCAAGGTCTTGAGGCCGCCGGCGCTCGCGACCACGAGCTCGTCCAGTTCATCCAGGTCCACCATCACCCGTCGTCCGACGCGGTACCGGATCAAGGAACCGTCGCTGAAGCGCCGGGTCAGGGTCTTGGGATGGACGCTGACATACTCAGCCGCCTCCTTCAGGGAGGCCCAACGCCGGGCCCCGCCCTTTGACGTACGCGCAGAGCTGTCACGGGTGCTCATCAAGGATCCTCTCGCTCATACCCCTATGAACCCCAGCCGGGCACGTCCACCGTGAGGAGACGGACCGCGCCTCATGCCACGACCACTGTGAGGCCCTTGAGGGCTTCGTCCTGCTTGGGACCAACGCTCTCGACTCGGCGGGGGAAGACACGGCTGTAGACCTCCAGCGCCATGCGGGAATCGCTCCACCCCAGCAAGAGCATGACTTCCGCGATCGTGTACCCCTCGCTGAAGAGCCACGCGGCGTACGAAGCACGAAGGTCGTGCAGCGTGATGTGATCCTCCTTCGGTACCGGGAGCCCCTTCCTCCATAATCGGCGCCGCTCCGCCTCTGGGGTCCGCAACCCCATATTGGCCAGCGCCCTGTTGTGCCGCCGGTCGGCCTCGGCCGGCCCCATCGGCTTGCCATCCGCGACAGTGAACACGAGTTGCTCCGGCGACCTCGGATGCAACGTGAGGTGATCCCGCAGGATCGTCACCAACGTTGTCGACATCGGCAGCGAGCGGATGCCGGCCGCCGTCTTGGGAACCTTCACACCCACGCGGTAGGCATCGCCGTCCTTGCCATGCTCGATCGCCTGGCGCACGAGGATCCGCCGCCCCTCAAGGTCGAGGTCCATCCGACGCAGGCCTCGGACTTCACCGGATCTCAACCCGCCCAGTGCCACCGTGGCCAACATCGCCACATGCTGGGGTTCGGCGGCCTGCAGATAGCGTCGTACATCGTCCAGGTCGAACACGTGACGCTGCTCCATCGCCTTCGTCTGTCGCGGGATGCTCACCCCGGCGGCGGGGTTCTTGTCGATCCATCCCCAGTGGGTGGCCTTCGTCAACAACTCATGGAACAAGGCCAGGGAGGACCGGTCACGGCGGCGCTCAGCACCCAGCGGACCCTGACGCCATTGCCACACGTCGTCGTGGGTGATGGTCTTCACATCACGCTCAGCCCCCCAGTGGGGAACGATCCGCAACCGCCAATCCTGCTCATACGCGGTCAGCGTGGACAGGGCCAGCGGCCGCGGACGCTGGGCCAGGAACCGGTCGTAGGTCTCCTGAAGAGTGCGCACCTTCGGCCGACGGGCCTCGACTTCCTCGGGGGCGAGCCACTCCCCTCGCTCAATGGCCCGCTCCTGCATCCTGAGCCAATGCTCCGCGTCGCCCTTGTGCGAGAACGTCGAGGGTGCCTTGATCCTCTCCCCTGGCGTCAGGGGATGAGGGAAGGAAGCCTGGTACCTGTTGCTGGGCAGCTTCCGGACCCAACCAAATCCACGTCTCATGACCCTTAGAACCCCGCGCCGAGCCGTGCCGCGCGTGCTGCGAACGTGCTGTTAGCGAGTCCATTTCGGTCCCTCTGAGGGCACTTGAGTTCACCCTGAAACATACAAACTCCCTAGTCAAAGGCGTTTGACTAGGGAGTTCGGCCGTGGAGCATAGGGGACTCGAACCCCTAACTTCCACCTTGCAAAGGTGGCACTCTACCAATTGAGTTAATGCCCCGAATCGACGGCAAGTATAGGGCAGTGGGCGATACGCCGCCCAACTGCGGACGGCTGCCCTAGTGTCAGGCCCGTGAGCCTGTCCGACCGCCTGTACTCCGCGCTGGTCAGCCGCGACCCCGACGCCGAGCGCAGCCTCCCCGCCGAGGCGCAGCGCGACGTGGCACGCAACGGCATGCGGTTGGTGTCATCGAGCGCTCTGCAGTCCTCGGGCGACCAGACCGTCAACGCCTCCACCGTGCTCCCCTGGCTGCTCACCGCCCTGGGCGCCCCGGCGGCATTGACCGGCCTGCTGGTGCCCATCCGCGAATCCGGATCCATGCTCCCCCAGGCGTTCCTCACCCCTCTCGTCGTGCGGTACCGGCAGCGCAAGTGGGTCCTCGTCGTCGGGTCCCTGATCCAGGCGGTGGCCGTCGCGGCGATGGCACTGACGGCCGCCGTCGGGGAGGGGACGACGGCGGGGCTGGCCATCGTCGCCGCCCTCGCCGTGTTCTCGCTCGGTCGCTGCCTCACGTCGATCGCCTCCAAGGACGTGCAGGGCCGCACGGTGCCGAAGGGCGAGCGCGGTCAGATCAACGGCTTGGGCACGACCGCCGCAGGCATCGTGGCGATCACCCTCGGTCTCGCCATCCGGCTCTTCGGCGGCGAGAACCTCTCCCCCGCCCAACTGGCCTGGATGCTCGCCGGCGGCGCGGCCCTGTGGGTCGCCACAGCTGCGGTCCAGGCCGGGCTGCGCGAACCGACGGACGAGCCCGGGGACGACGGCGAGGCAGACGGTTCAGCAACCGGAGTCGTCCGGCTCCTCCGGGAGGACAAGGAGTTCCGGAGCTTCGTCACCACCCGCAGCTTCCTGCTGGTCTCCGCACTCAGCCCGCCTTTCGTCGTCACGGTGTCGGCAACGTCCGGCGCCACCGGGCTCTCGGGACTTGGCGGCTTCGTCATCGCCTCCGGTATCGCGTCGCTCATCGGCGGCCGCATCTTCGGGCGGCTGGCGGACCGCTCGAGCCGCACGCTGATGGCGTTCGGTGGCGCGGCCGCGTCGACGGTGGTGCTGGTGCTGGTGGTCCTCGTGTCCGTCCCGGGGTTCGACGGCGCGACCACGGCCGGCACCGTCACGCTCATCGCCGGCTACTTCCTGCTCACCCTCCTCCACACGGGGGTGCGGGTGGGGCGAAAGACCTATGTCATCGACATGGCCGAGGGAAACATGCGGACCGTGTACGTCGCGGTGTCGAACTCCGCGATGGGTGTGATCCTGCTGATCGTCGGAGGGATCAGCTCACTGCTCGCCTTGGCCGGTGTTGTGTGGGCGTTGCTGTTCCTCGCCGCTCTCGGCATCCTGGGGGCCCTCTGGGGTTGGCGGCTGCCGGAGGTGTCGCGGGGCCGGTGACGGCCAAGCGCCACCAGCTTTACTGCCCGGCGCTCCCACCATCCTGCACGTCTTCATCCACCGCTGTGCACGTTCGTGCACCTGCTGCCCTAGACTCACTCTGACAGTGCACGACGATGTGTCCCAGGGAGGCTGCGCAGTGATGCGAACGAGCGATGCGCTCCTCACGGTGGCGCGGATGTACTACGTGCAATCCGAGACCATGGATGCCATCGCCCACCACATGGGAGTGTCGCGGTCCACCGTGTCGCGGCTACTGAAGGAGGCGCGGGACCGCGGGCTGGTGCGCGTGAGCATCGTCGACCCGGACCGACCCCTCAACCGGATGGCCGAGCTGTTCGAGAAGTTCTTCCACGTGCAGGCCCACCTCGTCCATGTGCGCCCCGGTGCGAGCAGCATCTTCCGTCTGGACCAGGTGGCCCGGATGGCCGCGGGCATCCTCGGCAACGCCGTGCAGGACGGTGACATCGTGGGCATCGCCTGGGGCACCACCGTCTCAGCCATCGCCACACACCTGCATCCTCGGGACCTCACCGGCGTGACCATCATCGGGCTCAACGGAGGCGCCAACCACCAGACCACCGGCCTGCCCTACGTGGGAAGCATCCTCCACAAGTTCGCTCTGGCGTTCGGCGGCCAGGAACAGCTCCTCACGCTCCCGGCCTTCTTCGACGACCCCGCCACCAAGGAGGCGATGTGGCGCGAACAGAGCACCCGCCACATCCTCGCCGTGCGCGCCAACTGCCGCGTGGCGCTGTTCGGCGTCGGCGGCCTGCATTCCGAGCTCCAGAGCCACGTGTACTCCTCGAACTACCTCAGCGAGCGGGACCTGCGCCAGATGCGCGAGAAGAACGTGGTGGGGGACGTGTGCACCGTGATGCTGCGCGAGGACGGTAGCTATCGCGACCTGGACATCAACAAGCGCGCCACGGGGATGACGCCCGCGGAGCTCCAGGCCGTTCCGCGCCGGGTCTGCGTCGTGAGCGGCCTGTCCAAGGCTGCCCCGGTGCTGGGCGCGCTGCGAGCCGGCGTGGCCACCGACCTGGTGATCGACGCCGAGACCGCGCGTGCGGTGCTCAACCGATTCCGGCCCGGTATGCGCCTGAGCTGACGCCGCCGTCGGCCCGTGACCTAGGCTGCTCCCCATGTCTGAATTCATCCTCACCGAGGTGCACGACGGGATCGCCCGCATCACGCTGAACCGTCCAGGCGCCATCAACGCCCTCACCGAGGACATGTTCACGGCCATGTACGACGCCCTCACCGCCTGGCACGACGACGACGCGGTCACGGCGGTCGAACTCGCCGGCAACGGCGTCCGCGGGTTCTGCGCCGGAGCCGACGTGCGGGCTCTGGCCCAGTTGGTGCGCGAGGACGGGCCCTTCCTCCACTACCTGGAGACCGAGTACGCGCTGGACATCATGCTCGCCAACTATCCGAAGCCCGTGACTTCCTTCCTCAACGGCGTGGCGATGGGCGGCGGCCTCGGGATCGGCGCGCATGTGGACCGCCGGGTCGTGTACGCCGACACCGTGATGGCCATGCCGGAGACCAAGATCGGCTTCTTCCCCGACGCGGGCGTCATGTACGAACTGTCGCGGGCGGGCGCCGTCGGCAAGCACGTAGCGCTCACGTCGTCCACGTTCACGGGCGGCGACGCTCTGCTCATAGGCCTGGCGGACGAGTCGGCCGACGGCGACCTACCCGCTCCCCTGTTCGAGGAGTCCGCGGCGTGGATCCACGAGTGCTACGCCTCCGACGATGTGCTCGAGGTGGTCCGGGCCTTGGAGGGCCATCCCGATGAGGCAGCCCGTCAGGCCGCGGTGGACCTGCGGGCCCGCAGCCCCTACGCGGTGCACGTCGCGATGCGCGCGCTGGTGCGTGCGAGGTCGTTGCGTCTCAACGAGGTGCTCGCCCAGGACCTGCGGCTGGCCGAGACCGTCATCCCCAGTGGAGATTTCGTTGAGGGTGTGCGCGCACTGCTCATCGACAAGGACAACTCCCCCGCGTGGCGGCACGCGTCCCTGGAAGACGTACCGGCCGCCGAGGTGGACCGGGCGTTCGCCTACTGAGCTCTCAGTGTCCGGGGCGCCTGAACCCGGCCCCGATGTTGACCAAGACCCGACGAGCATGCCCCCCGGGGTATTTTGGCCGGCGGAGGGGCACGCACTACGATGGGGGCGGCTGAACGCCCCTCTGAAGGAGAAGCATGCCCACCGTGCACGACGTGATCATCATCGGTTCCGGTCCCGCCGGCTACACCGCGGCCATCTACGCCGCCCGCGCCAACCTGAAGCCGGTCATGTTCGAGGGCTCGTTCGAGGGCGGCGGCGCCCTCATGAACACCACAGAGGTGGAGAACTACCCCGGGTTCGCCGAGGGCATCATGGGCCCGGACCTCATGGCGCAGATGCGCCAGCAGGCGGAGCGCTTCGGCACAGTCCTCATCACCGACGACGCAACCGCAGTGGACCTCACCGGTGAGATCAAGATCGTCAAGGACTCCGACGACGTCGAGTACCACGCCAAGTCCGTGATCCTGGCCATGGGCTCCGGCTACCGCAAGCTCGGCCTGCCAGACGAGGAGCGGCTGTCCGGCCGGGGCGTGTCCTGGTGCGCCACGTGCGACGGCGCTTTCTTCCGCGACAAGCCCATCGCGGTCATCGGCGGCGGGGATTCGGCAGTCGAGGAAGCCACCTTCCTCAGCCGCTTCGGCTCGAAGGTGGTCATCGTGCACCGTCGCGACCAACTGCGCGCGTCGAAGATCATGGTGGACCGCGCCATGCGCGACCCCAAGATCGAGTTCGCCTGGAACTCCGTGGTCGAGACCATCAACGGTCCGAAGTCCGTCGAGTCGATCACGCTCAAGGACACCAGGACCGGCGAGCTGCGTGACCTGGAGGTCAACGGCGTGTTCATCGCCATCGGCCATGATCCGCGCTCCGCGCTCGTCAAGGATCAGGTGCACACCGACGCCGAGGGGTATGTCCTCGTCGACGGGCGCACCACGGCCACCAACGTTGCGGGGGTGTTCGCCTGCGGAGACCTGGTGGACCACACCTACCGTCAGGCCGTCACCGCCGCCGGAAGTGGCTGCGCCGCGGCCCTGGACGCCGAGCGCTACCTGCAGTCCCTCGAGGACTGATCCCCGGCCACCAGCCGGCACGGCATAGACTCGGGGTCTGACCCACCCCCTTTTCGAGAGGCAGCATCCATGGCAGTCACCGACGTGACCGAGAAGACGTTCGTCGACGAGGTCCTCATGGCGGACCGGCTCGTGGTCGTCGACTACTGGGCAGACTGGTGCGCCCCCTGCCGGCAGATCTCGCCGATCATCGAGGAGCTGTCGGCCGAGTACGGCACAGTGAAGTTCGTGAAGGTGGACACCAACACCAACCCCAACCTCGCGGCCGAGCAGGGCGTGCTGAGCCTTCCCACGCTGCAGTTCTTCCAGGGCGGCCGGGTGACCAAGTCGCTGTCCGGAGGCAAGACGAAGAACGCCTTGAAGAAGGCCATCGACGAGCTGCTCTGATGAGCCTCACTCCCGCCTCTGATCCGTCGACGTGGACCGCGGTCGCCGCCGAGGAGCCCGCTGCACCACCCCCGCCCCCCCGGTGGGCCCGGCTGGTGGGACCCGCGGCCGCGGCCGCCCTGGTGGTGTTGGGCGGCATCATCGGCGCGGGGCTGGGCGGCGCAACGGACGGGAGTGCACCCGGAGCGTCGCCCTCGCCGAAGCTCTCGATGGAGCCACCCGTGCAGGTGGGAGAATTCGTCCGCGGCGGCGTGACGGAGAGTTCCGGCCCCGCGCCTGAGAACCAGCGGATCGTGCGCGCAGATTACTCCGACGGCGCAGACAAGCTGGTCTTCGTCATGACGTGGCCGGAGGATGACCTCACGGCCTACGTGGCGGACGCAGGGGTGGAGGAGACTGGCGAAGCGATGCCCGGCACCATCTGTGGCACCTCCGTCGACAGCAACTTCCCCGCATGCGCCCGCATCACCGAGGAGACGGGCCTGCTTCTGCTGGCGGTCACGGAGCAGTCCGAGGCAGCCGTTCTAGGCATGCTCGGCCAGTTCGACGCCGCCGTCGGCGGATAAGCTGACTGACGTGACCGAGCACTCCCGACACGACACCCGGCTGGACCGGTTCGTCGACAGCTACTCACAGCGCACCAACGGCATGCGGGTCTCCGCGGTCAGGGCCCTGTTCGCCGTAGCCAACCGTCCGGAGATCGTGTCGCTCGCCGGTGGCATGCCCAACATCAAGGACCTCCCCCTCGCCGAGATCGCCTCCTCCCTGGCGGACATGATCACCACCAACGGCACCCAGGTGATGCAGTACGGCTCCGGCCAGGGCGAGCCGGCGCTGCGCGAGCAGATTCTCGACATCATGGCGCTCGAGGGCATCACCGCACACGCCGACGACGTGGTGATCACCGCCGGCTCCCAGCAAGGCCTGGATCTGGTCACCCGGATCTTCTGCGACCCCGGCGACGTGGTGCTGGCCGAGTCGCCGTCGTACGTGGGCGCGCTGGGCACCTTCCTCAGCTATCAGACCGAGGTGGTGCACGTCGCCTCAGACGACGATGGGCTCGACCCTGTCGCGCTGCGCGAGACCGTGTCGCGGCTGCAGAAGGCCGGTAAACGGATCAAGTTCCTCTACACCATCCCCAACTTCAACAACCCCTCCGGCACCACCCAGCCGTGGCAGCGTCGCCTGGACATCCTCAAGGCCTGCGAGGAGTTGGGCATTCTCGTCGTCGAGGACAACCCGTACGGGCTGCTGACCCTCGATGCGGACCCCATCCCGGCGATGCGCTCGGTGGACGCGGACGTGATCTACCTCGGATCGTTCTCCAAGACGTTCGCGCCAGGCTTCCGGGTGGGCTGGGTGCTGGCACCGCACGCGGTGCGGGAGAAGCTGGTCCTCGCCCAGGAGTCGGCCACGCTGTGCCCGCCCGTGTTCAGCCAATTCGCCATCTCCACCTACCTCGCCACCCAGGACTGGCAGGGACAGGTGGGCCTCTACCGCACGATGTACCGCGAGCGGAGGGATGCGATGCTGCACTGTCTCGCCGAGGAGATGCCCGACGGCGCCACCTGGACGCGTCCCGCCGGCGGATTCTTCGTGTGGGTGACCCTGCCGGAGGGTCTGGATTCACAGGCGATGCTCCCTCGAGGAGTCAACGCCCGCGTCGCGTTCGTCCCTGGCGGCGCCTTCTACGCCGACGGGCAGGGTGCCCGCAACGTGCGGCTCTCCTTCTGCTTCCCACCGCCGGATCGGATCCGCACCGGCGTGCAACGCTTCGCGGAGGTGGTGCGGCGAGAGCTGGAGGTCATGGACACCTTCGGCATCGCCGCATCCCCCAGCGGTGGACGTCCTCCCTCCGGGCCCGGCCCGGACCTCACCTGACAAGGAGCTGTTCCATGACGATCATCGTGATTGCCGGTGGGTTGAGCCACGAGCGAGACGTGTCACTGAAGTCCGGCCGGCGGGTCGCGCAGGCGCTGCGCGACGTGGGCCGCGAGGTGATCGAGGCAGACGTCAATGCGGACCTGATCCCCTTGGTGCGGCGCACCGCCGACGCCGTCGTCGTCCCCATGCTGCACGGGGGTCTCGGGGAGGACGGGGCGCTGCGCGAGGTTTTCGAGGTGCTGGACGTGCCCTTCGTCGGGCCGGAGGGGGCGTCGTCGCGGTTGACGTTCGACAAGTCCATCGCCACCTCGGTGGTGCGCGGCGCCGGCCTGGCTACGCCGAAGCAGATCGCGCTCCCCCACGACATCTTCCGCGAGCTCGGCGCGCCCGCGCTCATGGAGGGCATCGGGGAGCAACTCGGCTACCCGCTCATGGTGAAACCCTCGCGCAGCGGCTCCGCGCTGGGCGTGACGAAAGTGGACGGTCCGTCCGGGCTTCCGGCGGCGTTGGTGGCCGCGTATGCCTACGGGGCGGTCGCGGTGATCGAGTCGTACCTGTCGGGCACGGAGATCGCGGTGACGGTGCTCGACGAGGGCCAGGGACCCGTCGCGCTGCCCCCGGTGGAGATCCGGCCCGAGTCCGGTGTCTACGACTACGAATCGCGCTACACGGCAGGCGCCACCCGCTTCGTCACCCCGGCGGAGCTCTCCGACGGCGTCCTCGCGGCCGCGGGCGAACTGGCGGTGTCCGTGCACCGCGCCCTGGGGCTGAGGCACCTCTCCCGCGTGGACATGATCGTCGAGGAGTCGGGCCGTCCCGTGTTCTTCGAGGGCAATGTCGCGCCCGGTATGACCGAGACGTCGTTGGCGCCGCTGGCCTTCGAGGCGGCGGGCCGGGAGCTGGGCGAGGTCTTCGCACGGCTCGTCGACCTCGCGCGCGGCTGAGATGGGCGTCAAAGCCAAGCAGGTCATCGCCGTCGCGGGAGGCCTGGTCGTCGCGGTGATGATGCTCCTACTGGGGCTGTGGCAGATGTCGTCCTACCAGGAGTCCACCCGCGACGTGTCGGCCGAGCGTGCGGCCCAGGAGGCGGTTCCGCTGGCTGAGAGTGTCGCGGCGAACGGGGAGATCGAGGACGTCTACGGGCGCCAGGTCACCCTGAGTGGCGCGTACACCGACCACGAGGTGCTGGTCGGCCAGTCTTGGCCGCTGCGCGTGGCCACTGCGTTCAGGATGGACGACGGCCGGTACGTGGCGGTGGTGCGGGGCGCCGTCGGGCAGGGTTTCGACCCGGCAGACGCGCCCATCGGCCCGCAGAACCTGGTGGGGGTGTTCCTGTCGTCGGACCTCCCGGCTGACAGTGTCCCGGCGGGGGCGGACTTCGGCTCGCTGCGGATCCAGGCCATGGCGCAGTCGTGGCCGTCGCCGTTGATCGGCGGATATGTCACCCTGTCTGCCCCGGACTCCGCAATGGAGGGGCTCTCCCCGGCCCCGTTGGTGCTGCCCACGGCCGAGGGATCAGCCACGCACCGGGGATACGCCCTCCAGTGGTGGGTATTCGCAGCGGGCGCGGTCGCGTTCGGGTTCTACGTCGCCCGTGGGTTTGCCAGGGACGGCGCCGCGGCTGCGTCGGTCTCCGATCCGAAGGCTCACTAGGCGGACTCGCTCGCCGCGAGCGTGGCTCGCACGTTCTTCGTCGCGAAGTGCTCGGCGACGAACGACAGGAACGGCACCGTCCCGGCCGCCATGATGGCCAGGAACCATCTGATGGACCACTTCACCCGACGGCCGAGGTCGTAGGCCGTGATGAGAAGGACCATGTAGAGCCAGCCGTGGGGCATCCCCGTCCAGAGCACCACCCGGCCGTCGCCCCAGATGTACTTGAGCGGCAGCCCTACGCACACGAGGACCACGAGCAGCACCCCGACGACGTAGGCCATGATCCGGTAGCGCGTGAGCGCGCCACGGATGCCCGGCACGTCGTCGCTGGGAACGGTCGTGCTGGGGTCGGCCACAGTCATCGTTTCCTCGTTCAATGGTTGTAGTGATATGTCGCTATATAGCTGTGTGGTTTAACAGGTATACGGTTATACCGTGGTGTTGTCGAGGATCGCCATGATCCGATCCAGGTCCTCGCCCGAGGCGAACTCGATGGTGATGCGCCCCTTGTTGCGTCCGATGGCCACCTTCACTCGCGTGTCGAAGTGGTCGCTGAGCGCGGTGGCAATGTCGCGCTCACGCTCCGTGGGGGTTCGAGGGGTCCGAGGGCGCGAGTGTCGCGGCTCTGTCCCCCTGTCGAGCGACACGATCTCCTCTGTTGAGCGCACTGACAGCCCCTCGGCCACGATGCGCTCGGCCAGGTGCTCCTGCAACTCCGCATTGTCCAGGCCGAGCAGAGCACGGGCGTGACCAGCGGACAGAACGCCAGCGGCGACCTTCGTCTGGACGCGCTGGGGCAGGTTCAGCAGCCGCAGGGTGTTGGACACCTGCGGCCTGGACCGGTGGATCCGCTGCGCCAAGTCCTCCTTGGTGCAGTCGAAGTCCTGCAGCAGCTGCGCGTAGGCGTTGGCTTCCTCGATCGCGTTGAGGTCAGCACGGTGGAGGTTCTCCAGGAGCGCATCCCGCAGGAGCGCGGTGTCGTCGGTTCCGCGGATGATCGCCGGGATGGTGTCGCGGCCGGCGATCTGACTCGCTCGCAGCCGACGCTCCCCCATTACGAGCTCGAACGAGTCGTGACCCTGGCGCCGGACCACCACTGGCTGGAGGACGCCGAATTCGGCGATGGATTCTGCGAGCTCGTTCAGCTCGTCCTCGTCGAATACCGTGCGAGGTTGATGCGGGTTGGGCGAAATATGCTTCAGGGGCAACTCCTCGAACGTCGAGCCGTCCCGCAGCTGCTCCACCGTGTCGTCGTCGGTGCGGGCGAAGAGATCACTCAGTCCCTGACCAAGGGCACTTTTCTTGGGAACGGCCATCATTGCACCACCTTATGCGCGCGCTCGGCCATCTCGCGCGCGGCTGTTGTGTAGGCAACGGCGCCGGGGGACTTCGGCTGGTAGTTGAGTACTGTCTGCTGGTAGCTCGGCGCTTCCGCGATCCGCACGGAGCGCGGTATCTCCTGAGCCAGGGTCTGCGCGGGAAAATGCCGTCGGACCTCTTCGGCCACTTCTCGCGAAAGGTTCGTGCGGCTGTCGTACATCGTCAACAGAATAGTGCTGAGCTCGAGATCGTCGTTGAGGTTGCCCTTGACGCGCTGGATGGTGCGCATCAGTTGCGTGACGCCTTCGAGTGCGTAGTACTCCGTTTGAATGGGCACCAGGATCTCGTTGGCGGCCACCAGGGCGTTGAGCGTGAGAAGTCCGAGGGATGGGGGGCAATCGAAGAAGATGTAGTCCACGCCCGACTCCTCCACGTACTGCCGAATTGCGTCACGCATGCGATGCTCGCGCCCCCGTAGGTTGACGAGTTCAAGTTCGGCTGCGGCGAGGTCTATAGCGGCGGGTAGGACGTGCAGGTTCGGTGAGTGCGGCGACGGCAAGGCGTGCTCGATGATGCCTACGCCCTCAAGGAGCACCTCATAGGTGCCCTTCGTGCCAGGCGTGTGTTTGACGCCTAGGGCTGTCGAGGCGTTGCCCTGGGGGTCGTTGTCGACGACGAGCACGTTCAGTCCACCGATTGCCATCGCGTGCGCCAGGTTCACCGCCGTGGTGGTCTTGCCGACGCCACCCTTCTGATTCGCGACGACGACAATGCGTGGGCTTGCTGGCCGGGGGAGCGTCGGGGCCGGCTCGTCGAACTCGATCATCTCGTCGCCGTACTCGGACTCGATGCTCACGTCAGGGTTGTTCGCGGCGCGGCGGGGCTGCGACCCCGTTTCACGTGAAACGTTGGTGTGGTCCTTCCACAACTCGTCCTCGTTCGCCTGCGCTTTGCGTTTGCGGAAGAACAACGCCATCAGGGCCTCCTCGGTGTCCGCGACGACTCTATCGAAGCTTCGTCGGCTTCACGAAGTTGCGCGTGTCGCGTTTCACGTGAAACGCGCCGGCCGCACGCGAGGGCGCGCCAAGGACGGCCCAAACCGTGCCCCTGGACCGGACACATGGATCCCAGGCATCGAGGTGCCAGCGACGGGAGGAGCAGACCAGGGTTGAACAGAGATCGCGGGCGACGCCGGCAGACCACCTGCAGGGCAGGGAAGGAGTGACTCTCCCGAGGCACCGACATGGGCCACACGATTGCCGCCCCTCGCGGCGGCATCTTCAGTGAATCAACTGACGCGGATCGCGCGCGCCCGCTCGGTGCCGGGGCCGACGGTGAGTTCGAGCACCTCCGCCTTCAGGCCCCATCTGGCCAGCATCTTGCCGGCTTCGCGGATCTCCAGCTCGGCTGACTCGCCCTTGAGCGCCAGGAGTTGCCCGCCATGAGCAAACAGGGGAGTGGTCCAGCGCAGAAGCCGTTCCAGCGGAGCGACGGCGCGGCACACGACGACGTCGAAGTGGTCCTTCGTCTCCTCAGCCCGGGACCGGGAGACCCGGACCCGGGCCTCCACGCCCAGCTCTTCCACCGCGAGGGTCAGGAAGTTCGCCCGCCGCAGCAGCGGCTCCACGAGCGTGACATTGAGGTCTGGACGCGTGAGGGCGATGGGCAGCCCCGGCAGCCCCGCGCCGCTCCCGACGTCCGCCACATCCACGCCCTGGGGCAGGGCGTCGTTGAGAGCCACCGAGTTGGCGATGTGGCGATGCCACAGCTTGTCGCCCTCCCGCGGGCCCAGAAGACCCCACTCGATACCACGACTTGCCAATATATCTACATATTTACTTAGCGCTTCACCGCTTTGAGGGTATAGCGCGACAATCGCGTCGCGTGACAACCCCTCTGCCGTGCCCGCACTCACTTGGCCCGGACCACCACACGCCGGTTCGGCGGCTCACCCTCGGACTCGCTGACCAGTTCGGCGGCCGCGACTTCGTCGTGGACGATCTTGCGCTCATAGGCGTTGAGCGGCGCCAACCTCACCGGATCACCGGACTCCTTGACCTCGGCGATGGCATCCTTCGCCATGGCCACGAGCTCTGCCCTCCGCCGTTGGCGGTAGCCCGCGACGTCCACCATCAGCCGCGAGCGATGCCCGGTCTCCGTCATCACCACGAGCCGCGCCAATTCCTGCAGTGCGTCGAGGACTTCGCCGTCCTTGCCCACCAGCAGCTCCGACTCGGTGTCGATGGCGATGAATGCCCGGCCGTCCTGGACGGAGTTCTCGATGTCACCGTCGAGGTCTGCGATGTCCAGCAGCTCCTCGAAATAGTCGGCGACCAGGTCTCCCTCGGCCAGTAGAGCGGCCTCAGTCTCGTTGTTCGACATGGAAAGTGTCCTCTCCTTCAAGCCCGCAAGGGGCAGTGTGTGTGGTGTGTGGGGAGCGACGCCGTGCGTCGGCTCACTTCTTCTTGCGGGCGGAGCGGGGCGCCTGTCGCGGCTGCTGCCGGCTCACGACGCGCTTGCCGTCGTCCGTGGTGCGCACCGTCTGACGGTTCACCTGCTGCCGGGCGATCTTCGTCGGCGACTCGGACGTCTCGTCCGCGACGAGCTCGTCCGTGGACACGGCACCCGTCCGGGCGACCGGTCGCGAGGGGGCCGCGGACGGGTTCCTGGTGCCCCGACGCTTCGCGTTGCGCGCAAGCATGATGGACTGCGGATCCCTGCCCTTGGCGAGCATCCGCTCCTCCCACTCGATGAACGCGGGCGTGTTCGGAGCGGGGTTGTTACGAATCAGCAGGCCCTGCTGCGCCATGGTCCACACGTTGGACGTCAGCCAGTAGATCAGCACGCCGATCGGGATGACCACCGACGAGGCGGCGTAGATGACGGGGAAGAAGTACAGCATCATCTTCTGCTGCTGCGCCATGGGACCGGTCAACGACTCCGGGGGCAGGTTCTTGCGCATCAACTGGAGCTGCGTGACGAAGAACACGGCCACCATGGCCACCACCAGGACGATGCCCACCGCCTGCGTGGCGCCGAACGACGTCATGGGGAAGATGCGGTCCGCGAGGCGGGCGCCGAAGATCTCCGCGTTCTGCAGCGACGACACCAGGTCCGGGTTGATCTTGAAGAAGTGGCCGCGCACATTGCCCGACGACACGCCCTCCAGGACGCGGAACAGTGAGAGGAAGATGGGCATCTGCAGGAGCAGGGGGAGGCACGATGCGGTGGGGCTGACGCCCTCCTCCTTGTACATCTTCATCGTTTCCTGGCCCAGGCGCTCCCGGTCATGCCCATGCTTTTTCTGCAGGTCCGCCATCTTCGGCTGGAGCATCTGCATGTTGCGCGCCGAGTTGATCTGCTTGACGAACAGGGGGATGAGGAGGGTGCGGATCACGACCGTGAGGCTGATGATCGCCAGGGTCCAGTTCCATCCGGAGGACGCGCCCAACAGCGGCGTGTACAGCCAGTGGAAGAACACGACGAGTCCGGACACCGCCCAGTAGAGGGGCTGCATCATGGCGGACAGCACCCCGTAGAAACTGTCCCAGATGTTCAGCATCACCAGCAGATCGACCACTTAAGCCACCTCAGTCTTCAGTTGGGGCTCGTGTCCCCGTGATTCGTTGGATATCTCGTCTGCCCAGGCCGCCGATTCCGGCGATCCGGGAACATAGTCGACGCCGCCGGCCGCCCACGGGTGGCAGCGGAGGAGACGTCGGGTGGTGAGCCACACGCCCTTGACGGCGCCGTGAGTCTCAAGTGCCGTCAGCCCGTAGCTCGAGCAGGACGGGTGGTACTTGCACACATTTCCGTAGGAGGGGGAGACGAACGTGCGCCAGCCCTTCACCAACCAGATCAGCGGATACTTCAGCACGCTGCCGCCTTCAGATGCGCGCGGCGCCAGGCGTCGGCCAGGTCCCCGGCGAGGCGTTGCGGCTCAGTGGCGGCAGCGGGCAGAGCCCGCACCACCACGTCGGCGACGAAGGGAGCCTCCAAGGGGACGACGAGGTGCCTGAGCCGCCGCTTGACGCGGTTTCGGGTCACTGCGTTGCCCACCTTCTTGGAGACGACAAAACCCACCCGGCCGATGTCGGGTGGATTCTGAAGGGTGATGCGCTTCACGTGCACCACGACTGTCGGAGTTGCTGCTCGGGCGCCGTGCCGGACGGTGACACCGAAGTCAGAAGGCTTCGTGAGCCGACGCGGACCTGGCAGCACCGACGATCGGCCCTAGGCCGACAGCTCGGTGCGACCCTTGCTGCGACGGGCGGCCAGGATGGCGCGACCGGCGCGGGTCCGCATGCGGGCGCGGAAGCCATGGGTGCGGCTACGACGGCGGTTGCTCGGCTGGAACGTACGCTTGGTCATGGGATTACTCCCTCAGGTTCGATGGTGTACAACTGCCCTGGTGGGCAGGGGGAAGTGGCCGCCTAGATGGCGACTGGTCAACGATACGTGCCAAACGCCCTGCAGACCAAACCAGGATCCTGTGGGGCCGGACAACCAAGCAAATAACACCGATGTAGTCCAGTACCGCGCTCGGCGTGTCGCGCAAATCGCCTTGCCAACTGGCCCCGACGGGACTAACTTCGTTGTCCTGCCTTCCAGCTTATCCACAGGTGAGCGCCGGTCGGCCGTACCGCTAGGGTGAGTTATACCCCCCTTGTGGACAACCTTGTGGATTACTTGAAGAGGCGGGCTTCCGCCGGGAAGTGGGTGAGGTGAGCGAATCACCGACGCCGGACCTGGCGGGCCTGTGGGATGAGGTCATCGCCTCGGCCGACGCCCCCACGAAGGCTTGGCTTCGCCGCACGAGACCTCTGGAGATGCACGGCAGCACACTGATGCTCGCCGTGGGCGACGAGACCACGCGCGAGCGGATCGAGACGCGCCTTCGTCCACAGATCGAGGAACGGCTCAGCGCCATCTGCGGTCAGAGCACGCATCTCGCGGTGATGATCAACCCGGAGATGGTGCGGGAGGAGGCCGAATCCTGGTCCTCCACGGCCACGGTCCTGGTCCCCGAGGAGGAGCCTCGACGGGCGGCCCCGCGCTCGCGCCCGCAGGACGTGCGCCTCAATCCCCGCTACACGTTCGAGTCCTTCGTCGCCGGCTCGTCCAACCGGTTCGCGCACGCCGCAGCCGCGGCGGTGGCCGAGACCCCCGGGAAGTCCTACAACCCGCTCATGATCTACGGACCCTCTGGTCTGGGCAAGACCCATCTCCTCCACGCCATCGGCCACTACGTCACCAGCTACTACGAGCAGCTTCGCGTGAAGTACGTCTCCACCGAGGAACTCACCAACGACTTCATCAACGCCATCTCGTCGAACCGCACGGCGGAGTTTCGCAGCTCCTACCGCGACGTCGACGTCCTTCTGGTCGACGACATCCAGTTCCTGGAATCAAAGATCCAGACCCAGGAGGAGTTCTTCCACACCTTCAACACGCTGCACAACGCCCAGAAGCAGATCGTGATGACCTCGGACCGGCCCCCCAAGCTGCTGGAGGCGCTGGAGCCGCGGCTCCGGTCGCGCTTCGAGTGGGGCCTGATGACCGACATTCAACCCCCGGACCTCGAGACGCGTATCGCCATCCTGCGGAAGAAGGTCGCGTCGCAGCGGTTGACCGCCGGAACGCAGGTGCTGGAGCTGATCGCGTCGCGGATCCCCACCAACATCCGCGAGCTGGAGGGGGCCCTCACGCGCGTCGCGGCGCTCGCGAGCCTCAACCAGCAGGAGATCACCGTCGCCCTGGCTGAGCAGGTCCTCAACGACCTCATGCCCGACGACGCGGCCCCGGTGGACGCGCAGGCCATCATGGACGCCGCCGCCATGTACTTCAGCATCTCGCTCGAGGATCTCACCGGCAGCAGCCGCGTCGCCACCATCGCGTCGGCCCGCCAGATCGCGATGTACCTCTGTCGGGAGCTGACGGACATGTCGCTGCCGAAGATCGGACACAAGTTCGGCGGCAGGGACCACTCGACGGTGCTGCACGCGGTCCGCAAGATCAACGAGAAGATCGGCCAGGATCGCGACCTGTTCAACCAGGTCACCGAGCTGACCAACCAGATCAAGCAGTCCTGACGCGGTTTCGCCTGGCTTGACCAGGCGGCGACAATGGAACAACGCGCGGGAACCCGTGCGCGCGCGAAGCCCCATTCCCTATACCGGTAGGGGTATACTCGTCCCATGATTGTGGAGGATCCGATGCAGCTCGACCCGGAGCAGATGACAGCGGTGGTCAAGCGCCTCAAGCGCGCCCAAGGGCAGCTGGGTGGGATCATCCGGATGATCGAGGACGGCCGGAACTGCGATGACATCGTGATGCAGCTGGCCGCCGTCTCGAAGGCAGTTGACCGCGCCGGGTTCACCACCATCTCGATCGGGCTGCGACAGTGCATGGAACAGCCCGATCCGGACCCGTTGGATCAGGCCAAGATGGAGAAGCTCTTCCTCAGCCTCGCCTGAGCGCTCGCCCGCCGGAACGGGTGTCCGCGCGGAAAGCAAGGGTCCCCAGCAGTCATGCTGGGGACCCTTATGCGTGCACCTCAGTGCACCGTGAGGCCGGAGCCGGCCTTCCATGTGGTGTAGCCGCCGTCGAGGTTGCGCGCCTCACGACCGGCACCCTTGAGGGCCGCCAACGCCGCGTGGCTACGGATGCCCACACCGCAGTGGACGATCAGGGGAGTCCCGCCATTGGGGATCTCGTCGATGCGCTCGCGCAGTTCGTCGACGGGGATGTTGATCGCACCGGGCACCGCGCCTGCGGCGTACTCACCCCGAGTGCGCACGTCGACGACCACTGCGCCGGCGTTCTGCGCCTCCACCACCTCGTGCCACTGGATGTGATCCTCCCAGCCGCTCAGGCGGTTCTCCGCGATGAAGCCCAGCATGTTGATGGCATCCTTTGCGGAACCGAACTGCGGAGCGTACGCCAGTTCCAGCTCGGCCAGGTCAGGGGCCTTGAGACCGCCGGCCATCGCCGTCGCGATCACATCCATCCGCTTGTCGACACCATCCTGGCCGACGCCCTGTGCGCCGAGGATCTCGCCCGTGGCCGGATCCACCAGCAGCTTGAGCGCCATGGTGGATGCGCCCGGGTAGTAGGTGGCGTGCGAGGCGGGGTGGGTATGGATGGCCATGTAGTGGCGACCGGCGTCGCGCAGGCGCTTCTCGTTCCATCCGGTGGCAGCCACCTGGAGACCGAGGAGGCCCACGATGGCCGTGCCCCGGACGTGCCGCGCGGGACGGCCACGCCCGGCGATGTCGTCGGCGACGCGACGTCCCTGCAGGTTGGCGGTGTTGGCCAGCGGCACGAGCACCGACTCGTCGCTCAGCGCGTCGACCTTCTCGACCGCATCACCCACCGCGTAGATGTGCTCGTCATTGGTGAGTTGCCTGTCGTCGACCAGCAGTCCGCCGCGCGGACCCACCCGGAGGCCGGCGGCCTTGGCGAGTTCGGTGTCCGGCCGAACGCCGATGGCCGCGACCACCACGTCCGCGGGCAGCCGCGACCCGTCAGCGAGTGTGACGTCCTGAGCACCGATGGCGGTGACACCGGATCCGAGACGCAGGTCGATGCCGGCGGCGCGCATGACGGCGTGCACGGGTGCGACCATCTCCGGGTCCAGCGGCGCCATCACCTGGGGGAGTGCCTCGACGACCGCCACCTTCATACCGCGGTGCAGCAGGTTCTCGGCCACCTCGAGGCCCACGAAACCGCCTCCCACCACGACGGCGGTCTCAGCCTCCGCGACGGCGGCGAGCATGCGGTCCGTGTCCTCCACGTTGCGCAGCGGGAGTGCCCGCTCGATGCCGGGGATGGGGGGCATGAGGGGCTTGGCGCCGGGGGAGAGGACGAGCTTGTCGTAGGAGAGGGTCTCCTCGCGGCCGGTGGCCACGTCGCGGACGACGACCTCCCTGAGTTGGCGGTTGATCTGGACGGCTGCCGTGCCGACGCGCACGTCCAGGCGGAATCGGTTGTACAACGCCTCCGGTGTCTGCAACAGCAGGGCGGAGCGGTCCTCGATCACCCCGCCCACGTGATAGGGGAGACCGCAGTTGGCGAACGACACGTAGCCGCTGCGCTCCACCACGATGATCTCCGCGGACTCATCGAGACGACGCAGACGCGCGGCCGCGCTCATCCCACCAGCAACACCACCGACAATGACAACCTTCATGTTGAAAACTCTATACCCCAGGGGGTATGGTTGACGAACCGGGGTACCCCGAACCGAAGAGGAGAATCAAGTATGTGCAGTCCCACCAAGTGTCGCCAGTGCGGCAAGACCACCTGGGCCGGTTGCGGCAACCACGTCGATGCCGTCAAGCGCTCCGTGCCCGCGGGCCAGTGGTGCGGTGGCCACCAGAGCCAGGCATCGAGCCAGCCCGCCGGAGCGGGATTCTTCGACCGTCTCATGGGCCGCTGAACCTGCGGACAACCGTGTGAGAGGGCCGGGGACGGGGCTGTGGACAACTTCCCGCCCCGGTCTTCTCCACAAATCCCAACCGTGTAGTTTTTCGTTCCTCCACAAGCCCTCAACAGGCGCAATGACGCGCTGGTCAGCCACGACACCGGTTATCCACCGATTCCACAGGGGCTATGAGTACAACTGATATGTAATTACCTCTCTCCACTCAAAGTCACGGCTGTGGGCAAGGGGACCGAATTCTCCCCGCTGCTACCGTGGTGGGGTGAGCATCGCAGCGCGGGCCAGGGGCCTCACCAAGATCTACGGATCCGGATCAGCGGTGGTGAAAGCTCTCGACGGCGTGGACTTCGACATCATCGACGGGGAGTTCACCGCCATCATGGGCCCCTCGGGATCAGGCAAGTCCACCCTCATGCACCTCATGGCGGCCCTCGACACCCCCACGTCCGGCGAGGTCTACCTGGGAGAGACCGCGGTGTCCACGCTGGCGGACACGCCGTTGACGGAACTGCGCAGGGACCGCATCGGGTTCATCTTCCAGGCGTTCAACCTTGTTCCCACGCTCACGGCGCGGGAGAACATCGTGCTGCCGCTGCGGATCGCGGGGAAGAAGGTGGACGAGGCCTGGTTCGAGCGGATCGTCGACGTGCTGGCCCTGGGGGACCGCCTCACACACAAGCCTTCCGAGCTGTCGGGCGGTCAGCAGCAGCGAGTCGCGTGCGCCAGGGCGCTGATGAACCGCCCCCACATCGTGTTCGGCGACGAGCCCACCGGAAACCTGGACTCAACGTCGGCCGCCGAGGTGCTCGGGTTCCTGCGCCGCAGCGTCGACGAGTTCGGCCAGACCGTGGTCATGGTGACCCACGACGCGCACGCGGCCAGCTATGCGGACCGCGCCGTGTTCCTCTCCGACGGCCACATCGTCCACGAGATGCGCGGGGCCACGCAGGAGGACCTGCTGGGCGAGATGTCGCATATCTACCCGCGCCACGACGCACCTCCGACACCCGTCGTCGCGCCGGCCGGGGTTCCCGTGGACACCCAGGCCTCGGAGGAACCGGTCTACCGCGACGGCGGCTCGGCGCCCACCCACCGGGGTCCGTCGGACGACGACGAGGGCGAGTCCACCCTCGAACGATCGATCGCGCGTCGCGCGCTGCTGGACTAGCCAGATGCTGCACGCAACGTGGACCTCTCTCTGGGCACGCAAGGTCAGGCTGCTGCTCAGCGCCCTGTCGATCGTGCTCGGTGTGGCGTTCGTGTCCGGCTCGTTGCTGTTCACCAATCTGCTGTCCTCGAGTTTCGACTCCCTCGTCAAGGGCGCATTGGCGGACGTGAACGTCTCCGCTGAGGGAGTCGGCATCGAGGGCTTCGACAACACCACCGGCCAGCAGCAGATCCTCATGACGCCTGAGGAGCTGGGTGCCATCGGTGCCGTCGACGGCGTGCAGGAAGCCGTGGGCATGGTCTCCAGCAGCCAGGTCTTCCCGCTCGACAAGAACGACAGGCTGATCATGTTCCCGGGCGCACCCGGCGTGGCGATGAACTGGATCGACCTGCCCGCCGCGGGTGGACAGGTGGGGGCCCGGATCGTCGAGGGGGTGCCCCCCGGCGCGGACGACGAGGTGGTGCTGGACCCGGCGACGGCGGCACGCGGTGGTTTTGTCCTCGGTGACGAGCTCAAGGTGGCCACCCCCCGCGACGGCATTCAGAGCTACACCCTGGTGGGTCTGGGCACCTACGGCGCCGGGGCGACGGCCGGCGCCAGCTACCTGTTCTTCACGCTCGAGGAGGCGCAGGCCATCGTGCAGGAGGGGCAGGACGGCTTCTACGCCGCCTGGGTCCAGACGCAGACGGAGGCGGACCCCGCCGCCGTTGCGGAGGAGATCCAGAAGGTCCTGCCCGCGGGTTTCGTCGCGGAGACGGGCGACGCCCTGGCCGCGACCATCCAGGAGCAGCTCGACGTAGGGCTCGGGTTCGTCAACACCTTCCTCCTGGTGTTCGCCGGGATCGCGTTGCTCGTGGCCACCCTGCTCATCCTCAACACCTTCTCCATCCTCGTGGCGCAGCGCTCACGCGAGCTGGCGCTCCTGCGGGCCATCGGGGCCACCCGCTCCCAGGTGAGGACCTCCGTGCTGACCGAGGCGCTGGTGGTGGGCGTCATCGGCGCCACCGCCGGCCTCCTGGTGGGATACGGGTTGGCCTGGGCGATCCTGGTGGTGCTGCGCCTCCTGGGCATCGACCTCGGCGCCGCGGTGCCGTCCTTCACCTGGCAGGCGGTGGTGGCGTCGTACACCATCGGCATCCTCGTCACGGTGGTGGCCGCGGCGTTGCCGGCGCGAAAGGCGTCCCGCACGCGCCCCGTCGAGGCCATGGCCGCCGCACAGCAGTCGGGGCCCGAGAAGCTCGGTGGCCTGCCGATGGTGGGCGTGGCGATGATCGAGATGGGAACCGCCGCCCTGGTGTGCTCCCTGTGGCTCGACGTCCCGCAGCCGCTGATCTGGGCGGGGATCGGGGCGGTGCTTCTGCTGGTCGGCATGGTGTTCGCCGCCGTCGTGGTGGGAGCCCCCCTGATCTGGCTGTTCGGCACCGCCTACCGCGCGCTGTTCGGCGAGGTGGGCAAGCTGGCCCGGCTCAACGCGATCCGTCAGCCCCGCCGCACGGCCGCCACCGCCGCGACCCTCATGATCGGCCTGGCGCTGGTGGCCACCGTGGCGATCCTGGCGGCCAGCACCACCACCTCCATCCGTGACCGGCTCACGTCGGATCAGCGCGGGGACTTCACCGTGAGCCCTGTGGCCTACCAGCCGTTCGACGCCACGGTCGCGGCTGATGCGCGCGCCGTTCAGGGCGTGGAGACCGTGTACGAGTTCTACCGCGGGGCCACGGTCATCGACGGCGAACCGGTGCAGCTCACCGGCACGACCGCCGACGGTCTCACCAGGGCAAGCAGCCTGGAGCTGGTTGCCGGGTCCCTGAGCGACCAGGGCGGCGCGGCACCGGTGGTCGTCTCCACCGAATTCGCCGAGGACCAGGGCCTCAGCCTCGGCCAGCTCATGCAGCTGCCCACCCCGGCGGGTGGCACCGTCGAGGTGCTCGTCACCGGCCTGCACGAGGGGGGCGCCGGCCCACAGTCACTGGGCGACCTGATCGTGGACCTGGACACCTATGCCCAGCTGGGCGATGCCACGCTCGTGCAGCGTCTCGTGGTGTTCGCGGAAGACGGCGCCGATCTGGCGTCGGTGCGCGCCGGTCTCGACGACGCCACCTCCGATCAGCCCACCGTGGTCGTGGCGGACGTGGCCGAGTTCGTGGAGGCCCGCGTCGGGCAGTTCCAGCAGATCTTCTCGATCCTCTACGCGCTGCTCGCCCTGGCCGTCGTCATCTCCGTGCTCGGGATCGTCAACACGCTCGGCCTCTCGGTGATGGAGCGCACGCGGGAGGTCGGCCTGCTCCGCGCCGTCGGAATGACCAGGCCCCAGCTGAGGAGGATGGTGACCCTGGAATCTGTCATGGTGGCCACCCTCGGCGCCACCCTGGGCGTTGTCCTGGGGGTGGTCTTCGGCGCCTCGCTGGTCACCCTGCTGCGCGCCGACGGCATCGATCAGCTGGTCGTCCCGTGGGCCCAGTTGCTGGTGTTCGTCGTGGTGGCGGCACTGTTCGGGGTACTTGCGGCCGTTGGTCCGGCGCGCCGGGCGTCGCGGCTCAACGTGCTGGAGTCGATCGCCACGGAGTAGCCGCACAGCTGGCATGGGCGGAGAGCCGCCCGGCTATGATTCAGGCGACGGTAGCGAGATCAAGACGGTAGCGAGATCAAAGGGGAAGCCTTGTGAAGATTCGAGTTGAGCGCGACGCGTTGGCAGACGCCGTGGCCTGGGTGGCGCGCAGCCTTCCCACGCGTCCCACCGCACCGATCCTCGCCGGCATGCTCCTCGAGGCGGACGCCAAGGGGCTGACGCTGAGCAGCTTCGACTCGACCACCTCGGCCAAGGTCTCGATGCCCGCCACGGTCAACGACGAGGGCACCGTGCTGGTCTCCGGCCGGCTGCTCGCGGAGATCGCCCGCGCGCTGCCCAACAAGCCCGTGGATCTCGTGGCGGACCACAGCAAGGTGGAGCTCACGTGCGGTCAGGCGCGGTTCACGCTGCAGACGCTGCCTGTGGAGGAGTACCCCACGCTGCCGGACATGCCCACCCAGACGGGCGTCGTCGACGCGGCCATGTTCGAGAAGGCCGTGGGCCAGGTGTTCGTCGCCGCCGGCCGGGACGAGCTGCTCAACGTGTTCACGGGCGTGAAGATGGAGATCAACGGCGAGTCCCTCTCGCTGCTCGCCACGGACCGCTACCGCATGGCGCTGAAGGAGCTGACGTGGCGGCCGTCGTCGCCGTCGGTCGAGGGTGCGGTCCTCGTGCCCGGCAAGGTTCTTGCGGACACCGCCAAATCCATGACCTCGGGTGACACGCTGACCATCTCACTGTCCACCACCGAGGCGGAGGGCGAGGGCCTGGCCGGCTTCGTCGGCGAAAGCTCCAAGGGCACCCGCGAAGCCACCACGCGCCTGCTCAGCCAGGCGTTCCCCAAGGTCCGCCACCTCATGGACGTGGACGCCACCGTCGGCGTGCGCGTCAACACCACGGACCTCCTGGCCGCGGTCAAGCGAGTATCGCTGGTGGCGGAGCGCAACACGCCGCTGCGGATGCGCATCCACGAGGACCACATCGCGCTGGAGGCGGCCACGGGGGATCAGGCGCAGGCATCGGAGGGCATCGAGGCCGAGATCGAGGTGGTGGGCGACGAGCAGTCCATCACGGACGCCGGGTTCAACCCCCACTACCTGCTGGACGCGCTCACGGCGCTCGACGCGCCCTTCGCCCACTTCTCGTTCACGCTCCCGGGCAAGCCGTGCCTCATCATGGGCCTCGCCAGCATCGACGGGGACCCCTTGGCGGACTACCGGCACGTCATCATGCTCATGCGCCTGCCGAGCTGACCCGCACCACCGACACACCTATCCCACTGAAGGAGTTCTCATGCGCATCGGTCTCATCGGCTTGGGGAAAATGGGCGGCAACATGCGCGAGCGGTTGCGCGCGGCGGGAGTGGAGGTGGTGGGCCTGGACCACAACCCCGCCCTCTCGGACGCGACGGACGAGGCGGACCTCGTCGCCCAGCTCGGCGAGGGTCCGCGAGTGATCTGGCTCATGGTCCCGATCCAGGCCGTCGACCCGCTCATCGCCACACTGAAGCCGCTGCTGTCTGAGGGCGACGTCGTCATCGACGGTGGCAACTCGAAGTGGACCCACGACGCGAGGCACGCCGCGTTCCTCGCCGACGCCGGCATCCGGTTCCTCGACGTAGGTGTCTCCGGCGGAGTGTGGGGCCTGGAGAACGGGTACGCGTTGATGGTGGGCGGGCCGGCGGACGCCGTCGAGCTGGCCATGCCCGTGTTCGAGGCGCTGAAGCCCGAGGGCGAGTTCGGCTTCGTGCACGCCGGCGAACACGGCGCCGGGCACTTCGCCAAGATGGTGCACAACGGCGTCGAGTATGGCCTCATGCAGGCGTACGCCGAGGGCTGGGAGCTTCTCGAGGCTTCGGACGAGGTCACCAACGTGCCCGCGGTGTTCGAGTCCTGGCGCGAGGGCACCGTCATCCGCTCCTGGCTGCTGGACCTCATGGTCCGGGCACTGGACGCTGACCCGCACCTCGATGCCATCGAGGGCTACGCGGAGGATTCCGGCGAGGGTCGCTGGACCGTCAACGCGGCCGTTGATCTCGCGGTGCCCGTGCCGACCATCGCGGCCAGCCTGTTCGCGCGGTTCGTGTCGCGCCAGGAGGACTCGCCGGCCATGAAGATGGTGGCGGCGATGCGCAACCAGTTCGGCGGCCACGCCGTCGCGCCTGCCAAGGACTAGGTGATCGCCTAGGTGTTCGTCACCGAACTCACGCTGACGGATTTCCGCAACTACACCGAGGCAGCGGTGTCGCTGTCGTCGGGGGTGACGGTCTTCGTCGGATCCAACGGTCAGGGCAAGACCAACCTCGTGGAAGCCATCGAGTACCTGTCCACCATGACCTCGCACAGGGTCGCGGCCACGGCACCACTGATCCGCGCGGGCGCGGAGACGGCCGTGGTGCGGGCACGGGTCCAGGCCGGCCGCGAGGACCCCCGGGTGATCTCCTTGGAGCTGGAGATCGCCAACGGTCGCTCCAACACGGCGCGCCTCAACCGGGCACCGCTGGGGCGGCCGCGGGACCTGATCGGCGCCCTGCGCACCGTCGTGTTCTCTCCGCTGGACCTGGCGATCGTGCGCGGCGACCCGTCGGATCGTCGCGGGTGGCTGGACTCGCTCGTGGTCACCCGGTGGCCGCGGATGGCGGGGGTGCGGCAGGATTTCGACCGCGTGCTCAAGCAGCGCAACGCCCTGCTCAAGGCGATGGCGGGGCGCTCGTTCGTACCCAGCGGAGGCGACGAGGACGTCACGCTCGCCGTGTGGAACGAGCAGCTCGCCGCCCTGGGGGCGGAGCTGCTGCACGCCCGGCTGGACACGCTCGCAGACGTGGTGCCGCACGCGCAGCGCGCCTACGAGACCATCGCACCGCTGAACAACCAGATCTCGGCGTCCTACAAGACGCTGCTGGACCTCGACGGCGTGACGGAGGAGGCGGACGTGCGGGCAGGCCTGCGCCAGCGGCTCCTGTCCGCCATGGAGCGCATGCGCAGGGACGAGGTGTCGCGGGGGGTGACCCTTGTCGGGCCGCAGCGCGACGACGTCGAGCTGTCCATCGGCGCCCTGCCGGCGAAGGGGTACGCGTCGCACGGGGAGTCCTGGTCGCTGGCGCTGGCGCTGCGCCTGGGCGGGTTCACGCTGGTGCGCGACGACGGCGTCGAGCCCGTGCTCGTGCTGGACGACGTGTTCGCCGAGTTGGACGTGTCGCGGCGGGAGCGGTTGGCGGCTGCCATCGCCGACGCAGAGCAGGTGCTCATCACGGCCGCGGTCGGCGCGGACGTCCCGGACTTCGCGGCCGAGCGTCGCTTCCGCGTCGACGCCGGCACCGTCGAACTGCTCGGTGCCTGAGCTGAGGAGGAGCGGGGGGAGGTGGGCGACGTCGGCCCACTCACGCCGCGGGGGGTAGTCTCGGCGCATGAGCGAGGAGCACGACCCGACGGGGCTCGACCTCGCCTCCGAGATCGCTCGCGCCGCCGTCGAGTCCGCCGCCTACGGGGTGGTGCTGCCGGACCCCTCGCCCGCCAGGCAGCCGCGGCGCCGCCAGCGGCCGATGGAGCAGCAGCGCTCCGGCGCACACCCCGACGACCGCGACCCTCAACTCGTCGGCGACGTGCTCGACACGGTCATCAAGGCCCGCGGGTGGCAGCGCCGGATCAGCCTGTCGCACGTGCTGCGACGGTGGCCGGAGCTGGTGGGGGAGTCCAACGCCCAGCACTCCACCCCCGTCAACTACACCGACGGGGTCCTCATCGTGGACTGCGACTCCACCTCCTGGGCCGCGGCCATGAAGTTCTCGGCCTCGCAGATCGTCGCCAAGCTCAACGCCGCGTTGGGTGAGCGGACGGTGCTGCGCGTCGACTTCCGCGGACCGAGGCCGCCGAGCTGGAAGAGGGGCACTCGCGCCGTGCAGGGTCGCGGCCCCCGCGACACCTACGGCTGAGACCTAAGCTGGCCGCATGCGCGTCACCGTCACCGGCACCAGCCGGATCACGCTCCCCGCTGAGTGTGTCGCGGTCAACCTGACCCTGGGTTTCACCGGCCCGGACCGGAGCTCGGTGGTGGCAGACACGGCCGCCGCGACCGACGGGGCCCGGGTGCGCCTGGAGCGCGCCACGTCGTCGGGCACCGTCCGCGACGTCAGGTTGAGCGGCCTCCGCTCGTGGACCTCCACCCCGGTCAACACGTGGGGGCAGCCGACGCCGGCCCAGCACACGGCGGAGGTGCGGGGTTCGTTCGTCGTCGACGACCTCGCTGCTCTGGGAGACCTCCTGGGCGGGCTGGCCGCCACCCCGGGTGCCCAGGTGGGCTGGCTGGACTGGCGGTTGCGGGACGCCACCCTCGACGAGGTGCAGCCGCGGGCCCTGGCCGACGCTTTCGGCGACGCCGAACGGCGCGCCGGGTGGATCGCGACGGCGGCCCGACGCGGCACCGTCGAGGTGGTGGCGGTGCAGGACGCGGGCGGGGGAGTGATGCCGATGGCCAGCGCCCGGACGGCGTCGCGTGGCATGGAGGCCGCCCCCTCGATCAACCTGGATCCGCAGGACGTCGAGATCTCGGTGAGTCTCGTCGTCGAGTTCACAGCCTGACCAGAGCTCGCCTGAGAAAAGCCTGAAATCAACACACTAACTTTCTTCCAATTCTTGTCCCCACGTGGTTCCATGGGTAGGCACGGGCTAACCGGTATCGGGGGACTGGATGAAGCTTCGAGGGCTGTCGTCGGTGATCGCAGCAGCGGTCTCGGCGGCCCTGGTCGGAGGAGCCGTCACGTACGGGCAGGACCCGCTGACGGCGGTTGAGGCCGTGCCGATCGAACCCGTCCTCCACGTCGTGGCCCCCGCGCCCTCCTTCACCCAACCGCCGTCGCTGCCCATGGGCATGGTCGACGGGTCGGTGGTCGACGGCCAATGGGTCGACGGGTCGGTGGTCGACGGCGAATGGGTCGACGACCGTCCGCTCTCCTTTGATCCGTTCAGCGCCCCCACCCCCGAGGTGCTTCCCCTTGACGGCCCCCGCATGCCGGAGCCGGCACCCCCACCGGCACCGGAGACCATCCCGGCCGACCCGGCGATCGGCTCACTGGGCGAGCGGGCCGCGGGGAAGCTCTTCTCGATGCCCGTCATGGGGAGGCGCACGTCCGTGTTCGGGATGCGCTACCACCCGGTGCTGCGCGTGTGGAAGCTGCACACCGGCCTGGACTGGGCAGCACCGTGCGGCACCCCCGTCGGCGCCGCGGCGGACGGTCGGGTGGTCAAGGCGGGTTGGGCGGGCGGCAACGGGGTCCAGGTCAAGATCGACCACGGCATGATCGCCGGTTTCCGCGTGGTGACCACCTACAACCACCTCAGCGCCATCGGCGTCAGCCTCGGCCAGAGGGTCGAGGCGCTCGACGGGGTGGGTCGGGTGGGTAACACGGGCTACTCCACCGGATGCCACCTGCATTTCGAGGTCATCGTCAACGGACAGTTCACGGACCCCGAGCCGTGGCTGAACGGGCAGCCCTCCCGGGTGGACCTCAGCGCGGTGACGTTCTTCGATGTCCCCGCGTCGCCGTCGCCGCTGCCGTCGCTCAGCCCGAGCCCCAGCCCCAGCCCGTCGCCGAGCGGGTCACCGTCCCTGGTGCCTCTGCTCAGCGCCTCGCCCAACCCGAGCGTCGCCCTGTCGCCGAGCGCCAGCCCGTCGCCGTCGCCGAGCGCCAGCCCGTCGCCGAGCGCCAGCCCGTCGCCGAGCGCCAGCCCGTCCCCGAGCGCGAGTCCGTCGCCAAGCCCGAGCGCGTCGCCCAGCCCGAGTGATTCGCCGAGCCCCAGCGAGGCCATCCCGGTCACGAGCGCCGCGCCGTCGCCCACCGCATCCGTGACCCAACCAGAGCCCTCGCCCTCCTCCGCCCCCCCACCGGCGACCACCACGCAGGAACCCGTTCCCGAGACCACGACGGCGGCGCCTCCGCCACCCACGTCGCAGCCCGAGCCGGATCCGGTCGTCGAGCCCGAGCCTCCGCCCGCCGAGGATCCCGTGGTGGAACCGGTACCGGACCCGGTCGAGGGCTCCCCGACGCCCTGAGCCGGGGCCGGCGATGATCCCTGCTAGATGACCAGCAACGCTCCGGCCGCGATCACCGACGTGAGCAGGGTCAGGACGTCGAACGTCCGCTGCGGGACACGGTGGATGAGCGCGACGCCGATGACGGTGCCCAGCAGCACCACAGGGATGCCCCAGGCCACCGCCACCATCACCTGCGGCGTGAACAGCCCCAGGCTGAAGGTGAGCGGCGTCTTGGCCACGTTGACGATGAAGTAGAACCAGGCCGAGGTGCCGAGGAAGCGCATCTTCTCCACCTTCGCCAGCTGGAGATACACCGCCATGACGGGGCCGGCCGCGTTGGCGGCCATCGTCGTGAACCCTGCCGCGACACCCGCGCCTATCGTCAGCGCCCGATGCGGCGGGCCGGCGTCGAGCTCTGGTGCCGGCGCCCGGCGCCGGGCCAGCGTCGACAGCACCAGTTGCAGCAGCACCGACAGCAGCAGGATGGCTCCGATGGAGCGTCGCAGCACGAGGTCGTCGACGAACTGGATGAACAGGGCGCCAAGCAGGATGCCGGGGACGACGGAGGGCAGCAGCGCCCGCAGCAGCGACCAGTCGGCGGAGCGACGGTAGCGCAGGACGCCGATGATGTCTCCGGTGATGAGGAGCAGCAGCGCGGCGGCCGTGGACTCCTTCGTCGGCAGCGTCAGCGCCAGCAGCGCCACCGCCAGGGAGCCGAGCCCGCCGAAGCTGGTCTTGGCGATGCCGATGACCAGCGCCGCAGCGCCCACCACCACCCACGTCCACTCCACGAGCGTCTCCCTCTGTCGCGGGCAGGCTACTGCACCGCCCGTCGTCCGCCGCGCCAGGTGAGTTGAGCCGGACACGGCTCTCGGCGTGCCGCCACGAGCCTGATCCGGCATTCGTCGGCCGGGCAGACCCGTTTGATCGTTCCAGTGCCGGTTGAGACTGGGATCCGGCTCAAGGACCGGCGCCGTTGTGCCGCGCTACGGCCCCGGGAGGGATAGGGGACCTTGCCCCGACCCCCGCCGTCGTCGCGAATCGCGCAAATCCGGCGTCCCGTGGCGCGTCCGCGGTGGGCGATGCCTCGAAACTTGGGCTGTCAGGGTAGAATTGGCACGATCAACGGCGCCGGCCAGTCCGGCGCCCGTTTGTGTGGACAGGAGCAAAGTGAGCGAAGACGTACAGGTGGACGAGGAGTACCTCCCGAGCGAGCGGATGGAGGGCCTTCAGGACTCCGCGGACAACACCGTCTCCGGCCTCTATGACGCGGATCAGATCTCGGTCCTCGAGGGCCTCGAGGCGGTTCGCAAGCGCCCCGGCATGTACATCGGGTCCACCGGCGAGCGCGGCCTTCACCACCTTGTGTACGAGATTGTGGACAACTCCGTCGACGAGGCCCTCGCGGGCTACTGCGATTCCATCGAGGTGGAGCTCCTGGACGACGGCGGGGTCCGGGTCAAGGACAACGGCCGCGGCATCCCGGTCAAGGAACACCCCATCGAGAAGATCCCGACCGTCACGCTGGTGCTGACGGTCCTGCATGCCGGCGGAAAGTTCGGCGACGGCGGGTACAAGGTCTCGGGCGGCCTGCACGGCGTGGGCTCCTCCGTGGTCAACGCGCTGTCGGACAAGCTCATCGTCGATGTCCGCCGCGACGGCTACCGCTGGGAGCAGGAGTTCCACCTCGGCACCCCGGTGACGGAACTGGAGCGCCGCGAGGAGACCGACGACACGGGCACCACCATCACGTTCTTCCCCTCCACGGAGACCTTCGAGACCACGCACTACAACTACGACACGCTCGCGACCCGCTTCCGTGAGATGGCCTTTCTCAACAAGGGCCTGCGGATCTCACTGATCGACCTGCGCGCGGACCGTCAGGTGGCCACGGGCGACGAGGGCGAGACGGACACCCCCTACGACGAGTTCCAGTACATGGACGGCCTCATCGACTACGTGAAGTACCTGTCCTCGGGCAAGGACGCGATCCACCCCACCGTCATCGCCGTCGAGGCCCACGCGCCGGACCAGGGCATGGGCCTGGAGATCGCGATGCAGTGGAACACGTCCTACACCAACAGCGTCTACACGTTTGCCAACACCATCAACACGCACGAGGGCGGCACCCACGAGGAGGGCTTCCGCACGGCGCTGACCAACACCGTCAACAGGTGGGGCGAGTCGTGGGGCCTGATCAAGAAGCGCGAGGACCGGGTCTCTGGCGACGACATCCGCGAGGGCCTCACCGCCATCGTGTCGATCAAGGTGGCCGAGCCGCAGTTCGAGGGCCAGACCAAGACCAAGCTGGGCAACACCGAGGCCAAGTCGTTCGTGCAGCGCGTCCTCAACGACCGCCTGGGCGACTGGTTCGAGCGCAACCCCGCCGAGGGCAAGGACATCGTGCGCAAGTCGCAGTCCGCCGCCGCGGCGCGAATCGCCGCCCGCAAGGCGCGCGACATGGCCCGCTCGCGCAAGGGCCTCCTGGGCGGCTCCGGCCTGCCGGGCAAGCTGGTGGACTGCCAGTCCACAGACCCCAGTGAATGCGAACTGTTCATCGTCGAGGGCGATTCCGCCGGCGGCTCGGCCCGCGGCGGCCGCGACCCCCGAACGCAGGCCATCCTCCCCATCCGCGGCAAGATCCTCAACGTCGAGAAGGCGCGCATCGACCGCATCCTCGCCAACAAGGAGGTCGAGGCCATCATCAACGCCCTCGGCGCCGGCATGCAGGAGGATTTCGACCTGGACAAGCTGCGCTACCACAAGCTCGTCCTCATGGCGGACGCGGACGTCGACGGCGCCCACATCCGCACGTTGCTGCTCACGCTGCTGTTCCGGTTCATGCGCCCGCTGATCGAGGCGGGGCACGTGTACCTGGCCCAGCCGCCGCTGTTCCGGCTGCGCTGGAGCAACGCCCCGCATGAGCTGGCCTACGGCGATACCGAGCGCGACGGGCTGCGCGATAAGGGCCTGGCCGAGGGGAAGAAACTGCCCCAGGTCAACCCCATCCAGCGCTACAAGGGTCTCGGTGAGATGAACGCCGACGACCTGTGGGACACCACGATGGACCCGGACAAGCGGATCCTGCTGCAGGTCACCATCGACGACGCCGCCATGGCGGACCAGATGTTCTCGATCCTGATGGGTGAGGACGTGGAGCAGCGCCGCACGTTCATCCAGCGCAACGCCCGGGACGTCCGCTTCCTCGACATCTAACGCACGGGGGCAAGCCCCCCGTGGGCCCCCCTCACGGGGCTCCGCCCCGTGAGCCCACCAGGAGCTCGCTCCGCTCGCACAACTGAATGGCCAGCAAACACACGGGGGGCAAGCCCCCCGTGGGCCCCCCTCACGGGGCTCCGCCCCGTGAGCCCACCAGGAGCTCGCTCCGCTCGCACAACTGAATGGCCAGCAAACACACGGGGGGCAAGCCCCCCGTGGGCCCCCCTCACGGGGCTCCGCCCCGTGAGCCCACCAGGAGCTCGCTCCGCTCGCACAACTGAATGGCCAGCAAACAGGCTCCTTCGGAGCGTTTGCTGGGCTCGCTCCGCGAGCGGTCCGGCATCACCTGAGTTCATGTGGTCCACCTCTCGCTCACAACTGAACCTGGCCAGCAACAGGCTCCTTCGGAGCGGTTTGCTGGGCTCGCACAACTTCATCAACCAGGAACCAAGCTCTTCGGAGCGGTTCCTGGGCTCGCTCCGCGAGCGGTCCGGCATCACCTGAGTTCATGTGGTCCACCTCTCGCTCACAACTGAACGACGACCACAACCACCTGGAAGGTTCTCTGACGCATGGCTGACGACGGCACCCCGATCCCCCCGGCATTCGGCCGGGTGGACCCGATCGACCTGCAGGTGGAGATCCAGCGCTCGTACCTGGACTACGCGATGAGCGTCATCGTCGGGCGCGCCCTGCCGGACGTGCGCGACGGCCTCAAGCCGGTCCACCGCCGCGTGCTCTACGCGATGTGGGACGGCGGCTACCGCCCGGACCGCGGCTGGAACAAGTGCTCCCGCGTGGTGGGCGAGGTCATGGGCCTCTACCACCCACACGGCGACACGGCCATCTATGACACCCTCGTGCGCCTCGCGCAGCCGTGGGCCATGCGCCTTCCGCTGGTCACCGGCCAGGGCAACTTCGGCTCCCAGGGCAACGACAAGGCCGCGGCCATGCGCTACACCGAGTGCAAGATGGCGCCGCCCGCCGTCGAGATGGTCCGCGAGATCGAGCAGAACACCGTCGATTTCAAGCCCAACTACGACAACCGCGAGGAGGAGCCCGTCGTCCTCCCGGCGCGGTTCCCCAACCTGCTGGTCAACGGCTCCACCGGCATCGCCGTCGGCATGGCCACCAACATCCCCTCGCACAACCTGCGTGAGGTCAACGACGCGGTGCAGTGGGCCCTGGCCCACCCCGAGGCGACGCGCGAGGAGCTGCTCGAGGCGGCCATGGCCCGCATCCAGGGCCCTGACTTCCCCGGCGCCGGCCTGATCGTGGGCCGCAGCGGCATCGAGGAGGCGTACCGCACGGGCCGCGGCTCGGTGACGATGCGCGCCGTCATGGACATGGAGGAGGATCCGAAGGGCCGTCAGCTCCTCGTCATCACCGAGCTGCCCTACATGTGCAACCCGGACGCGTTGGCGCAGCGGATCGCGGACCTGGTCAACGCCGGCAAGCTCACCGGCATCGCCGACATCCGCGACGACACCTCCGCCCGCACCGGCCAGCGCCTCGTCATCGTGCTCAAGCGCGACGCCCAGCCGCGCGTCGTGATGAACAACCTGTACAAGCACACGTCGCTGCAGGACACGTTCGGCTGCAACATGCTGGCCATCGTCGACGAGGTGCCCCGCACGCTGCGCCTGGACCAGTTCATCTCACTGTGGATCAAGCACCAGCTGGACGTCATCCGTCGACGCACCCAGTTCCAGCTCGACGACGCGGAGAAGCAGGCCCACATCTACCGCGGCTACGTGAAGGCCCTGGACGCGCTGGATGAGGTCATCGCGCTCATCCGCCGCTCGCCCAGCACCGACGAGGCCCGCGAGGGCCTGATGGACCTGCTGGACATCGACCAGGTGCAGGCCACGGCCATCCTGGACATGCAGCTGCGCCGGCTCGCCGCGCTCGAGCGGCAGAAGATCATCGACCACCTGTTGACCCTCGAGGCGAAGATCGAGGACCTCAAGCACATCCTCGCCCACGAGGAGCGGCAGCGCACCATCATCGCCACCGAGCTGCAGGAGATCGTCGACAAGTACGGCGACGACAGGCGGACCCGGATCGTCGCGGCGGACGGTGACTTCTCCGAGGAGGACTTCATCCCCGACGAGGACGTGGTGGTCACCATCACGCACGGCGGGTACGCCAAGCGCACGCGCGCGGATCAGTACCGCGTGCAGAAGCGCGGCGGCAAGGGCGTCCGCGGCGCCACGCTGCGGGCCGACGACGAGGTACAGCACCTCTTCATGACCACCAACCACCAGTGGTTGTTGTTCTTCACCAACTTCGGCCGCGTCTACCGGACGAAGGCCTGGCAGTTGCCGGAGGCGGGCCGCGACGCCAAGGGCGGGCACGTGGCCGGCCTGCTGAGCTTCCTACCGGAGGAGCGGATCGCGCAGGTGCTGGCGATCCGCAGCTACGAGGACGCCGAGTACCTGTTGTTGGCCACCAAGCACGGCCTGGTGAAGAAGACCGAGCTCAAGGCGTACGACTCGCCGCGGCAGGCGGGCGTCATCGCCGTCAATTTCCGCGAGGAGTCCGACGAGCTCATCGGCGCGTCGCTGGTCAGTTCCAACGACGACGTGCTGCTGATCTCCCGCAAGGGGCAGGCCATCCGTTTCCAGGCCGACGACTCGCAGCTGCGGCCCATGGGGCGCGCCACCTCGGGCGTCACCGGGATGAAGTTCCGCCACGGAGACGAACTCCTGTCCATGGCCGTACTGCGGGCCGACGACGACCTCGAGGGCCAGTTCGTGTTCACGGTCACCGACGGCGGCTTCGCGAAGCGCACCGCCGTGGACTCGTACCGTCAGCAGGGTCGCGGGGGCCTGGGCATCAAGGCGATGCGCCTCAACGAGGATCGCGGCTCCCTGGTGGGCGGGCTCATCGTCGGCGAGGCGGACGAGGTGCTGGCCATCAAGGTCTCGGGCCAGGTGACGAGGTCCGCGGTGGCGGGCGTGCCGGTCAAGGGCCGCGACACCATGGGCGTCAAGTTCGTCGGGGTCAAGGGCGACGACGCCGTGGGCGCCATCGCGCTGTACCCGGAAGCGGAGGTCGCTGCCGAGGCTGCCGCCGCGGACGACTCCGCGGCAGACGATGATGTGGAGGCCTTCGACGACGCCTACGGCGAGATCGAAGAGGTCTCGACGGAGGACCCAGAGGGTACGGTAGGAGGCAGCGACGCCAGTCAGGTGACGCAGGAGCCGAACACCGAGGAGGGCGCTGATGAGTGAGAACCCGCCGCGCTGGCCATCCGCCTCCGGGGCACCGGGCCTCGACTTCTCTGCCCAGCGCCCACCCGAGGGGGACCGGGAGCAGCCCTCGCCGCCCTCGATGAACGGCAGTGTCCCTGCCCCGGCCGGAAGCGGGGCCACCACCGACGAGCCGTCGGTCACTCCCGCGCACGCTGGGCCGGCCTTCTCGCCGACCCCCGCGGCCTCGGACGACGGCGGACCGACCGATGCCACCACCGCTGACGCCGCCAATGACACCCGGACCATCCCGGCCGTCGCCGGGCGCGCGGCGAGGGTTGCCCAGGAGTGGGCGTCGAAGGCGAAGGTGGTCGTGGCCGATGCCGTCTCCCGCCCCCCCGCCACGCTCACCGGGCCGCCCGTGGAGCCGGGGGCTGTGGTTCCGCCCGTGGTGACCACGCCGTCGCGTGCGGCCACGTTCGAGCGGGTGGAGGGATCAGAGTCCTCGGTGGTCACGCCCGCGACGCGGGCGAGTCGCCGTACGCGCAAGGCGCGGCTGCGGTTGTCGCGCATCGACCCGTGGTCCGTCATGAAGACCACGTTCCTGTTCTCCATCGCGTTCGGCGTGATGATGGTGGTCGCGGCGTTCGTGCTGTGGTCGGTGCTCGCCGGCTCGGGGGCTTTGGAGTCGGCCAACGCATTCATCAACACCCTCATCGGTGACCAGGACACGGCGTTCAACATCGCGGACCTGCTGAGCATGACGCGCGTGCTGGGGTTCGCCACGGTGGTCGCGGCGGTGGACGTCGTCATCATCACGGCGGTGGCCACGCTCTTCGCGTTCCTGTACAACCTCGCCGCCACCGTCATGGGTGGCTTGGAGGTCACCCTCGCGGAGGACTGACCCCGTCGTCCCCGGTTTGCCGAGCCGCGAACCGGTGCGCTAGAGTTTGGCGTCGGTGAACGGGCCTATAGCTCAGACGGTTAGAGCGCTGCCCTGATAAGGCAGAGGTCACTGGTTCAAGTCCAGTTAGGCCCACCACAAGAAAACCCGCGTCGATCGACGCGGGTTTTCTGTCTCCGAGGATGATCGATGCCCGCGTCAGGGGGCCGGCGTCCGGGCGAGCAGCCGCTCGTAGACCGCTGTGCGGTCGAACTGCATGGCGTGCTCCAGAGCACGCTCCGCGAGGGTGGACCGTTCCTCGTCGGTCATCACGAGAATGGCGTGATCGAGGGCTGCCGCGATCCCGGCGGGGTCTTCCACCCCGATGAGCAGCGCGCAGTCGCCGACCGCTTCGCCGATGCCGCCCGTGGAGGTGGTGATGACGGGCCCGCCGCCCGCGAGCATGCTCTCCACCAGGGCGATGCCGAACGTCTCGACGAACTCGGGGATGGGCTTGCTGGGCAGCACGAACGCCGCGCTGCCGGCCATGAGGTGGGAACGCTCGGCGTCACTGACGTCGTCGAGGAAGAGGATCCGGTCAGCCGCGGGCGAAGTCGCCGCGACCTCCCGCAGGCGTGGGGCCTCCGGACCGTTCCCCGCGATCACCAGGCGCACGCGGCCGCTGGCAGCGCTGCGCGCGAAACCCTCGATGAGGTCGTCGACCCCCTTCGCTTCGCTCAACCGGGACAGGAAGAGGGCGTACTGGCCTCGCTCCAGTCCCCGTGCGGCCAGGGCCGCGTCCGTGTCCTGCGCGCTGACGTCGGTGAACTGTCGCGCGTTGATGGCCGGGTAGGAGATGGCGATCTTGCGGCGGCACTGTTGGGCGAAGTTGGTGCCGTGACGCGCATCGAGGAGGGCGGCCTCGCTGACGATGAGGTCACGCGTGTACTCGGAGACCGCTACGCACAGGTCGTTGGCGAGGTAGACGGTCAGCAGGTGGGCGGCGGCGCCGTAGCGGCCGGACTCGATGCAGTTGCGCACCACGTTGGTGACGTCCGAGCCGACGGCCTCGGCGATGGTGACCACGCGCACCGGCAGGCCGGAGCGGTGCGCCGCGCGCAGGGCATCGTCGACCGCCACGGCGTGCGGGCTGAGATACAGCGACATGCACACGGTGGGGACGCCGTCGGTGAACAACTCGAACAGCCGACCGGTGAGTCCGGCGAGGTAGCGGCCGTCGATCACCTTGTAGTTGCCCACGGGACCGGGACGCTCCACGGTGATGCCGTCCCGATAGGGCTGGATCGAATCAAGCGGCTTCAGCGGAAGCCCTGATTCGATGAGCCGCTCCAGGGGCCAGCTGAGGATGCGCACATCGTCGAAGCCGTGATCGAGGGCCGCCTCGGCCAGATTGCGTGCCTCGCCGGCGTGGCCACAGATCACGGGATCTGCGCGTACGACGAGCACGAGGCGTCGGGTGGGTCGTGTCACTGGTTCCTCCTGGTCTCCGCGGTGCGCGGAACACGGTCCGGACGCTACGGCATCCAGGCGACCGGAGACCACACGGCCGCCACTCGATCGCGATCCACCCACATGGATCACCATGTCGGCACTCCCGCCACCTGGCCCGCGCCAGGCGAAGGACTGCGCTGAGAATGCGTGCGGCTTTCACCCGTCAGGTCCGCACATAGCTGCGGTCGAGGCATCCGATCGCGGATGTGGGCCGCACTCTTGCTGCATAGGCGCCAACGACGGCGCTCCGCCGCACAGCCCAGTGCGGCCCGGACGGCACCCCTCTCTCATCCCCCCAACCGAGGAGTCATCGTGGACCAGTCATCCCGCTACGCAGATCTCAGCATCCTGGAGGAGGACCTCATCGCCGGAGGTCGGCACATCCTGTGCGCGTACACGATGAAGCCGAAGTCCGGTTCCTACCTTGAGGCCGCCGCCCACTTCGCCGCCGAGTCGTCTACCGGGACCAACGTCGAGGTGTCCACCACCGATGACTTCACCAAGGGCCTCGACGCCCTCGTCTATCACATGGACGAGGCCGCCGAGGACATGCGGATCGCCTATCCGATAGATCTGTTCGACCGCAACATCATCGACGGCAGGATGATGATGGTCTCGTTCCTCACCCTGACCATCGGGAACAACCAGGGGATGGGCGACATCGAGTACGCGAAGATGTACGACTTCTACGTCCCGCGCGCGGCGATCAACCTGTTCGACGGGCCGGCTGTCGGCATCTCGGAGCTCTGGCGCATCCTGGGCCGGCCGGTCACCGACGGCGGCTACATCGCCGGCACAATCATCAAGCCCAAGCTGGGCCTACGTCCGGAGCCGTTCGCGCAGGCGGCCTACGAGTTCTGGCTGGGCGGCGACTTCATCAAGAACGACGAGCCGCAGGGCAACCAGGTGTTCTCGCCGATGAAAACCACCATCCCGCTGGTCTACGACGCCATGAAGCGGGCGATGGACGACACGGGCGAGGCGAAGCTGTTCAGCGCCAACATCACCGCCGATGACCACGCCGAGATGATCGCCCGAGGCGAGTTCATCCTGCAGGCGTTCGGTCCGGATGCGGACAAGGTGGCGTTCCTCGTCGATGGCTATGTCGGGGGACCGGGTGCGGTGACGACAGCGCGACGCTACTTCGCGCGCCAGTTCCTGCACTATCACCGCGCAGGTCACGGGGCCGTCACCTCACCCAGCTCGAAGCGGGGATACACCGCCTACGTGCTGGCGAAGATGTCGCGGCTGCAGGGCGCGTCGGGCATGCACGTCGGCACGATGGGGTACGGGAAGATGGAGGGTGCCCGGGATGATCGCGCCATCGCCTACATCTGCGAGCGGGACCAGTACCAGGGACCGGCCTTCCACCAGGACTGGCACGGGATGCGCCCCACCACCCCCATCGTGTCCGGTGGCATGAACGCGCTCCGGCTGCCGGGCTTCTTCGAAAACCTCGGCCACGCCAACGTCATCAACACCGCCGGGGGCGGCGCGTACGGGCACCTCGACGGCGCCGGCGCCGGGGGCAGGTCGCTGCGGCAGGCGCACGAGTGCTGGGCGGCAGGTGCCGATCCGATCGAGTGGGCGGTCGATCATCGCGAGTTCGCCCGGGCGTTCGAGTCATTCCCGGCCGACGCGGATCTCCTCTACCCCGGATGGCGCCGTGCCCTCGGCGTCGGCACCCGGTGACTCCCAGGTCCTGAGGAGACCGACATGGCGCCACGGACGTTCACCCAGTACCTCCTTGATCTCCACGACTCGGGCGACGACGGCTATGCCCACATCCTCAGCGCGATAGCGGTGTCGGTGAAGCTCACCGCCGCCATGGTGAGCCGGGGCCAGTTGGCCTTGGGCGCCCTCGCTCAGCAGGTCCAGGGCGAGCACGGGGCGCTCCACCGGGGCCTGCGTCGCCTCGCCACCCGGATCCTGCTCGAGCAGGTGGCGGGGATCGAGCAGCTGGCCGCCGTGTCCATCGCGGGAGACCCCAGCATCCACCCGATCTCGGGCTCACCGCGCGGCCGGTATCTGCTGCTGTTCGAGGCGCTGCACGGATCGGTGAACCTCTGCGAGAACCAGACCGTGGGTCTCGCCTTCTCCATCCTGGAGCGTCCGGAGGGCGTCGGTGCGTGTGCCGAGAGCGACTTCCTGCAGCCAGGAACCCGACAGATGGCCGCTGGCATCGGGCTCTACGGACCCAGCACCGTGCTGGTCCTCACCACGGGCAGGGGAGCGGACCGCTTCACGCTGGACCGTGACGTCGGCAACTTCGTGCTGACCGACGCGCGGATGACGATCCCGGGTCTGTCGGACAGCTTCGCGATCAACCCCTCGGATGCCCGGCACTGGCCGGCATACACGAAGCGGTACGTCGACGAGTGCCTCCGCGGGGCGGAGGGGCCGCGCGGGCGTGACTTCAAGATGCGCTGGAACGCGTCGGCCGTGATCGGGGCGTTCCGGATCCTCGTCCACGGCGGGATGTTCATGGCGCCCGACACCGGTCGCCGCGGCGCCCTCTGGGGTGTGCCGCTGATGCACAACGCAGCCCCGCTGGCGTTCCTGGCGGAGCAGGCAGGCGGCGCGGCAACCACCGGGGCCCGGCGGGTCCTCGACGTCGTCCCCGCCTCCCTCACCCAGCGCCTGCCCATCTACTTCGGAGCCGCCGACGAGGTGGCGCGCGTCGAGCGGTACTTCCAGGAACACGAGCAGGGACTCGACGAAGGCTCGTCGTATCCGCTGTTTCACAACCGCACGTTGTTCATCGAGCCTTAGGAGCGGACGTGTCCGAGAGATACCCCATCGTCGCCATCACGGGCTCCTCGGGAGCCGGGACGACCACCGTCACCGAGACCTTCGCGCAGATCTTTGCCCGGGAGTCGATCACGTCGTCCGTCGTCCATGGTGACTCCTTCCACCGCTACGACAGGGAGGAGATGAAGAAGGTGTACGCCGAGGCCGGCGAGAGCGCACCCAGTCATTTCGGGCCGGAGGCGAACCTCTTCGCCGAACTGGAGGAGTTGTTCGCGGAGTACGGCCGGACCGGCGCCGGTAAGGTCCGCCAGTACGTCCACGACGACGACGAGGCCCGCCTGTACGGGCAGGCGCCCGGCACCTTCACCCCGTGGCGCGACCTCCCTGGGGGCACGGACCTCCTCTATTACGAGGGGCTGCACGGCGCCGTCCGCACGGACACCGTCGACGTCGCCAGGCACGTCGACCTGCGCATCGGGGTGGTGCCGATCATCAACCTCGAGTGGATCCAGAAACTGCACCGCGACCGCAGCAAGCGCGGCTACTCGACGGAGGCGGTCACCGACACCATCCTGCGCCGGATGCCCGACTACGTGCACTACATCTGCCCGCAGTTCTCCAACACTCACATCAACTTCCAGCGGGTCCCGGTGGTGGACACGTCGAACCCCTTCATCGCGGGGTGGATCCCGACGCTGGACGAGTCGATGGTGGTGATTCGGTTCGCGGATCCCCGCGGTATCGATTTTCCCTACCTGCTGTCGATGATCGACGGGTCCTTCATGTCCCGCGCCAACAGCATCGTCGTTCCGGGCGGGAAGATGCACCTGGCCATGCAGCTGATCTTCACCCCGTTGATCTGGCGGCTGGCAGAGGCGAGCCGTAAGGCCCGGGCCCGCGCCGGGTCACCCGCCTGAGGCCGGAACCCAGAGACACATCGGTGCATCCCAGACAGGGCATCGGGACGCTGCTCCCGAGAGGAGCAATCGCCGCCGGGAAGCCGGCGCGCGGCAGGCCTACTGCGGCTGGAGCGTGACCAGCATGACCGCGTTGCCCGCGTAGACCACGAGCATGAGGGCCGCGTCTCCTGCCAGGAGGAACCTCTTGCCGCGGGAGGGCGGGTTGGTGAGCCCGATGATCGCGATCGCCGACATCGCGATGGTGGTCATCACCGTGAAGAGATGGCTGGGGGAGGCATCGGCGAGGAGGAGTCCGTCGGTGTAGGCCACGTCGTCGATGGCCAGGATGAGGATGTTGAACAGGTTGGAGCCCAGGATGTTGCCCACTGCCAGGTCGATGGCACCCATCCGGATGGCGGCGAGCGACACGGCCAACTCCGGCAGCGACGTCGACAACGCGAGGAACACGGTGCCGACGAAGGACTCCTCGAGCCCGGACATCCGCGCGATCACCTCGGCAGCCGGCGGCAGAAGGACGGCCGCCACCACGACGATGCCGGCGAACCACGCGTACCGGGCGACCACCTGGCGGAGGCTGAGGCCGGCGGTCGCGGCGTCGCGCGGGCCCAGGGTCTCGTCCAGTGGCGGCTGCACGCTGGGGTCGGGGGGGATGCCCCTTGCGTGGCGGAAGATGAGGCGGACCGAGCCCAGGTAGAGCCCCAGGAACACCAGCGATGAGAGGCCGATCCATGGGGTGAGCGCCAGCGAGTCCCCGGTCAGGAGGCCGATCCCCACGGTGGCGAGCAGCACGATGCCCAGCCCGGCCGCCAGCACATGAGAAGGGGAGGCGACGGCGAAGAGTCGTCGGCGGGATGGGACGAAGATGTCGAGGCTGGCCAGGATGAGAAGGTTGATGGCGCAGCTGCCGAGCACATCGCCGACGGCGAGGTCCGCCGAGCCGACGAGGGCCGAGGAGCTGACACCGACGATGAGTTCGGGCAGGGAGGTCACCGATGCCATAAGGATGAGGCCCACCCACGCTCTGCCCCAGCCGCTCAGGTCCGCGATGCGGTCGCCGTATCGCGACAGCCGACCCCCCGCGACGAAGATCGCGGTGGCACAGGCTACGAAGCCGATGACGGCGACAAGGTCTGACATCTCACCACCCACCCCAGGCTGTGTGATGCCGACGCTACTCCGCAGCGGCTCCCGGCGGACCGCCAGTGATCATCCGTGCCGATCCCTTGACGCCTAACGCTCTTAGGATTACCTTTTGGTATAAGGAGGAAGGTCCATGGACGCATCCGAGCGGCGGCGACGCCGGCATCACGACACCCGCGAGGAGATCGTCGCGCTCGCCGTCGAGATCATGCGTGAGCAGGGGGTGGCGGGCCTGTCACTGGGGGAGGTCGCCCGACGGCTCGGCGTGCGGACCCCGTCGCTGTACACCTACGTTGATTCCAAGGGCTCGCTCTACGACGAACTGTTCCGCCGCGGCTGGCAGGCGTGCCACGACACCGTCGTCGCGCACCGCGAGAGACTCGGACCCGTGACTGCGGGGTCGGACGTCGTGGGCAGGACCATCGCACTCCACGAGACGTTCGTCCGGTGGGCGTTCGGCAACCCCGAGCTGAGCCAGCTGATGATGACGCGCCCGGTTCCGATGTGGGAACCCTCGGCTGAGGCGTATCAGCCGTCGCGGGACCTCCTCAGGCTGCTCGTCGACGAGATGCGCGCCTTCCGCGACCTCGGCCTGCTGAGCCACACCGTCGACCTCGAGGAACTCACCCAGAACGTCGCCACGGCGGGCACGGGTGTGATCATCCGTCAACAGTCCAACGAACCCGGCGTGCCCTATGAGGACGGCACCGCCTCCCGGCACTTCCCAGCGCTCATCAGGGCGCTGATGCTCGCCCACCTCCCTGAAAGGACGAATCATGCGAGCCGATAGCACCACCCTCCCCGGCCAGGGCAACGCAACGAAGGACCTGATCATGCGAGCCATCGACATCCCCCTGCCCGGGCCCGGCGATGGCCTCAGGGTGGGCCGTGCCCAACACCTGCGCCTCATCGACGAGGTGAGTGACCTGACGGCAGCGCAGTGGGCCACCGTCACCGAATGCCCCGAATGGACCGCGCGCGACATGGTGGGCCACGTCACGTCAGCGGCACGCTTCCAGGGCAACCCGCTGCTGTTCATTCTCGACGCGCAGATCGGACGTCTCCGCTACCGCGGACGCAGCGCCCTGGACGCGGCCAATGAGGTGGGCATTCACCGGCATCGCTCTCTCTCCACGGTCGAGCTGCTGGAGCGCCTGCGACGGCGGGCACTGTCGGACCGCGACACGCCGGCCTGGATGCGCCGTCGGCTGACGAACGACACTGCCCTGCCGTCGTACACCACCATCGGATCGTTCGTCGACACCGTCCTCACCCGAGACACCTGGCTGCACCGCCACGACATCGCGAGGGCGGTGGGGAGGGTGCCGGGTTCCGAACCCACCGACGCGGAGGTGGTGGCGCAGGTGATCCGCGACCTCGGCCTCGCGTGGACCGGCCCGGACATCGTGCTGCGGCTGACCGGCCCGGAGGGCGGGACGTGGCGCCTGGGCTCCGACTCAGCGGCCCCCGAGGCGGTCCTGCCAGCGGTTCCGTTCATGCGGCATCTTTCTGGGAGGGTGGTCGCGGCCGACCTGTTCGACGGCGTCCCGGGCGCCCTGCGCCCAGCCTTGAAGGCGGCGCGAGTGGTCTTCTGACCAGCCGGCTCTGGGGAACGATGTTTGATACCAGGCCTTGGTGGGTAATGCAGGGGTAACGATCCGCATCTAGGAAAGGATTCATCCATGAACGCCTCAATCAAGAAGCGCCTCAGCTCGATCGTGATCGCAGGTGCCTTGTCGGGCGCGCTGATCGGCGCTCCCGCCTTGGCCACCGTCGCCTATGCAGCGCCGCCGGTCGGGTCGCCGAATGCCCCCGCCCAAGACATGCTTCAGGTCGACGGAACGATCCGCACCGTCGGCGACTTTAGCGGAACCATCTCCGATCTGGCCGTCGAGCGCGTCGGCGACGTGCTCCAGTTGTCGGGCACCATCACCGGAGAGGGCATCCCCGACGGCAGCGCCGGCTTCGTGGCTGACATTGTCGGTCTGGAGGCCAACGACGCGTGCACCGTGCTCGACCTGGACCTCGGGCCCCTTCACCTTGACGTGCTCGGCCTCGTTGTCGATCTCAACGAGGTTGAGCTCGACATCACGGGGGTGACGGGCGCAGGGAACCTCCTGGGCAACCTTGTGTGTGCGGTCGCTGGTCTGCTCGACAACAACGGTAGCGGCGCGCTGAACGGTATCAGTGCCCTGCTGAACCGCCTGCTGTCCGGCCTGGGTCTGGCCCTCTGACCAACCCCCTCACAGACACGGGTCGCCGGCATGAGGCCGGCGACCCGTTGTCGCGCGGTGCAACGGGGGTGTCAAAGGTTTAGCGAGGCAGGGTGTCCGCTCGCAGGCCGCCGTCCTGTCCGGCGCGGACGGTGAGGTCGAACTCGTAGCGGTCCGCGCGGTAGGTGTGCTCGCCGAGCTCGACGGGCCGGCCCACCTCGTCGAAGCTGAGCCGGGTCATGGTGAGCACGGGGTCCGAAGCGCCGAGCTTGAGAAGTTCGCGCTCGCCGGGGGTGGCGCGTCGCGACCCGATCGTCTGGGTGGCGAGCTGGGGATGGACCCCGTGCCGGCGAAGCGTCGGGTAGAGGCCGTGCGCCTCCAGATCCGAGAACCTCACCGATGAACCCGACGGCGGCAGCCAGTTCCGCAGGATGGCCAGTGGCGCGCCGTCGACGAAACGCAGTCTCTCGAGGTGGAGCAGCGGGGTCTTGGTCCCCGCGCGGAGCTGATGGGCGGCTCGTTCGTCGAGGACGGGGTACTCCATGACCAGCAGGCGGGTGGATGGCGTGCGTCCCGCGGCAATGAGGTCGCCGTGGAGGCTGGAGAGCCCGCCGCGCCGCTCGCGGCTCCGGTGGGCCACGACGGTGCCGAGTCCCCGCCCCCGGACGAGCAGGCCGTGGTTGACCAGTTCGGCCATGGTACGGCGGATGGTCAGCCGGGACAGCCCGAGGCGCTCAGCCAGCGACAGCTCCTGCTCGAAGCGTTCGCCCGGCATCAGCCGGCCGTCGAGGATCGCGGCGGCCAGCTGGTCGTAGAGCTGCTGGTACAGCGGGACCGAGCTCGCACGGTCCAGGAGGACGGGCACGTGTGGGGGGTGGCGGACCGCCTGGCTGGCTGCGACGCCCATGGGATCGCCTCTCCGGTGAAGCTGGATGTACGGACATCTTGATCGTAATATGGAGCGCTCCAAGTTGCAAGGAGATGTTTGTCAGGCACTGTGTCAGCGATGAAGGCTGTGCTCACCAGGGTCCCCAACCCTTCGAGACGGTGGCGGTCGCTTGGCGATGCCGACCTCGCCAGGTAGACGGTCGGGCTCGCCGGCGCGCCTCAGGGAGCCGAGGGGCGGGGGACCGTCACGGACGACGATCGCACCACGAGGCGGCTGGGGATGACCACCGACTGGACGGAAGCCTCCGGATCCGCCAGCCGGCGCAGGATGAGTTCCCCACACGCCACGCCGACGTCGAAGCCGCGGTTGTCGACGGTGGTGAGGTCGAGGAAGCGGCTGCGCGCGAACTGGGAGTTGTCGTAGCCGATCAGCGCGGCGTCGGCAGGCACCTCGCGACCCACCTCGCGGAGCGCGGCGCGCGCGCCGAGGGCCATGGTGTCGTTGGCCGCGAAGACAGCGGTGACGTCCGGGTGGCGACGCAGCAGCTCGACGGTGCCCGCGTACCCGCCGTCCTCGTTGGTGGGGTTGGGCTGGCCCGCCACGCGCGGTTCCTGCCCGATGGAGGCCATGAACTCCAGGTACGCCTCGCGACGCTTGGCGGCGGCACCACCCTGACCCGTGACGTGCCCGATGCGGTCATGCCCTAGTGAATGCAGGTGCTGCATGAGGAGACGCACCCCCAGCTCCTGATCGCTGACCACGTGGTCCGCGCCGGTGACGTCGTGCAGACGCGTCCCCTCGACCACGGTGGGTACCCCCAGGCCCGGGAGGTTGCGGCCGGGTTCGGCGGCGATCACGAGCGCGTCCACTTGATTGTCCAGGAAACCGTCGATGGCGTTGACCAGCACGTCGCCCACCTGGTGCTGCTCGCGGATCGCGACGTGGATCCCCTCCGGGCCGAGCGCCGCCCGGAGCCCGCGCAGCACCTCGACGAACCAGGGGTTCTGAAAGTCGTCGATGATCATGCCGACGGTCTTGGTGCGTTGGCTCGCGAGGTTGGCGGCGGCACGGCTGCGACGGTATCCGAGCTTGTCGATGGCCTCCAGGACGGCGGTGCGCTTGGCCGCGGCCACCAGGTCTGAGTCGTTGAGCACGAGCGACACCAGCGACTTGGACACGCCGGCCTCGCGGGCGACGTCGTAGATCGTCGGCCGCGTCTGGCGGGGCGTGGGGCTCACAGGAGTCTCCTTCAGGTTGTCCGAAAGTCTAACCGGACCCCTATTGACAGAACATTTTCCGTACGTCTACAGTGGTCCTACTTGGAACGCTCCAAGCATACATCAAGGAGGATGAATGAGCATCGGCATCGCCGTGATCGGGGCGGGTATGGCTGGCAAGTCCCACGCCGCCGCCCACCGTGTGGCACCGACCCTCTACCAGCCCACGCTGCCCGAACTTCGCTACGTGTCGATCGGCGACGTGAACGCCGCCGTCGGCGAGGCCACGGCGAAGCGGTACGGCTACGAGAGAAGCGACACGGATTGGCGCGCCATCGCCGAGGATCCGACCATTCAGGTGGTCAGCGTCGTCATCGCCAACAGCCTGCACCTCGAGGTGGTCAAGGGCCTGCTCGAGGCCGGCAAGCACGTGCTGTGCGAGAAGCCCCTCGCCGACACCCTGGAGTCCGCCCGCGAGATGGCGCGCCTGGCCCGCGAGGCCTCGTCGCTCGCCCGCATCGGCCTGACCTTCCGCCGCCAGCCCGGCATCGCCGCCATCAAGAACTGGATCGAGGACGGCACGCTCGGCAAGGTCCTCCACTACTCCGGCCGCTACTGGTGCGACTACGGCTGCAACCCCAACGGCCCGATCAGCTGGCGCTACAAGGGCCCGATGGGCTCCGGCGCGCTCGCCGACGTCGGCAGCCACCTGACGTACCTCTCCGAGTTCCTCGTCGGCGACGACATCCGCTCCGTCGCCGGCGGCGCCTTCGTCACCGCTGTCAAGGAGCGCCCCGTTCCGCTGGGTGCGGTTGTCGGCCACGGCCTGGCCGCGGTCTCCGATGTCAAGGAGCCCGTCGAGAACGACGACTACGCCACCTACACCGCGCTCTTCGGCGAGGTCCGGGGCAGCCTGGAGGTCTCCCGCGTGGCGGCAGGCTACCCCAACGGCCTCAACTTCGAAGTCTTCTGCGAGAACGGCGCCGCCAGTTTCCACCAGGACACCCCGTCGCAGGTGCGCCTCTACCTGCACGACGACGAGCCCGGCAAGAACGGCTACCGCACCGTCAATCTCGGCTCGGATCACCCCTACGTTGCCGGCGGCATGGCCATCGACGTCTCCGGTGTGGGCTTCGGCCAGAACGAGGGCTTCGCCTTCCAGGCCCGCGCCTTCCTGGAAGAGGTCGCCGGCATCCCCGAGGCCGATTCCCTCCCCCGCAACGCCTCCTTCGACGAAGGCGTCCACAACATGGAAATTCTCGCCGCGGTCGCTGAGTCGGCTGTCAACAACGGAAAGACGGTGACCCTGTGAAGCTCGGTGTCTACAACGCGGTCCTGCACGACCGCCCCCTTGAGGACGCGCTCAAGGTGATCGCGGGTCTCGGCCTCAACGGAATCGAGATCAACTCGGGCGGCTTCCTGCCCCCCACCCACATCCAGAACATCGACGAGATCGCCGCCGATCCCGCCGCGGCCAAGGCCTACCTGGCCCGCTTCGAGGGCAGCGGCGTCGAGATCGCCGGCCTCAATTGCAACGGCAACCCCCTGCATCCCAACCGCGAGATCGGCGAGAAGCACGCCGAGGACATCCGCCGGTCCATCCGCGCGGCCGCAGCGCTGGGACAGAACCGGGTCGTCACCATGTCGGGCCTGCCCGGCGGTGAGCCCGGCGCCAAGTTCCCCAACTGGATCGTGAACGCCTGGAACTCCGCCGCGCTCGACGTCCTGGACCACCAGTGGGAAATCGCCGCCGCGTTCTGGAGCGACATCGACCAGCTGGCCAAGGACCACGGCGTCAAGGTGGCTCTCGAGCTGCACCCGCAGAACATCGTGTTCAACGCCCGCGACATCCGTAAGCTCGTGGAGCTCACCGGCGCCACACACGTCGGAGTCGAGATGGACGCCTCGCACCTGTTCTGGCAGCAGGCCGATCCGGTAGCCGTGGTGCGCGAGCTCGGCCCGCTGATCTTCCATGCCGCGGCCAAGGACATCCGCATCAACACCGAGAACGCCAAGCTCAACGGCGTCCTGGACAACGGCTTCCGCCGCATGGGCCCGGACGAGGCTCGGGTCAACCTCGGCGGCGACGAGTGGGCCAACGAGTGGCCGAAGGACTCCTCCTGGGACTTCGTCGCCCTGGGCAAGGGCCACGACACCGCCTACTGGACCGAGTTCATCCGCGTGCTCCACGAGGTGGACCCCGACATGTGCCTCAACATCGAGCACGAGGACACCGAGCTCGGCCGGATCAAGGGCCTCGAAGTGGCCGCCAAGGTCCTCACCGACGCCTGGGCCGCGTTCAAGGCCTGACGCGCACCCATCGGGCCCCACTCGACGGTGAGTGACGGCTCCAGACAACACCCCACCTGCTCGTCGGGGGACCCCACCCCCGACGAGCGTGGGACCCGCCAGACCTGGCGCCAGTCCCACCACCGCGCACGTCCCCAACGAAGGAGATTCAACATGCGGAAGATATTGACAACCACGATTGCCGCCCTCAGCGTGGTCGCGCTCGCTGCCTGCAGCGGCACGGCCGACCCCGCCACCTCCGGCGACGCCGGCGGCGACACCATCAAGCTGGGCATCGCGCTTCCCGCCGGTAACCAGACCTTCTGGACCGGCTGGATCAAGGGCGCCGAGGCCGAAGCCGAGCGGCTGGGCGTCGAGCTCACGATCACCGACGCCAAGAACGATGCCCAGACCATGAACGACCAGGTCAACACCCTGATCGTCAGCGGCGTCCAGGGCATCGCGGTGGCGTCGGTGGACCCCACCGGCAACCAGCCCACGGTCCAGGCCGCCAATGACGCCGGGATCATCATGATCACCTCCAACCGCACCCTGGACATGGAGTACGGCGGCGTCGACGGCGCGAACCCGATCGTGCACACCGGCTTCAACGACTACCAGATGGGCGGATTCCAGGGCGACCTGCTGATCGAGGCCTGCAAGGACATCGATCCCTGCCGTGTCGGGCTTCAGGTGGGCACTCTGGGCGCCACCCCGCAGGTTAACCGCTCCGCCGGCCTCAAGGACAAGATCGCCGACTCCCCGAACATCGAGATCGTGATGGAGGAGACCAACGACTTCGATCCGGTCAAGGCTGCCGACGTCACCCAGACCATGCTGCAGATCGACTCCGACATCAGCTTCCTGCTCGCCCAGACCGACCCCGAGGCGCTGGCCATGGCCACCGTGCTGGCGGAACAGGGCCTGGAGGATGAGATCGGAGTGATCGGCATCGGCGGCTCCCTCGAGGGCACCGAGGCGGTTGCCTCAGGCAAGATGTTCGGCACCGTGAAGGTCTCTGGCAACGATGACGGCGCCACCTCGGTGCGCACGCTCGCCGCGCTGGTCCGAGGTGAGGAGATCGAGGTCGACGACTCCGGTGACCGCCCGACCGTTGTGGTCGACGCGCTGATCATCACCAAGGAGAACGCGGCAGACAACCCCGGGGACTGGTGATCTGATGACCGTCGACCTTCCCCGCATCGAAGCGCGCGGGATTACCAAGATTTTCGCCGGCTTCCGTGCCCTCGACGGCGTGGACCTCACGCTGCACGCGGGGGAGGTCGTGGGTCTCCTCGGCGAGAACGGCGCCGGCAAGTCCACCCTGATCAAGGTGCTGGCCGGCGTCTACATCCCGGAGGGCGGTGAACTCAAGGTCCGCGGCGAGAAGGTGCGTTTCACCGAGCCGATCGACGCGCTCAAGCGCGGCATCGCGACGGTGCACCAGCACAGCTCGCTGGCCAACAACCTCACCGTCGCCCAGAACCTGATGATGGGCCGGGAGCCCGGCGTCTCATGGCTCCCGTTCTGGATCCGCCAGAAGGCGATCCTGGCCAAGGCCAAGGAGGTGACCGAGCGATTCGGCATCGAGCTTCCGCTCACCACCCTGGTCGACGACCTCAGCGTGGCGCAGAAGCAGCGCGTCGAGATCGTGCGGGCGGCCGCCGAGGCCGACACGCTGATCATCCTCGACGAGCCGACGGCCGCGCTGAACCCTGATGAGGTCGACGAGCTGTTCGACCTGATCGGCACGCTCAAGGCCACCGGCATCCCGGTGCTCTACGTCAGCCACCGGCTCGACGAGATTCCTCGGATCTGTGACCGCGTGGAAGTGTTGCGCGACGGCCGGAACGTCGGCGGGCTGGACCACGACGACTCGGTGCCCGCGAAGATCATCCCGCTGCTCGTGGGGCGGCAGATGGGAGACCTGTTCCCCGCCCTGCCCACCGTCACCGAGCGGGTGGTCCTCAAGGCGGAGGACGTGAGTGGCAAGTTGGCGCGCAACGTCTCCTTGACCCTCCGGGCCGGCCAGATCATCGCCCTCACCGGCGCCATCGGTGCTGGGCAGCGGAATTTTGCCCGCATCGTCTTCGGGGCGGATCGGGGGACCGGCAGCGTCGAGCTGGACGGAAAGCCGCTGCAGCTGGGGCATCCGGACCAGGCCGTCCGGGCGGGTATCGGCTACGTCAGCGGTGACCGCGCCACGGACGGGCTCTTCCCCATCCTGCCGGTGTGGCGCAACACCACCGTCGTCAAGTCCGACGATCTCGCCACGGCGGGCTTCCTGCTCCCCGGTCGCGAGCGCAAGCTCGGCCTTGAGCTGATCAAGCAGTTCGATGTGCGCACGTCGTCGCCGAACAAGGTGATCGCCGAACTCTCCGGCGGCAACCAGCAGAAGGCGCTGCTGGCCCGCTGGGCGGCCATCAGACCCAAGCTCCTTATCCTCGACGAGCCGACGCTGGGCGTCGACGTCGGCGCCCGCCGAGAGATCTACGACCAGATCGTCGCCCTGGCCGAGACCGGCATGGCCGTGATCCTGGTGTCGGCGGACCACGCTGAGCTCCAGGGGATGAGCCATCGCGTGATGGTCTTCGCCGACGGCGAGGTGGTCGCCGACCTGGCGAGCAAGGACGCCAGCGAGGAAGCAGTCCTGCACGCCCGCATCCGCACCAACACTGAAGAGGCAGCATCATGAGCACTACGACGTCAACGCCGCTTGCGCCGGCACCGGCCGCGGTCAGGAAGCAGGACCGCTGGGCCTGGGTGGGCCCCGTCATGAGGCGCAACGGGCTTCTGTTCTTCTTCGCCATCCTCCTCGTGGTGTTCTCCATCTCGAGGCCCGAGTTCATGAGCCAGGCCAACATCCGCAACATCCTGATCAGCGCCTCCGTCATCGGCGTGCTGGCGCTGGGCCAGACGGTGGTCATGCTGACCGGCGGCTTCGACATCGGCATCGCGAAGACCGCCGTCGTCGCAGGCATGGTGGTGGCGTTGACCTCGGGCCTGGGTCCCATCGCCCTGCTCCTGGGCGTGGCGGCCACCGCCCTGATCGGCCTGGTCAACGGCGTTCTCATCTCCAGGGCGAAGGTGAACCCCTTCGTGGTCACCCTCGGTATGTTCACCATCCTCACGTCCGTGGCGCTGCTGCTGAACAACGGAGGCTCGGTGATCAACCTGCCGGACTGGCTGATCGGGCTCGTGCAGTGGCAGCTCTTCGGGCTCCCCGGCATCATCTGGTGGTTCGGCGGCCTCGCCGTCGTGACGCACATCGCCCTGGCCTACACCCGGTGGGGTGGCCACATCTACGCCGTCGGCGGCAACGCGGAGGCGGCGCGCCTGGCCGGCATCAAGTCCAAGAACGTCCTCGCCTCCGCCTACGTCGTCGCCGCCATGGTGGGTGGTTTCGCGGGCGTCATGCTGACGTCGCGCCTCGGCACCGCCTCCCCGGTGGCGCTGCCCGCCGCCGAGCTGCAGTCGATCGCCGCCGTCGTCATCGGTGGGACGAAGCTCAGCGGCGGCTTCGGCTCCATCCCGCGCACCATGGTCGGTGTGCTGATCCTGGCGGCCCTGCAGAGCGGCCTCGTTCTCATGGGCGTCAACCCGTACTACCAGGGCATGTTCAACGGCGCCATCCTGATCCTCGCGGTCGCGGTGGATGTCATCTTCAGCAAGAAGAAGTAACCACACATCAGGGGCGGGGCCGTCGGAGGGGGCGGCCTCGCCCCACCCCTCTGGAAGGACACACATGACGGTACGCATCGGACTCATCGGGGCCGGGGGGATGGGTCGCGCCCACGTCGAACGGATCGAGCGCGAGCTGGCTGGCGGCAGGGTGGTCGCGGTAGCGGACGTGAACCTGGAGGGTGCGCGCGCTGTCGCCGAACCGCTCGGCGCGCGCGCCTACGCGACGGGCGCTGAGCTCATCGCCGACGAGGGTGTGGACGCGGTCCTCATCGCCACGTTCGGCAAGGTGCACGCACCCGACCTGCTGGCGGCGATCGAGGCGGGAAAATACGTGCTGTGCGAGAAGCCGATGGTCACCACCACGGCCGACGCACTGCGGGTGCTGGAGGCGGAGCAGAAGGCCGGCAAGAAGCTGGTCACCGTCGGCTACATGCGGCGCTTCGACAAGGGGTATCAGCAGATGCGCGCCGCCGTCGAGGCCGGTGAGCACGGCTACCCCACGCTCGTGCACTGCCGGCACCGCAATCCGAGCGTGCCCGAGAACTACACCACGCGGAACATGATCGACGACACCGCCTCGCACGAGATCGACATCTGCCGCTACCTGCTGGGCGAGGAGATCCTCCGGATCCGGATCGACACGCCGCGGGCCACCAGCCACCGCTTCCCGCACCTGCAGGACCCGCTGGTGCTCGTCGCCTACACCGAGTCCGGCGTACGGATCGACAACGAGGTCAACGTCAACCTGCAGTGGGGCTACTCGATCGAGTGCGAGGTGGTGATGGAGACCGGCACCATCCGCCTGGGTGACCAGGAGCAGACCCACATCCGCGACATAGCGGGCAACCGCAACTCGATCTGCCGCAGCCACATCGACCGCTTCCACGACGCCTTCAACGCCGAGGTGTCCCAATGGATCCGGGCCGTGGAGCGCGACGAGCACACCGGCTCGACAGCGTGGGACGGTTATGCGGCCGTCGCCGTCGTGGAGGCCGCGCTCGCGTCGCTCGACAACGGCGGCGGCGAGTTGGCCGTCAACATGATCGCCAAGCCCGACTTCTACGCCTGATCGCACTTCCGAACGGAGACCCAGATGGTCGACATCGCCCTTGACCCCAACATGTACTACGCGTCCATGTCCACGGCCGACACCCTGCACAAGGCCGCCGAGCTGGGCTTCAAGTACGTGGAGCTCTCGCCCAACACCGAATTCCACTTCTGGCACCGCTACCCCAAGGCCGACGACGACTTCGTCGCCGGGCTCAACAAGGCCCAGGCCGAGTCGGGCGTGAAGGTGCGCACGCTGAACCCGGTGTTCAACTGGTCAAGCACCGACGAGACCGAGCGTCAGGCGCAGGTTCGCAACTGGCGCCGGCTCCTCGAGCTCGCCGACCAGATCGACGTGCGCGAGATCACCTCGGAGTTCTCCGGCAACCCGAACACCTACCGCGAATGCGAGGCCCAGTGGTACCGCTCCGTCGAGGAGCTCGCGCCGGTGTTCGAGCAGTACGGCATCCGGCTCAACATGGAGGCCCACCCGTACGACTTCGCCGAGCTGCATGACGATGCCATGAGCCTCATCCGCGGGGTGAACCTGCCATGGATCGGCTACGAGTTCTGCTGCCCGCACGCCTTCCACCTGTCCGACGGCAAGGGTGACGTGGAGCGGATGATCCGCGACTCGGCGCCCAAGCTGCGGGAAGTGCACGTCGCGGACGCGCTGAACCACCGGGCCAACGACGGTAACCGCTACATCGTCAACCCGCCTGGGGTGGATGCCCGGGTGCACCAGCACGCTGAGATCGGCAAGGGCGAGGTGCCCTTCGACACCGTCTTCTCGACCCTGCGGGACATCGGCTTCGACGGCGTGGTGTCGGTGTGCGTCTTCGGCTGGCACGAGGACGCCGACAACATCAACCGCCGCATGCTGGAGAGGGTCCAGCGTGAACTCGGCGGCGGTTCCGCCGGCTGAGTCTCAGCCGACGGACGCACTGCTGGGGCCCCAGCCCACGGTCGAGGGAGCCGCCAACCTCCGCAGCCTAGGCACGGGAATGCGGTAGTTGAGCGCCGCAGCGGTGACGGATCCGTCGACGTTGCCCCATCGAAGGAGCCCGGAGCCCTCGTGCGGGGCACCGTCGAGGATCTCGGGTCGGCCGGTGACCGGGGTGGCGCCGACGGCCTTGAGGCTCAGACCGAACTGATCCGTCCAGAAGTAGGGCTGGAATGCCAGCTCCGGGGCGTCATCGTCCCGGAGCGCCGCCACCGCCGCGACCTTCGCCTGCTCGATGGCGCTAGTCCACAACGGGATGCGGCGGATGCCCTGCGGCGTGGGGAAGGACGCCACGTCACCGGCGGCCACGATGTCCGGGCGCACCCTCCCGCGCGTGTCGACGACGAGCGCGCCCCCGGCCAACAGCCCCGAGCCGACGAGCCACTCGAGGTTGGGCACGTCCCCGACCGCGGACACGAGCAGGTCTGCCGTCACCGACGTCCCGTCGGCAAGAGTCACCGTCGGGCGCCCCCCGTCGCCGGCGTGTACCCGAACCGCCGGCGACGCCGCCACGGTCAGGCCGCGTGCCTGGGCGGCGCGGACGAAGACCTGCGAGAGGTACTCGCCGAGCAGGCGCGTCATCGGGCGATCCTGCGCGACGAGCGTGACGCCGCAGCCCGAGGCGAGGCAGGCCGAAGCGAGTTCCATGCCGAGCGGGCCGCCTCCGACCACCACGACCGACGGCTTCGACGCCACCCGTTCGCGCAGCACCCGCGCGTCCTCGACGGTCCGCACGACGAGTTCCTGGACGCCGTCGGCGACGGGCCAACGGTCCGCCAGGCGGCCCGCCCTCGACCCGGAGGCGATGACCAACCGGTCGTAGGGCAGTTCCGATCCGTCGGCGAGCCCGACGATGCGCCGCCCGGCGTCGACGCTCGTCGCCGCGATCCCCAGCCGCTCGGCCGCGTCGTGCCTGGGCGCCGGCAGTTCGTGGGCGGTCATCTCGCCGTGCTCCACGAGGGCGGCCTTCGACAACGCCGGGCGGCTGTACGGGTGGTGGCGCTCCTCGCCCACGACGGTGAGTTCGCCGTCGAACCCGGAGGAGCGTAGCTGGTCGGCCGCGGTCAGGCCCGCGACTCCGTAGCCGACGACGACGATTCGGCGCAGGCCCGCACCGCTCACGCGATCCGCAACGCGGCGACGGGGCAGACGCGGACGGCGGCCAGGGCCGCGTCGATGTCGGCGTGATCGGCAACTGTCTCGACGTCGATGACCAGTTCGCCCTCGTCGTCCAGGTGCATCAGCGACGGCGCGGCCTCCTCGCACAGGCCGTGCCCCTCGCACTTCACACGATCGACGGTGATCCTCATCTGTACTCCCAGGGTCTCTCGGACGCGCCGCTGCGTCCGGGTCTCCCACGAGTGTCGGAGACCGACGCCCCCTCCACCAAGTAGATTCTTGTCACGGCCACCATGCGTGGCGTGAATATCTCCTGACGGGAGCCATGATGACGGTGCAGCCCAGGCCCGCGATGGACGCCGACCTGGCCCGGTTGGCGTCCATCAACCTCAACCTGCTGGTTCCTCTGTTGGCCCTCCTCGAGGAGCGCTCGGTGACACGGGCCGCGGAGAAGGTGGGGTTGTCGCAACCGGCGATGAGCCACGCGCTCCGCCGGCTGCGTCGCCTCCTGGGCGGCGAGTTGCTCGTCCGGGACGGAAAGGGCATGCGGCTGACCCCGATGGCCTCGGAGGCGCTGGAGCCCCTCGAGCGCGTTCTTCACTCGACTGCCCGCCTCGTGCAGGGGGCCAACTTCGACCCAGGGACCACCAGGCGGGTCATCACCGTGGCCCTGACGACGAGCACCGCCTTCTTCATGGGCGGCGCCCTCGCCCGGCTGCTCGCCGAGCGGGCCCCGCTGGCGGGACTGCTGCTGGAGACCACCGATCCCACGTCCGGCGCCGTGTTCTCCGAGCAGGGCGCCGACGTCGCATTGCTGTCCGAGGGGCTCCCCACACGACTGCCACGCGAGCGGCTCTACGACGATCGCTGGGTGGTCATCACCCACGCCGGCGCTCCCAGGGACGCCACCGCCGTGGAACTCCTCGCGGGGCTGCCCCATGTCGCCTCCGGCGTGTTGCAGGATCGGGCCCGCCCCTACGAGGTCCTGGACCAGCATCGGGTGGCCTACACGGTCCGGCACCGCGTCACCGACAACATGATGATTCCGGGCCTCGTGGCCAACACCGGAGGAGTCGCGGTCCACCGGTTCCGCGTGGCCACGGCGCTGCAGAGGTACTTCGACCTGAGGATCGAGGAATTCCCGTTCCCGATCCGTGGCCTGGGGATCGACCTCGTGTGGAACCCGTGGCTCAGCGACCAGACCTTCACGGCCTGGCTGCGCGATGTGCTGTTCGACGCCGTCGCCTCGGTCCGGTGACGTCTGGTCGCACGCGGGACATGCGCGCTGTGCATGATCGGTATGCCAAACGGAGTCTTGCCGCATGGCCAGCGCTCCCGTTCACTGGACAGAACCAGTCGCCCCCCTTGACCCAGTGAGGTGTCAGACCATGACCGTGGACCAGTCGACCCTGCGAGAGCTCGCGACGTCGGACGTCGATCTCTTCTCGGACGAGATCCTGCTCGATCCCTACCCGACCTTCGCCGCGCTCCGTGAACGGGCTGCCGTCGTCTACCTCCCCAAGAACGACGTGTACGCCTTCACCCGCTACGCCGAGATCCGCGACGCGTTGGCCAACCATGAGGTCTTCTCCTCCGCGAAGTTCGCCTTCAACGACACGATGAACGACATCCTGAAGGGCACGTCGCTCACCACCGACCCGCCGGACCACGCACCTCTCCGCGCAGCACTGACGGAAAACCTCGCGCCTCGCGCGCTCCGCGGCATGAAGGCCGAGATCGACGAGAAGGCCGACACCATGGTCGCTGAGCTCGTCGAGCGCGGCTCCTTCGACGCGGTGGACGACCTGGCCCGCGCTCTCCCGCGGCTCGTCGTGGCCGACCTCATCGGGATCTCCGGCGAACCGCGCGACAACATCCTGCGCTGGGGCGAGGCGGCGTTCAACGTCCTCGGCCCCATGAACCAGCGCACGGCCGAGAACTTCCCTGTCGCGGGGGAGCTGTTCGGATGGGCCTCAGGCGTCACGGCCGACGATCTCGCGCCAGGATCCATGGGCCGCGCGATCTTCGATGCGGCCGGGCGCGGCGCCATCCCTGCCGGTGCGGCGCCCAAGATCATCCACCAGTACGTGGCCGCGGGCATGGACACGACCGTGTCGTCGATCGGCAACGCGATCTATCACCTGGCCCGCAACCCGGACCAGTTCGAGATCCTGCGGGCGGACCCCTCCCTCGTGCCGTCGGCGTTCAACGAGGTGCTGCGGATCGAGGCCCCGCCGCACGCGTTCTCGCGTCTGGTGCGCTCCGACGTCGTGATCGACGGGACCCTCGTTCCGAAGGATGCGCGGCTGGCGCTCCTGTTCGGATCGGGCAACCGCGACCCGCGGCATTATGACAACCCCGACACGTTCCTGGTGCGAAGGAACCCGATCGATCACCTGTCCTTCGGCTACGGGCCGCACACCTGCGCGGGGCAGGGCCTGGCGCGGCTGGAGGCGCACGCGGTGCTCGACGCCCTCGTCCGACGGGTGAGGAGCTTCGAGGTGGGAGAGGGGCGGCGCAGGATCAACAACGCGACGAGGGGCTACGACTCGCTTCCGGTCACGTCTCTGGTCGCGGCCTGATCGCCCCATGGGCCCCGCATCTCGTCGCAGCGGACCGGGTCGAGCGGGCTCAGGTGCGCGTCTCGGCCGGGGTGGCCAGCCCGCGGCGTCGGCGGATCCGCCGCGACATCGCAGTGAAGGCCGTGTCCGCCAGCATCCCGACGATCAGGATCACGATCATGTACGCCATCAGCCCGGCCGCGTCGCCGAACTCCTGGGCGAAGGACAGCCGGTTGCCGAGCGCGATCGCGCCCGGGATGACGACGAGCAGCTCGCCCGCCATGAGCGAGCGCCAGGCGAACGCCCAGCCCTGGCTCAACCCCGCCACATACGACGGCAGGGCCGCGGGGATGATGATGTGCCGGTACAGGGTCCAGCCGTGGGCGCCCAGGACGTCGCCCAGCTTGTGGTAGGCCGGCGGCACCTGGTCCACGCCGGTGAGGACTCCGTTGGCGATGCTGGGCGCGGCGCCGAGCACGACGACGAACATGATGGCCTGCTCGCCGAGCCCCATCAGCAGGATCGCGAGCGGGAACCACACCACCGACGGCATGGTCTGCAGCCCCGTGACCAGCGACCCGATGGCGGAGCGCAGCAGCCGCGACCGCGCAGTCGCCAGGCCGACGGTGGTGCCGATGGCCGCCGCCAACGCGAACCCCACCACAGCGCGGGTGAGGGTGCGGCCGAGCGCCAGCCAGAACGAGGGCTCCGCGGCCAGCCGCCCGAGCTCGCCCAGCACGACGGCCGGGCCGGGGAGCAGGTAGTCGGGCTTCCATCCGGTCCAGACCAGTAGCTGCCAGAGCAGGAGGAAGATCGCGACGGCGAGAAGGATGGGCAGGGCGCGCCGCCAGCGGGGGGCACCCCCGGGGGCCGTCGGGGCCTCGACGGCCGCGTCGTCGACGGCCTCGAGCGGGTCGTCGGCCCGGGAGTCAGATCTCGAAGTAGTCGGCCTCGTCATGGCGGGCCACCTCCTCGCGCAGGCGTTGGGTGAGGTCCGCGGCGAGCGCTACGCACGCTGCCGAGTCCATGGCCCTGGGCCGGGGGACCTGGATGCGCTGCTCGTGGATGATCCGCCCCGGCCGCGACCCCATCAGGATGGTCCGATCCGACAGTCGCACCGCCTCCCGCACATTGTGGGTGACGAACACCACGCTGAAGCCGGCGTCGAGCCAGACGTCCTCGATGAGGTCGTGCATCTGGTCGCGCGTCATCGCGTCGAGCGCGCCGAGGGGTTCGTCCATGAGCACGACCGCGGCGTCCTGAGCCAGCACCCGGGCGAGCGCGACCCGCTGCCGCATGCCGCCGCTCATCTCGTGGGGGCGCTTGTCGACGTGCCGTCCGAGGCGGACCTTGGCGAGGAGTTGCCGCGCGAGAGCGCTGCGTTCGCCCTTCTCGATGCCGCGGAGCTGCAGGGCGAGTTCGACGTTGCCGGCTGCGGTGAGCCAGGGCAGGAGCGTGCTCTCCTGGAACATCAACGCCACCTTGCCCCCGGCGTCGATGGTGCCCGATGTGGGGGTCTCCAGCCCGGCGGCGAGCGTGAGCATGGTCGACTTCCCACAGCCGGAGCCGCCCACGACGGCGACGAACTCGCCCGGTTCGACGTCGAGGTCCAGGTTCCCCAGCGCCGTCACCTTCTGGTCCCCCTGGCCGAACGACTTCGAGACCCCGCGGAGCCGGAGGCCGCCCGTCGCGGCAGTGGTCGCGGTCACTGGGCCACCTCGGCCTGGCCGCGGGCCACGAGAGCCTCGTTGAGGACGGTGAGATCCCAGAGGCGCGCGAAGCCGTCGTTGGGCTTGTCAGGGAGGAGCCCGACCGCCTCCGCGTGATCCGCCGAGGCGCGGAGGGTCTCGGCCAGGGGATCGGCGATGAATTCCAGGGTGCGCCAGGCGGACTCGAGTGTCGCGGGATCCATCTGCTGCCCGGTGAGGGCCTGGAGCTGCGCCGCGGCGGCGGCGCGGGCGGCCTCCGGGTCATCGTCGATGAGGCTCAGCGCGTCGAGGTGCGCGTCGACGACCGCCCGTGCCAGGTCGGGCCGCTGCTCGATGAACTCAGGGCTCGCGACGACGTTGGTGGAGACGAAGCGGGCGTCCGGCCACAGGTCGCGCTCGTCGACCAGCACCACCCCGCCGGCCTCCACGAGGCGCGCGACGAAGGGCTCGGGCACCCAGGCGCCGTCGATCTCGCCGGAAGCGAAGGACTGCACCGCCGCGGAATTTGGCTGGGGGAGGACGTGCACGTCGCCGCCACCGTCCTCCCCAGCGGTCAAGCCCTGGGTGCCGAGCCAGTACCGCAGCGCGATGTCCTGCGTGTTGCCCAGTTGAGGGCTGGCCAGGTTCGCGCCGCGCAGGTCGTCGACGGAGTCGATGCCCGCCCGGACCACGAGCGCGGCGCCGCCGGAGGTGGAGCCGGCGATGACACGCACGGCCTCGCCGCGCGACTGCAGGTAGGCCGTGACCGTGGGGTTGGGGCCGATGTAGGCCACGTCGACGGAGCCCGCGAGCACGGCCTGAAGAGCCTCGGGTCCTGCGCGGAACGACTGGGTGGTGGCCGTGGCGCCGACCTCTGCCAGCCGGGTGTCGAACAGCCCGGTGCCGTCGGCGATCAGAGCCGGGGCATGCGTGACGTTGGCGAAGTAGCCGATGACGACGGTGTCGTCGGCGGCGGCCGTGCTGGCGCACCCGCTGAGCATCCCGGTGACGGTCAGCAGGCCGACGGCGGCAGCCGTCCGCCGCGACAGTCGGGTGCTGCGGTGGGCCATGGGGGGTCTCCTGGTGAGCGGGTGATGCTGAAGCTAGGCGCGCCCACCGGCGCAGTCAACGCGCGCGCCCGTGGTGAGATGGCCCCTGAGCGTGCGCGAGGCCAGTCTTTCGCTGACTGCTGAACGAGGGAATAAGTGCCGCACCTTCTGGGTCGGGGGTGGGTTGAGCCGGACACGGCTCTCGCTGGGGTGGGTTGAGCCGGACACGGCTCTCGGTTCGGGACGACGAGCCGGATCCGAGGCTCAACCTCAGAAGCGGCCGGTGGCAACGCTGCCATTCTCACGAGGTCGATCTCAGGCTCAACGCACGTCGTCGGAGGCCGTGTCCGGCTCAACGCGCGCTGTCGGAAGCCGTGTCCGGCTCAACCCCCCAGGAAGACCGTGTCCGGCTCACGCTCCGGCACGAGGTCGGCGGTCAGCGCAGGGAGGCGCGGACGTCCGCCCCTCGGAACGGCTTCCCGAACAGGGGAGCGAGCAGGCACACGTCGAGGGCGCCGACGGCGACGAAGACCACACCCAAGACCCCCAGGACCCAACCCCACACGCCGCCCACGACGAAGGCGAGGACCAACAGGACCACCCCCACGGCGGCGCGGGTGATGCGGCCGGCGGTGGACGACAAGAACTCGATCATGATGCGCTCCCGGGTAGATACTGCGAGGCCTCCAGACTATACCCCCGGGGGTAGGCGACGGGGGAGCCGCGACACTGGTGGCCCAGTCTGTCGCCACCGTCGCGGCTCGCGCGGAAGCCGCCGTCCCCTGCACGTTGGCCCTCGGGGGTCCCTCCTCGCGCCCGGGGACGCGCGGCGGTGCACGGCACATGTGACGCGAGGACCCCGGGTGTAATCTCGGTGTACCGAGGAGACTCGCCCCGGCGTCGGCACGCAGCCCGCGCGGACCCGTCGGCTCGGCCCGGCTCACGTCCTGCGAGGAGGCACGATGAGGCTCAACACGTGGTTGCGGAGAGCGGTGGCCGTCGTCGTCATGCTGCTCATGACGGTCTGGCTCGCGGCCTGCTCCGGGTCCGGCAGCTCGGAGGAGCAGCCGGGCGTCGAGCCCGCGCCGGCCGTCGGAGCCGACGGGGGCATGCCCGAGAAGGGCGGCGAGGAGGACACCGGCGGCGACGAGGCGGACAGACTCGTGATCCGCTCCAAGGTGCTTCGCCTCGAGGTGGAGAGCACCTCCGACGCGGTGACCGAGATCCGCGACCTCGCCCGCACCCACGACGGCAGCATCACCGACATGCAGGTGGCCACCGACACCGGTGAATGGATCTACCACTACGACAAGAACGGCTCGCTCGTCGGCGACGGCGCCGCGCTCCGCGGGTGGGTCACCGTGCGGGTGCCGTCGGCGTCCTACGAGGAGTTCCTCGACGAGGTGGCCACGATCGGCACGGTGAAGTACCAGTCCGAGGCGACAACCGACGTGACACAGGAGCACGTGGACCTCTCCGCCCGCCTGGCGAACATGCGCGCCCAGGAGGTGCGTCTGCGGGAGTTCTTCGACGCCGCCAAGAACGTCACGGAGATGCTTGCCATCGAGACCGAGCTGGGGCGGGTGCGCGGCGAGATCGAATCCCTGGACGCGCAGGTGACGTACCTGGAGCGCCAGGCGGCGATGGCCACGGTGACCATCGAGCTCACCGAACCCAGCGCGGTGGTGCGGCCGACGGGGGAGTCGTGGGGCTTTGTCGAGGCTATCACCGACGGTGTGCGTGGCGCGGCCCAACTGGTCACCGTGACGCTCACGGTGCTCATCGCGTCGGCCCCGTTGTGGTTGGCGGCGCTGATCCTGTTCTTCCCCATCCGTGCCCTGCTCCGACGGCGCCGCGCCGGCGCGGCGGCACCCGCCCCCACCGCGACCCCGGCACCTGCCGGGCCGGAACCCGCGACGGTCGAGGATCCCGACCCGTCTACCCGGCCAGGCCTTCGAGATAGCGAATGACCGCCAGCACGCGGCGGTGGTCGTCGGTGGTGACGGGGATGCCCAGCGCGTCGTAGATGTGCGAGGTGTGCTGCACCACGGCCTTCTCAGTGAGGACCAGGCACGCGGCAATCGCCGCGTTGGACCGTCCCTCGGCCATCAGCGCCAGCACCTCGCGTTGACGCCTGGTCAGGTGCACGACCGCCCCGCCGGTGTGCTCCGCCCGGCTGAGAATCAGGCTGACCACCTCGGGATCCAGCGCCGTGCCGCCTGCCGCGACCCTGGCGAGGTCGCCGAGGAACGTCTCGATGTCGGCGATGCGCTGCTTCAGCAGGTAGCCGATGCCCCCGCCGTCGCCGTTCAGCAGCTCGATGGCATAGCGGCGCTGCACGTACTGCGACAACACCACCACCGCGGTGTCCGGCCACTCCCGGCGGATCCTGAGCGCGGCCTGGAGCCCCTCGTCGGTGAATGACGGCGGCATCCGGATGTCGGTGAGCACCAGGTCCGGCCCGTAGTCGACGACAGCGTCCAGCAGGGCGTCGGCGTCACCGACGCGCGCCACGACCTCCCACCCGCCGTCCTCGAGGACCAGCGTGAGCCCCTGCCGCAGCAGGGCCTCATCCTCCGCGATCACGATGCGCATGGCACCACCACCCTCAATCTGGTTCCCATACCTTCGGGACTGATGACGCTCAACCACCCGCCGACCGCGTCGACCCGGTCCCGCAGTCCGCCGATCCCGGACCCTGGACGGAGGGAGGCGCCGCCGGCGCCGTCGTCGGACACCTCAACCACGAGGTTGCGTCCCTCCACCTCGAAGCTGACGGCCGCAGACGTGGCCCGGCCGTGTTTCACGGCGTTGCTCAACCCTTCTGCCACCGCGAAGTAGGCGGTCAGGGAGCACGCGGGGGAGATGTGGTCGGGCACTGAGTTCGGGTCGAACGCGGTGGGTATGGGCATCCGGTCGGTGAGGTCCTCGACGGCGAGGGCAAGGCCACGCTCCTCCAGGGCCGAGGGCATGACCTGCCGTGCCAGGCGACGCAGGTCGCCGGCCGCCTCGTCGATCCCCTCCCGCAGGCGGGTCGCCTCCGCGCTGACCCCAGCCGCGACGGGGATCGCGGCGGTGGCCATCGCCAGCCGCTGCGCCTCGACGCCGAGGAGAACGAGCCGCACCTGCAGGCCGTCGTGCAGGTCCCGCGCGATCGCGCCCCGCACGGCGTCGGCCGCCTCCACCAACCGCACCCGCGAGCGCTGCAGCGACGCCTGGCTGGCTCGCAGCGCGGCGGTGAGGCGCTCGCCCTCGATGGCCAGGGCGACGACGCTCGCCGCCTCCTGCGCGGCGCGGCCGGGGGTGGTGTCCGGGTCGAAGACGATAGCGCCCACCAACTCTCCGTTCACGTGGACACGGGCGGCGTCGCTCCCGGGGGATCCAGGGGGCGGCACGTCGACGGGCACGCCCTCGGAGTCGACGAACTCGGCACGCTCTGGCACCCAGTAGGCCACGCTCACGCTGGGGTCTGCCAACGCCTTGGCCAGAGCTTCGCGCACCGGAGGCCGCCCCGGGCCCGAGCCGAGCCAGGCGGCGATGGCCTCGGCCTCCGCCGTCGGGGCGAAGCTGCCCAGCACGGAGGCGGCGAGGAACGCGAGGGGGACGCCTGCGATGGCCGCCATCTGGATCCCCCACACCTGGGTGGGCGGCATGCCGAGGATCTCCCGGAGGAGAAGCGACGACGTGGGGATCAGCGCCGCAACGGCCATGCCGTAGGCGTACAGCGGAATGAGGGTGCGTCGCTTCTCGGGAGTGGTGCGGCGGAGGCTGAACAGAAGCACGCCGGAGAGCGAGACCATCACGACGGTGCCGAGAGCCGACTGGACCCACCCCCACACCTGGCCCTGCTCAGGGGCAAGCAGCACCTTGGGCACCTGAAGGACCACGGAGTTGACGTACGCGGCGGTGACGATCGCGCGCGGGAACCAGTGGCGGAGCCGACCACTCGGGAACGCCAGCATCAGGTGCACCACGACGGCGAGGATCCAGGTGCCTGCCAGCCCACCGACGAGCGACAGTGCGGGAATCTCGATGCTGGCGAATCCCGCCACGAACAGCGCCAACCCTCCCAGCATGATCAGGGCGCCCAGCAGCGACCCGGGTCGCCGTCGCCATGCGATCGCGCCGGCCACCACGTAGACCACGACGCTCGCTGGGTAGGCGAGCGTGGGCCAGAAGGCGTCCGGGAGCGCCAGCATCAACACACCCTCCAGGAACGCCGCGGAGGCCGCGGCGATCACGGAGGCGAGAAGCGCCGTGCTGAGCGCGTCCACCAGCTGTGGTCTGGGGTCGCGCGGTCGGTGCGGGCTCTGAGTCACGTCGTCTCCCGTTCGTCGCGCTCACAGTAGACCCGAATGTCGCGGCTTCGGTGCCGGTCGCGGTGATAGGCGACCTAGCCCCATGGTCCGGCCCCTACTCCCGCGCCAAGGTGAGAGCAGGCGGCGCGGAATCGGACGTCCGTGCCTGTCCTTGACCATCCTGAGGAGGATCGTGATGCGTGGGTTCCGCTTCGACAGCCATTCGGGACGCGTGACGGGTGGGCGCGGCCGATCGAGGGTCTGGGTGGCGGTGCTCATGGCCGTCGCGCTGGCCGTGCAGGTGTTGGCCCTGCCCGGCCGGGCGGTCGCGGCGGGTGAACCGGAGGCGTACGTGAATCTGAGCGCCACCGGGACGGGAAGTTGTTCGGCGGTGCTGGAGAGGATTAACTTCTACGACCCGGCGGGGGTGTTCCGCGAGCGGCTCGATGTCACGTTGCCGATGACCGTCGTGGTCCAACCGGACACGTACTTCTACTACAGGCCGAAGCAGCCCATCAGCTGCCTCGGTGTGGAGTATGAGTCCCTCGTCCTGGGAGGTGGCTTCTACACTCCGGCCGAAGGCGGCAGCAGGGATCTGGTGGTCGGGTACCGGGTGAAGCCGACGATCACCGCGTCGCCGGCCGGCGCGACCTACTCCATCAGCGCCACCAGCGTCGTCGTGAGCCATGCGAACTTCGCGCAGATTCCGACGGTGACGACGACCATCCCGGGCGCCTCGGTATCGACCTGCTCCGCGTCGTCGTGTTCTCTCGGCATCCCCTTCCTGACGGCCGCGGGCAGCTATTCGATCACTGCGACCGACACCAACGGCAACTCGGCGACCGTGCCGTTCGTGATCGGCAAGGCCGCGTCGACGGTGACCCTCACCTGCGACGACGCGGTCTACTCGGGCACGGCCAGGACTCCCTGCCGGGCCACCGCCGCAGGGCTGACCGACTGGGTTCTGCCGACGATCACCTATACCGACAACGTCAACGCGGGCACTGCGACGGCGGAGGCCGCCTGGGCCGGTGACGCCAACCACACCGGGAGCACGGTCAGGAAGACTTTCACCATCGACAAGGCAACCTCGTGGATCGGGATGGACTGCTACGGATCGGTGGGGTACACAGGGGGCCCCGTGTCGGGCTGCTTCAACGCTTACGCCCTCGGCGTGGGTGGCCTGCGAGAGCCGGTGCAGATCGTCTTCGAGAACAACATCGACGCCGGCATCAACACCGCGAGCGCCACGGCGACGTGGGACGGCGGCCGCAACCACACCGGCAGCACCGGGACGCAGACGTTCAGCATCAACCGCGCGGGGTCCAAGGTCACGATCGTGTGCCCGACCTCCGTCGGGTACACGGGCTCGCCGCTGGAACCGTGCAGCGCACAGGCGGAGGGCGTCGGCATGACCGAGGAGCTGACCGTCACCTACACCGGCAACGTCCAGCTCGGCACCGCACGGGCGACGGCCCAATACGACGGGGACCGTAACCACTACCCCAGCAGCGCGTCGTCGAACTTCACCGTCGTCCCGGGGTCGACCGCCGTCTCGATCCTGTGCCCCACCGTCGATCCCACGTACACGGGATCGCCGATCGAACCCTGCACCGGCACGGTGACCGCGGCGGGGATGGAACCGGCGAATGTCGCGCTGACCTACCGCGACAACGTCGACGCCGGCACCGCCACGGTGTCCGGAAGCTGGCCGGGAGACGCCAACCACACCGCGAGCAGCAGTTCGGTGGAGTTCACCATCGCTCCGGCGCCGGTCACGATGACGGCCGGGAGCTACTCGGGGCAGTTCGACGGCGTGGCGCATGACGTGGGGGACTGCGCCGTGACCGGGGCCTTCACCGGCTCCCTGGCGTGCGTCAACAACCCGGCGACGGTGGGCGTGAGCGCTGGGAATGGTGTCGTGACTCCCCAGATGCGGTACGGCACCGAAGACCCTGCGAACTTCGAGGTGGCAACGGTGCAGGGCCAGTGGACGGTCACCCCGGCCGACCTTGTGGTGTTCGTGGGCGCCGCCCCGGCGATCGCCTGGTCCGGCGACGGCAACTACACCGGGCCCGTCACCATGAAGGTGGGCAGCCGATCACCGTCGGACCTCGCCAACGACGCCGACCTGCGCGTGGAACTCACCGGCCTGGTCACCAGGGCCACGGAGACCTTGGACTGTCAGCGCAGGTCCGACGGCGGCTCGGCCGCGTACGTGTGCTCGAACCCGGACGTCGACCTGCCGCACGACGTGTACTCGGCGGTCGCGACGACCGAGGGCCTTGGCGGAGACTTTGCGGGCGCCGGCTACGCGGGCCTGGCGATCTACGACCCCACGGCCAAGGGCTCCGCGGAGGGTTCCGCAGCGTTCACCTGGGCGGACGGAAGCCCCGGCAACGTCACCTTTGGCGCCAAGCTGAACAAGAAGGGCACCACCGTCCAGGGGGGCCTGATGCTGGTCCGCACATGGGAGGACTCCGCAGGCTCACACACGGCGGTGCTGAAGGGCAACGCGCTGGGCGGGCTCACGTTCTCCACCAGGAGGGTGTCAGGCGAGTCCTGTGCCATGGCCGCCTTCAACGGCAAGTCCAGCTACACCCTCGACGGAGAGACCGTGGGCAACCAGCAGTTCGCGCTGGTCGCCGTCGACTGCGAGGCGGACGCCGACGACCAGGTGATCGTGACGGGGCCCGGTGTCTTCGCCGCCTCCTCGCCGGTCTCCCTCGACCTCGACGCGGGGAGCACCGTCCTGGTGAACCCGTGACGTGACAGCTGGAGTGGCCCGGGTCTTGGGGGGACCGGGCCACTCCAGTGTCGGGGCTCCGCCAGAGCCTCTACCGTGAGCGTGACGGAAGGGTCGACGTTGGGGGAGGTCAGCGCCAGCGCCCTCGCGTCTTCGGGGCAGCCGATCTGGGCTTCGTCTTCGGCTTCGGCTTGGGGGCGGGTGCCTGCTCGCGGGCCTGCTCGTCGAGGACCTTACGGTGGGTCTCCCGCTCACTGATCAACCATTCCGGCGGGTCGGCGAGCAGGGCGCCGATCTCGTCCGAGGTCATCGCGTCGCTCACTCCGGCGCGGGCCAGGCCTGAGCGCGAGATGCCCAGCTTCTGGGCCACGACGTCGCGGGGGAAGGGGCCGTTGCGGCGAAGGTCGACGAGCCAGGCGGGAGGGTCGGCTCGGAGCTCGTCCAGATCGTCGCGGCTGATCGGAGTGTTCTGGAACTCCTCGGGCGCCGCCGGCAGATAGATGCCGAGCTTGGCGGCCGCGGTGGCCGGCTTCATCGTTTGGCTCATGCCCGCAGCCTAGCCCCGTGGGGTAGCCTGCGCGCGTGACCACATCCTCGCGCCCCGACGTCGCCGGCCTGCGCGTGGGATTCGTGCCGGGGGTGACTCTGACCAAGTGGCGGCGCATCTGGGAGGAGCGGTTCCGCCGGGTGCCGCTGGCCGTGCTCGAGATCGAGCAGGCCGACCAGCGCCGAGCGCTCCTCGACGGCGACGTCGACCTGTGCTTCGTCCGCCTCCCGCTCAACCCCGACGGCCTCCACGCCATCCCCCTCTATGAGGAGGTGCCGGTGGTGTGGTTGTCGAAAGAACACGAGCTGACGGTCCTCGACGAGGTGTCCTCGGTCGATCTGGCGGACGTGCGGGTCATTCACGACGCCGCCCCGGACAGCATCGAACTGGCCAGCTTCTCCGCCGCGGTGCTGCGCGTGCCGATGTCGGTGGCCCGCTCTGGGAGCCGCCGCGACATGGTGTACCGCCCGGTCGTCGACGCCCCTCCCACGACGGTGGCCCTCGCCTGGCGGACGGACAACGGCAACGAGTGGATCGACGAGTTCATCGGGATCGTGCGCGGCCGGACCCCCAACAGCTCGAGGACCGCTGCGGAGCGCGGCGACGAGCCGAAGCCTGCGAAGCCGGCGGAGAGGCCACGGAAGGGCGGGGTCCCGGCGAGGGGGTCGCGGCCACCCCAGCGCGGCGGGCGGCCCCGTCGTCGCTGAGTGAGCAACGCGGCTTCGTACCTGCTCACGATGGCGCCGAGCGGAAATTGTTCCTCCAGACAGAGTCTCAGGGCTGAATCGGCGCCGACTTCCTGTCTGGAGGAATGATTACCGCAACTGCGGCCGGGTCACCGTCGCGGGGCAGGCGTCTCCCCGTTGGCGACCTCCTCGATCCAGTCCACCACCTCGTCGGCCAGGTAGAACCCGTCCGCGCCGCTCTCGCCGGCCCGCCAGGCGTCGGAGGTGGCGTCGCCGCCCGCTCGGATGATCTCCTCGACAACGGCCGACGGCACGACGTCGCCGTTGTTCGCGATCAGCCAGTCGCGCGTCTCGGCCCGCAGCCTGGGCCACCACTCTTCGATGTTCATGACCCCAGTGTTGCGCGGACCTGCGAACGGAGGCGAAGAACGCACCCACAGAGCTGGATTCATCAGGAGACCCGGGACGCCCGAGACGCACGAGGACTTCACCGCTCTGACGACGCCGCCGCGCGGCCGCGCGTCGGGCCCAGCGTGGCCGCGACCAGCCGGCCCCTGTCCCTCGGCGACATCCGCACGAACATCCCCCACATTGCGGCCGCCAAGCCCGCCGCCGCCGAGTCGCGCGACATGAACGCCCGCTGCGACGCCGCGGGCAGCCGCCCGAACGCGTCGAACAGTCCCAGCGTCCCCGCGACATCCAGGCGCAGCAATGCCCGCAGACCCATCTCGCGGAACACGTCGGCGGGCCCGGCGGGGTCCGCATCCCTCGGCGCCGCGCCGGCGGCCAGCTCGTCCGCCAGCGTCCCGGCACGGGCCAACGAGTGCGCCACCGAATATCCCGTCACGACGTTTCCCCCGCGACCCGCCGTCCCCACGGCCAGCACCCCCGACGGGACACGGCGACCCCGACCCCGCATCGGGATGCGGACAACCTCCCGCTCCAGCGGATGATCGACGGCGGACTCCGCGACCCCGCGCGCCCGGAGCCGACGCCGCAGGCGGGCCTTGAGTTCGTCGATCGGCAGCCCCGGCGCCGCGGCCAGGCACGTCTCCTCGAGCAGCACCCGCCCTTCGCCGAGCGGGATCGCGTAGAGGAAGGTCGGCGTCCCCGACGGCTCGGCCTCCGCCGACCAGTCGGTGCGCCAGTCCATCAGCAGTGCCGGCGCGCCCTGGAGGGCCGGCACTGCGTCGTCGGCGGACACGACGATGCCGTACGCCGTCTGAGCGGGCGCCGTATCCCCAGGCAGCACGCCGTCGGGACGGGCGCCCCGGGCGTCGACCACCACCCGCGCCTCCGAGCGCAGGGCCGCGACCTGCCCGTCGGTCAGGCGGCCCTGACGGACGGACGCCCCGTCGAGCGGGAGTGATGCCTGGAGGGCCGCGTTGTCGAGGACGAGGTAGTCACGCGGCAAGGGGTAGGCGCCGTGCGCCCGCAGCTCGGGCCCGACCATCCGGGAGCGCACCACGGACTCCGGCAGCGACCCCAGCTCGTCGCCCCAGATCCCGTAGGTCGGGGCCCACTCCGCGCCGGGCCGCGGATCGATGGCGAGGACCCTCATCCCGGTCGCAGCGCACTTCGACGCCAGCGCCCGGCCGGCCGGGCCCAACCCGGCCACGGCCACGTCGTATCGGGTCGGGGCGCTCACGCGCCCATCGTGCCATGCGTGAGCTGAGGGATGGATCGCGACGGGGCCAACTCTCAGCCGCCGTGGCCGGCTGCTGCGACGGCGAGGCGGGTGAGGTCGTCGACGGTGTAGCCGGGCCAGCCGTGCAGCTCCTGCTGCCAGCCGTGCAGCTCCTGCTGCCAGCCGAGCGGCACCGCCGATGCGCCCCACAGCGCTCCGGCGAGAGATCCGGCGATGGCAGCTACGGTGTCGGTGTCCCCGCCGCCGCGGACGGCGCGGTTGAGGGCGTCGGGGAGGTCGGTGGCGCCGGCGACGGCGGAGAGCGCCGCCTGGAATGCGCGTACCACCCATCCGTTGCCTGCCCGGAAGGCGCGTGGGTGCGTCCCGGGTGCGACGGCGTCGTCGATCAGGCCGGCCCAGCGGTCGCGGCGGTCCTCGGGCACCCAGGACAGGCCGGCGCGAACGTCGAGTCCGCCGGTGAGGACGCCGTGCCGGATGGCCAGCGACCACAGGACGACGGCGTCCACGTTGTCGTCCTCCCAGTGCGTCAACTGCGCGACGCGCCCGGCGGCCTCGACCAGGGCGGGCTCGCGTCCCGGCGCCAGGTAACCGAGTGCGACCGGGCCGGTGCGCATGAGCGAGCCGTTGCCGCCGCTGCGGCCGCTCTGTTCGTGGAGAGCCCGGGCGTGCCGGCGCATGTAGTCCTCCGTGATGGGGGATCCGCCGAGAGCCGCGATCCCGGCGAGGGCCGCGCGGGTCTGGGCGCCGACATCGCGCGCGTCCTTCGACCAGTCCCACCACCGCCTGGCTATCCCGGCGAGGGTGGCGGGGTCGCGGAGGGAGTCACCCCGGGCGATGGCCTCGAGGATGGGTACGGCCATCGACGTGTCGTCGGTCCACTCGCCGGGCGCGTGCCCGAAGACGCCGGGGCCGAAGGCCGGCGTGACGTCGTCGTCGAGGCTCGGCCCGAACTCGTAGGCCGACCCCAGCGCGTCCCCGGCAGCCGAGGCGACGACGACGCCCGCCGCCCTGTCGACATGAGGCGTGCCCAACGCCAGGGCCGGTGAGCTGTGTCGTGCCGGGCCGCGCAGCGCCTCAGCGCGCGTCGAAACCCCCGCAACTCGGGCGGGGAGCCGCTCGAGGAACGACGCCGGCAGCGCGACGTTGGCCGGGGCGTCGGCGAACAGCGGCGCCACCTGCGCCGGCGTGTACCCCGCGATGCCGCAGCCGATCTCCGTGACCAGGAACACCCGCTCCGGATGCGCGAGGGCGTACTGAAGGAACCTGGCCACCTCGTCGGCGAGCACGGTGAGCCCGCTCATGGAGTCGACGGCGAAGCTCCGCCCCTGCATCCCGTGCCCCTGACCCCAGACCGCGCCGAACCGGTCCATCGCGAAACGGGCCGCGCCGCCGCCGTGCGCGCCGTTGGAGTTGGACCCGAACACGAACACCTCGTCGGGCGCCAGCGTCGAGATGCGGGCAGAGCTGATCAGTCGCCCTGACGGATCGAGGGAGGTGTTCCGGGTCACGGCGGTCCTTCAGGTGGGTGCTGCACGGGCGTGGAGGTCCATTCTCGCGCGCCCGTGGAGCTCACGCGGGCCGGTGGTGTGGAGGCGGGGGAATGGTTCCAGCACCTCGGCCAGGCGTCGGCGACCCTCAGACGACGGGGGGCGCCGGCCTGTCGACGGTGGCATCGAGACCGGCAGCGGTGCCGTCGTCCGGCACCAGGCGCAGGCGAGGTGCGGGCCTGGGGGCTGCGGGGACCCGCTCGTCGTCGCTCCAGTCCGTGGCGAGGGTCAGCAGTTCGCCGGTGCGCTCGTTGAGGGCCTCCCGCTCGGCCTTGCCGAGCTGGTACGACGGCAGCGGTGCGTCGGCGGCCGGACCGGCGAGGTCCGGGTACGGGGTCCCGCCCGAGGTCAGGTCGCGGTAGCTGCGCTCCCACGCCCCCAGCCATCCCGCCAGCCCCGACGCCGCGGTGCGGAACCGGATCCAGCGGTGGTTGTCCCAGCCGCGCGCGGGCACGACACCCGGTTGATCGCCGGCGAACGCGTCCACGAGCTTCACCGCGCCCCACTTCCCCCGCTCCGCGAGGCCGGTCACCACGTGCTCGGGCATCGACAGGTTCATTCCCCCCTCGGAGTGGTCCTGGTGCACGGTGACGATCCGGTCGCGGTATCCGGGCATCACCATCTGCGCCGCGTCCACCCACTCGCGGGCCGTGTGCACCATGAGCAGCCCGAACGACCCCCATGCGCCGATCCCCGACGTCGGCAGCGGGAACCACGGCCGCTGCAGCCCCCCAGCGTTGCCGGTGGGCAGGTAGCTGTTCTCCGCCTCGTCCTTCGACTTCTCCCGCCCCGCCGGGAACGGCCCGAGGTTGAACGCGAACGTCGGGTGCTTCGGCAGCGGGGAGTCGAAGAAGTGCACCGGCAGGTTGGCGCAGAGGCCGCCGTCGGTGAACCAGAGGGGTGAGAACGTCGGCGAGGGGACGGCCGCCAGAGCCTGCTCGACGGTGCCGCCCGGGTTCGCCTTCCGCCACGCGGTGACGGCGTCGCCCGCCTGCCAGTTCGACGGCTGGCTGAAGTCGATGGACCAGAGCTTCACCGCCGAGATCAGGGCGGGGAAGCTCAGCGACATTCGGGTGGCGACGATCACCGGCAGGTCGTCGGCCGACGGCCAAGGGCGGAGCCTGCCCGCCTGGGCACGCCGGAGTTGGGTGTCGAACCCCGGGTTGGTCGACGGCGGGTGGGTCTCCATCCACGTCACCACGTCCTCGGGGAACAGCCGGCGCATCTCGTCGGGGTCGAAGTAGAACTCCTCGGTGGTCCACGGCATCGCCATCGGCTGGTGGCGGGTGAGGTTCGTGGTCATCATGCGCAGCGTGACCCCGGCGCGACGGAGGTCGCCGAACGTCAACGGCTCCCCGTCCTTGCGGCCCGCCAGCGACTGGATCTTCTCGTACAGCCAGGGCGTGAGCGGCGTCGCGCCCGCCGCGCCGTCGCCCTCCATCCCCGTGCACATGCCGAAGCCGTCCTCCGCGACGCGACCGAACGTCCGCAGCGCGCCGAACAGGGCCCCCGCCGCCACCCCGAGGAGCAGCAACACCAGCCCGCCGACGATGCCCGCGACTGCCGCGACACCGTCGCCCAGCGCGCTCAGCACCACGATCACCAGGCCAAGCAGGGAGCCGACGAGGGCCTCCTTCCAGAAGCTCTTCAGCAGCCCGCCCACCAGTGCGCCGGCCTTCCCCCCTTCGGCCTCCGCCACCGCGAACAGCAGCCGGAACAGCGGGGCGGCGGTCTTCGTCGGCTGGAAGAACGACGCCAGCGTCGACTTCCCGCCGGGCCCGATGGCGGCCAACTCCTGGGGCATCGCGTCAAGCTCCTCGAACCCGCCGGAGTGTCGCCCGAGCTCGGCCGCGGCCGCTGCCGCCGCAGCGATCGCGCCCGCGGACGCCCCGCCGACCTGGCTCAGCCGGTAGGTCTTCGCCAGCTCGGCGACCGCCCGGGGATAGACGACACCACTGGTGATGCCGCCCTTCATGACGATGTCGCAGGTCAGCGACGGGGAGGCGTACGGGTTGATCGGGGATGTGGGCATGGTCACTCCTGGGGTCCGAAAAGTTTCTCGTGGTAGCTCGCCACCACTTGGCGGCACATGGCGCTGTAGGGGGCGTGGTCGGCGACGAAGCGGCTGACCTCGGCCAGCCGCCGCTCCAGCTGGGCGAGCAGGTCCGCGTCATCCGGGTGGCGCACCGCGTTGTTCTGCGCCTCCACAACGGACTCCAGGTGGGCGATGAGGTCCAGCAGCCGGTCGCGGCGGGCGGCGCGGAGCCCTCGACGTTGGAGCGCGCACACCGCGATGGTCGCGGCCCCTTTGGCGCTGCCCCGCCGGGGCCGGACCCAGCCGTCGTCGATGGTGCCCGTGCCCCAGACGAACTCGAGGTGCTTCTCCGGATGGTCGAGGTAGGGGTGCAGGAGCAACCGTTTCTCGCTCTTCTCCAGCCCGGGCGCCGTGGCGCGGGTGGTCTCCGAGGCGAGCGGGAACGCGTTGGCCTTCCCTGCCGTGCGGGACTCGTCGGGCAGGTCCTGTTTACGGGGGCTGTTGCAGTCGGTGCACGACGGCAGCAGGTTGGTCCACTCGCTGGCGAGCCAGTAGTAGCCGGGCGGGACGCGCTTGCCGTCGATGGTCACCTCGCCCTTGGGCCGGTAGTGCTCGATGGCGACGGGCTGGGTCGCGGCGTAGAAGGTCTCGCAGTAGGCGCACTTGCCGCCGAACGCCTGCTCCAGCGCGGCACGGATGTCGGGATTCTTGTAGGCCTTGTAGCCGTCGTACTTGGCCGCGCCGTCCCAGGCGGCGTAGAAGTCGAGGGCGGCCCGGCGTTCTGTCAGCGTCTTCGCCTCGGCCAGGCTGGGCGGCTCCTTGGGCCGCGGCACCCGTCGCATCACGAGCTCCCGGGTAGGTATCTGCCCCATAGCTCGGAGAGCTTTGCGGTCATCTCCTTGCTGCTGGGGGCGACGGTGTCGCCGGTCTCGCGGCGCTGGGCGATGTAGTCCGCCGCAGAGGTGAGCAGCAGCCGCTCGCGCTCGGTGGTGCCGAACTGCTCCAGCTCGTCGAGGCGGGCGCGGACCCGCTCCAGGCGCCCCGTCTGGTCGCCGGTGGGGTGCTTGAGGGCCATCAGGCGGTAGTAGCTCTCCCACAGCTCGGCCACCTCGGGGTCGTCGGTGCTGCCCAGGCCGAAGTGCTCGGAGGTGAGCAGCTGGTCGATCCGCATGCCGGTGACCGGCGGCAGGTCCGACAGCGAGATGACGTCGCCCTCGCTGTTGCGGCGCATCACCACCACCTCGCCGTCGACGATGCCGCGCAGGCAGAGCGGGTCGTGGGTGGTGACGATGAATTGGATGCGTGGCATCAGGTTGCGCATGGCGGTGACGATCCTTAGCCGCCACCGAGGGTGGAGGTGGGCGCCGATCTCGTCGATCAGCACGATCCCCTCGGCCAACGCCGACTGCGTCCAGAGCCGCATGGTGGAGCGAAGGATGTCGCAGGCCATCACCACCATCGACTGGTAGCCGTCGCTCAGAGTGACGATGTCGGAGCGGGTGCGGCCCTGTCTGAGCAGCACCTGGTCGTCATCGCGGAGCAGCTCGGCGTCCTGGTCCAGGGCGAGCATCTCGTGGATGCCGTTGGCCACGTCGTCGAAGGTGTCGTCGTCGAGGGAGAGCAGCCACGAGGTGGGGTCGGTGAGGGGGGCGACGGGGTCGAAGAGGTTGTCGACGCGCACCACCCGGTTGTCGTCGTGCGGCGACGGCGTGCGCGGCAGCAGGCGGGTGGCGCCGTAGCCGAGCATCAGCGCGGCCACCGGTTCGGGGCCGGTGAACTCGTGCTCACCTTTGGCCCATTCGAGGCGCAGGGGATCCGGCCGCCCGGAGAGGTAGACCTCGACCAGCCCCTTGCGGGCGCCGTCGCGGAGGAACTTCCGGGCGTCGATGCCGAGTGCCCGGCGCTGCTCTCCTCCCATCATGGTGAGTGCGATGGCGTGCAGGACGGAGCTCTTGCCGCAGCCGTTTTCGCCGAGGAGGACCGTCCAGGGCCCGCGCTCGCTGGTGGATCTTGCCAGGTCGATCTCGAGGTCGCGGATGGGGCGGAAGTTGTGGATGACAACGCGCTCGACCCACTGGGTGGCCTGGTAGTAGTTGCCGCGCTGGGCGCCGGCCATGTTGCTGGTGAGGTCGTAGGCGGGCGCGCCCGGCTCGGCGCCGGACATGGGCGGGAGGTCTGGGCCGGAGGGTCGCGGCGGCTGCGGGGGAGCGGGTGCCGCCGACTCGGAAGGCCGCTCTGCCGCAAGCTGTCTTCGCAGCGTGGGGAACGAGGGGTCGTCCGGGGTGCCGGCCAGGGCGGTCAGGCGTGCCTTGATCAGGAAGTCGCGGTTGAGGGCGAGGATGTCGGTGGTGATCCGGCCGCGTTCGGTGAGGGCGGTGATGGTGCCGTCGGGTTGGTAACGGAGGTGCTCGTCGGGGTCGTCGGTGAGGGGGTCGAGGAGAAGGGGCTGCTCTTCGTCGAGGCCGCCTGTCGGAGTGGCGCGCTCGCCTGAGACGGGGAAGCGCGTGCCGCGGGAGCGGACGCAGTCCGCGCAGGCCGGGTAGAGGTTGTCCCACTCGTAGGTGAGCCACCAGTAGGCGCGCAGGTCGACGTCGCCGGCGCTGCCGACCGCGCCCCAGGTGGGGCGGTGGTGGGTGACGACTGCGGCGTCGGGACCGTGAGCCTCGAGGGGGCGCTCGCAGTAGGCGCAGGCGCCGTTCGTCATGCCGAGCAACGAATTCAGGATCTCGGGGTCGTGCAGGACGGGATCGATCTCAGGCCCGCGGGACCGCTTCTCCTGCCAGGAGCGCCCGGTTTCCTCGGTGAGCCGGCCCTTGGCCGCGGCCAGGACCGGCGGCTCGGTGGGTCGTGCAAGCCGCATGGCGTACCCCCTTGTTGCCGCGATTATTGCCGGGTTGAGGCCGCGTGGGAAGAGGTCGAACGGCGACGCTTGGGGTCAGGCGCAGGAGCGGAGATCCACTTCGCTCAGGAACGCCGTCGAGCCCTGCAGGTTTCTACGCATAGCGCGGCAACTGTGTATATGCACAAATGCCGCGCCATAGGTAGCAAGTTGCAGCGCCCTGGCTTGAGGGGAGGCGCGTCGTGCCGGCGGTCTCTAGGTGGAAGTTGCTGCCCTTGCGGTCGCTCAGGTGGCGCAGCGGGGTCTCCAGCCGGAATGGCGGGACGCCCTAGACCGGGTGGTGCGCTGTGGAGGCGGTCGCGACGAGGATCCTGATGTCCGTGTCGTAGGAGGCGAACTGGAGTAGGAGCCGGCGTCGACAGTGAGGCTGTCCAAGGTGCTGCGGATGCGTCTGAGTAGGACGCCCATGCGGGTGGCGAGGACGTCTGGCGGGGTCAAGACGGGCCTGTGTGATCACTGGCGGAAGTCGTAGGCGATGTCGATCTCCGGGTCGATGCCCGTGATAATGCCCTCCTAGAACATGCTCCCGCAGGATCTCCTCGTTGTTCTCGATGTACTCGGCCTGCGCGTCTCTGCTGAGGATGTTGTTCGAATTGGACTCAATCGACTCGCACGGTCCGAGGGCGGGTGGTCTGCGTGGATGATGGTGAGCGGTGGCGGGGCACTATCTCCGCTACCGATTGTCGGTCGCTACAGCTAGCCTCCCTCTTTCATGAGGCGGCTTGAGAGCTGTCAGCTGGGCTGTCGGAGCCCGATTTGAACACTGGGCCGGTTGAGGGCGTGACTGTTGGCCGGCTGACGCTGCCGGGCGGCGGTTCTCCAGGTTTCCTCGGGTAGTGGCGGTCGGTTGGGGTCAGGCTGGTGGGATCGCGGCGATCCGGGCGAACGCGGCCACGAGGTGCTCAACCCAGGGCCAGCTCTTCGGGAGGCGCAGCCGTCGCCGCCGGGCGCCGTGGACCAGTCGGGCCGGGACGTGCAGCAGCCGATACCTGAGTGCCTTGGGTTCGGCCTTGGCGAGGTCACCGTCGAGGGCCAGCATCTTGAACCAGGCGACCAGGTCGGCGGCGATCATCGTCAGGGTCAGCCAGGTCTGGTTGATGCTGAACTCGCGCGACGGGAAACGTCCCAAGCCCGAGTCCTTGGCGTGACGGATCCGGTCCTCAACCCGGGCATGCGCCCGATGCCGGGCCTCAAGGAACTGCAACTGCCCCGCGGCTGTGTTGGTGGCAAACGCTTGATACCGCCACCCGTCGGCCTCTTCAAACAGCGACAACTGCGCCCCCGGATGCGGGCGTTCCCGGCGCAGGATCACCCGCATCCCCGCCGGCCAACCATCGAGATTGAGCAGTCCTGTGACCTCGGCGACCTCCCCGCCCTCTCGAACCTCACCATCGGCCTTCAGCGCCGGAGACCATGACCCGACCGGCAACTGCGTGATCGCATCGCGCACGTTCTCGCCGATGGTGAACCCCACGCTGTAGTGCAAGATCCGGCCTCTGACTTGGCCTTGCGCATGGAGCCAGTCCAGCAACTGGTGGGAGGCGCCGGCCCCGTCACAGCGGATCAACAGGTTGCGGCGATACGGCATCGGGATCTGGGTGATCGCCTCGCCCAGGACCTGAATGTGATCCACGGCGGTGTTCGACCCCGCCCGACCGGTTCGCAGCGCGGCGGCGAGGAACTCGTGCGTGTTGTCGCACCACACACCGATCGGGTGATACCCGAAGGTTCGTTTGAACGTCGGCGACGCGAGTTCCTTCTCCGAATGCGTGACCACGATCGTGGCATCGACATCCAACACCACGGTGCTGCCGAGATCGGTGCCAGCGACCCGAGAGGCCGGAACTCCGCCAGCGCCTGTCAGCTGGGCCCAGACGTGGCGCCGGACACGGGCCCGGGCCGTGGCGATCTTCCTACGCCTGGCGTCCGTGACCTCATCCAGCGCCCGCCACACCGTCGGAGCTGAGGCGACCGGCCCCAGCACTTGGGATTGGTGACGCAGGACGTCGATGTCGGAGATCGCCTCACCGCCGTCGGCGAGCAGCACCGCGACATCGGTCAGCACCTGGCCGCGGTCATGGACCGAGGGGACGAAACCGCGCCTGGCCATCGCTGTCGAGAGACCACCGGTCAGCCCGACCCGGTCAGCCAACAAGCGAAGCCCGATGCTGCCTGCGTGGGCGACCACCCCGGTCCCGTCACCTGTGACTGACAACCCCGACGACCACGCAGTATCCTTCACTTGCCGAGTGCCTTCCGCTATGGGTCTTTTGAGCTTCGCAACTCCAAGTATCCCGTAGTCAGAAGGCACTCTGGCTCATTTACGGCACAGGTCGCCCACACGCCATGAACGATCGAGGCTAG
>NZ_JBUZNP010000008.1:0-108660 GCF_055326215.1 Tessaracoccus pujii | reverse complement strand
TCATCACCTCGATGGTGGCGGTCCGCTTGTGCGGATCCATCCCGATCACCACCCGTGGCATGTTCTCACTCATCGCATCTGCCCCCTTTCCCGGAGCCTGTCGAATCCGACCTTGGTTCGGGCATGGGGAGGGCACCGCTTCTACGAGCAGAGCATTCCCTTCTTGAGCCTCTCCCGCCCGTCTTCGGTGACCGGGGCAGCGCAGTCCAATTGAGAGTCACACGCGCGAACTACGTGGACAGCCGCGAACGAGAGCGACCACCCCGGACACCTGAACCGAGTCTCGGCCAAGACCCGATCTACCGTCAATGAAACTAGAAGCCGTGTCCGGCTCAACCCCGCTACCGGCCAGAACCCGACGAGACGGGAAGCCGCGACACCGCGCGTCAGCCGGCGATGAGCCGCTGGAAGTCGTCCTTCAATTCGCCGGCGGACAACCCGTTCCACACCACGCGCAGCAGCCGGTCCTCGCCGAAGCCAAGCACGTAGGTGCCGTGGTCCACCTCGTAGCCGCCGGACGGCAGCTGCTTGCCGTCGGCGATGTCGATGCCCAGGCTGAGCGCCGCTGGCTTGATGTCGTCGAGGCTGCCGGTGAGCCCCACGAACGAGTCGTCGACGCGGGACAGGTAGGTCTTCAGCACCTCGGGGGTGTCGCGCGCCGGGTCCGTGGTGACCACGATGAGGGTGATGTCGTCGACGAGGTCCTCAGGCAGCCGGCGCCTGGCCGTGGCCATGTCCGCCATGATGCCGGGGCACACGTCAGGACAGTTGGTGTAGCCGAAGAACAGCGCCACCGCTGTGGTGGTGGGACCGGTGGCCAGGTTGTAGGGCTGACCAAACTGGTCCGTGAGCGTCACGTCCGGCAGCGGGTTCCCGCCGTCGGCCAGCGACGTGCCATGCCACTCCCCTTGCCCGGTGTTGACGCTGGCCACCGGCCCGTCGTCGGCGGGTGAGCATCCCGCCACCAGGCCGAGCACGCCCAGGCCGAGCACGGACCGCCGACCGATCACCGGCGCGCCCGCTCCACGCCCTCGGCCAGCTCGTCGGTCAGCCGGCGCAGACGGGCCAGGTCCGTCTGCAGCTCCAGGCCGTCGGAGTCCAGGCACTTGAGCAGGGCCGAGCCGACGATGACCAGGTCCGCGTACCGACCCACCTCGGCCGCCTGATCCCCGTTGGACACGCCGAGACCGATGCCCACCGGGAGCCCCGGGTCGACGGCGCGGGCCCGGGCGGTGATCACCGGGGCGGCGTCCGAGGTGGCGGCCCGGGCTCCCGTGACGCCCATGACGCTGGAGGCGTAGACCCAGCCGCGACAGGAGGCCATGGTGAGGGCGATCCGCTCCTCCGTCGACGACGGCGCGATGAGGAACACCCGGTCCAGGCCGTGGGCGTCGGTGGCGTCGAACCACTCCGGGCAGTCGTCCGGCGGCAGGTCCGGGGTGATCACGCCGGCGCCGCCGGCGGCTGCCAGGTCCCGGGCGAACGCGTCCGGCCCGTAGGCCTCGATGAGGTTCCAGTACGTCATCACCATGGGCGTGGCTGTGGTCTGCGCCACAGCCTCCACTGCGAGGAAGGCGTCCTTCGTTCGCACGCCGCGCGCGCGGGCTTTGGCGGTGGCCTGCTGGATGACCAGCCCGTCCATGAGCGGGTCCGAGTACGGGATGCCGATCTCGACGATGTCCACGCCGCGACCCTCGGTGCCCTCGGTGATGGCCCTGACCGCCAGGATCGAATCCGCGACACTCGGGTACCCGACCGGCAGATACCCCACCAGCGCCGGGCGCCCCGTGTCGAGCGCCCTCGCGACGACCCGGCCGGAGATCCCCAACCGCGCCGGGTCCGTGAACTGGCTCATTCCATTCCCCCCACGGTCTGGTCCGGCACGCCGGTCAGGCCGAAGTATTCGACGGCGGTGGCCACGTCCTTGTCACCGCGACCCGACAGGCACACCAGGATGGAGGGCCGTGCCGACGGGTCCTCGGCCGCGATCCGCAGGCCGAGGCGTCGGGCGCCGGCCAGCGCGTGCGCCGTCTCGATGGCCGGGATGATGCCCTCGGTGCGGCTGAGCTGCTTGAAGGCGTCCATGGCCTCGTCGTCGGTGACGCCCTCGTAGACGGCGCGTCCGGTCTCCGCCAGCCAGGCGTGCTCGGGGCCGACGCCGGGATAGTCCAGGCCCGCGGAGATGGAGTGCGACTCGATGGTCTGCCCGTCCTCGTCCTGCAGCACCATGGTGCGGGCGCCGTGCAGCACGCCCAGCGACCCCGCGACGATCGTCGCCGCATGCCGCCCCGTCGCCACGCCCTCCCCTTCGGCCTCGAAGCCGTAGAGCTTCACGGACTCGTCGGGGATGAAGTCGTAGAACATGCCGATGGCGTTGGAGCCGCCACCCACGCACGCCGCGACATAGTCCGGCAGTGCGCCGTGGTCCGCAAGCATCTGCCCGCGAGCCTCGGTGGAGATGACCCGCTGCAACTCGCGCACCAGGTACGGGAACGGGTGGGGGCCGCCGACGGTGCCGATGAGGTAGTGCGTGGTGTCGACGGTGGTGACCCAGTCGCGCATGGCCTCGTTCATGGCGTCCTTGAGCGTGCGGGAGCCGGCCGCGACCGCGAACACCTCGGCGCCCAGCAGCTGCATGCGCGCCACGTTCAGCGCCTGGCGTCTGGTGTCCACCTCGCCCATGTAGACGCGACACTCGAGCCCCAGCAACGCCGCCGCCGTCGCCGTCGCCACGCCGTGCTGCCCCGCGCCGGTCTCGGCGATGACGCGCGTCTTGCCCATCCGCTTGGTGAGCAGCGCCTGCCCGAGCACATTGTTGATCTTGTGCGCTCCGGTGTGGTTGAGGTCCTCGCGCTTGAGCAGGATCCGGGCGTTGCCGCACAACTTCGAGAAGTTGTCCGCCACCGTGATGGGCGTGGGGCGGCCGGAGTAGTCGCGCTGCAGCCGGGCCAGCTCGGCCCGGTACGCCGGGTCCGCCTGAGCGTCCTCGAACGCGACGGTGAGCTCAGTCAGCGCGGCCTGCAGCGCCTCGGGGACGAAGCGGCCGCCGTAGCGCCCGAAGTGGCCCTTCTCGTCTGGCATGTTCATGCGGGAGACCTTTCTGCGGCGGTCATGAAGTCTGCGATGGCTCGGCTGGGGTCCCCGTGCCGGACCAGGGCCTCGCCGACGAGGATGACGTCGGCGCCCTGCGCCGCGACCGTCGCGGCATCGTCCGGGCGGAGGATGCCGGATTCGGCCACCCGCACCGGCCCGCCCCCGATGTGCGCCGACAACGCGCCGAAGGTGGCCAGGTCCACGTCGAGGGTCTTGAGGTTGCGGTTGTTGACGCCGATCAGCTCGAACCCGAGCGCCAGCGCCCGGTCCACCTCGTCGACGGTGTGCGTCTCGACCAGCGGGGTCATGCCCAGGTCTGCGGTCAGGGCGCCGAAGCGGGTGAGCTGCGCGTCTGTGAGCGCCGCGACGATGAGCAGCACCAGGTCCGCGCCGTGCGCGCGGGCCTCGAGGAACTGGTACTCCTCCACCATGAAGTCCTTGCGCAGCACGGGGATACCGACGGCGGCGCGCACGGCGTCCAGGTCCGCCAGGGACCCGCTGAACCGCCGTCGTTCGGTGAGCACGGAGATGGCGGCCGCGCCCCCGGCCTCGTACGACGCGGCGAGCGCCGCCGGGTCAGCGATGTCCGCCAGCGCGCCCTTGGAGGGCGAGGACCGCTTCACCTCGGCGATCACGGCGAGTCCCGGCGCCCGGAACCGCGCCATGGGGTCCAGCGCGGGCGCGGCCAGCTCGGCCTCGCGCATCACGTCCGCGAAGGGGACGCGCGCCCTCCGGTCTTCAAGATCCAGCCGGACTCCGGCGATGATGTCGTCGAGGACGGTCACGGCTGCCCGTAGCCCATGGCCTTCATGACCATGGCGACCACGCCGGCGATGAGGACGATCACTCCACCGGCGATGACGAGCGCCCAATTGGGACCCATCAGCGATCCGGCTGCCGCGATGATGAACCCGAGGGCGGCGATGCCCGCGGCGGTCCAGGCCATGGGGCTCTTGCCGTGGTGGTAGTACTGCGGGGTACGCGCCATTGCCGGGCCTTTCGTCGCTACTCGTGCTCGTGGCGAGACTACCCTGCGGGCCCCGCGCGGTGCACGTCCTGTTCACCTGTCGGGTCCGCGCCCTCGTCCATCGCCTTCCAGAGATCGACGGGGTGCTCCCCGGCGGTCCGCGGTCGCGCCACCCAGCCGGGCCCCCACCAGGCCATGGCCAGCAGACCCACCAGCGCCACCAGGAACCCGACGAGCGCCACCCACTGCCCGGCCTGACCCGCCCACCCGGCGGAGGCCACGGCGAGCACCACCAAGGAGGTCCCGAGGACCCGGAGCGGCACGCCTCGCAGCATCAGCGACAGGCCCAGCCCGGCGGCCACCGCCCAGGCCAGGGAGGCCACCCCGCTGCCGCCGGCCTGCGCCGAGAAGCCCGCGGTCAGCGCACCGGCCAGCGCCAGCAGCGTCACCGGCCACCGTCGCGTCACGCGGTGCCCATCGCCTCGGCACGCGCCAGCGCCGTGATCACGGCCTGCGCCTTGTGCCGGCACTCGGCGTCCTCGGTCTCCGGCACCGAATCCGCGACGATGCCCGCACCGGCCTGCACGTGGGCCACGCCGTCGGAGAGCACCGCGGTGCGGATGGCGATGGCGACATCCGAGTTGCCCGCGAAGTCGAAGTACCCGACGACCCCGCCGTACAACCCCCGCCGCGACACCTCCAGCCTGTCGATGATCTCCATGGCACGGACCTTCGGGGCGCCCGAGAGGGTGCCGGCGGGAAAGCAGGCCAGCACCGCGTCCAGCGCGCTGCGGCCAGGCGACAGGCGCCCTGAGACGGCGGCCTCGAGGTGCATGATGTGGCTGTAGCGGTGGATGTTCATGAACTCGTGCACCGTGACGCTGCCGGGCTTGCAGATCCGGCCGAGGTCGTTGCGGCCCAGGTCCACCAGCATGAGGTGTTCGGCCTTCTCCTTGGGGTCCGCCAGGAGCTCCTCGCCCAGCCTGCGGTCGTCCTCCGGCGTCGCGCCGCGGGGCCGCGAGCCGGCGATGGGGCGCGTGGTGACCAGGCCGTCCTGCACGGTCACCAACGCCTCCGGGCTGGATCCGACGACGTCGAAGCCGGGCAGCCGCAGCAGGTACAGGTACGGGCTGGGGTTGGTGAGCCGCAGCGCCCGGTACACCTCCAGCGCGTCGGAGGTGACGGCGACGTCGAAGCGTTGGGACACCACGATCTGGAACGCCTCCCCGGCGCGGATCTCCTCCTTGGCCTCCTCCACCATGGCCATGTACTCGGCGGACGTGCGCTGGCGACGGATCTCGGGCGTCACCGGCGCGCCCTCCTGCGCGGCCAACGACGGCCGGGGGGCGCGCACCTTCTCCGCCATGTCCTCCACGGCCGCGACCGCCCCGTAGTACGCCCGCTCCACGCCCTCGTCGGTGCCGTCGAAGTTGATGGCGTTGGCGATCAGCCACAGGTCTCCCGTGTGGTGGTCCAGCACCGCCACCTCGCTGGTGAGCATCATCACCAGCTCCGGCAGCTCGAGGTCGTCGACGGTGCTGTCCGGTAGCCGCTCGAGGCGGCGGACCACGTCGTAGCCGAGGTAGCCCACCATGCCCGCGTGGAAGGGCGGCAGGCCCTCGACGATGGGGGTGGCCAGCTCGAGCAGGGTGGCGCGCAGCACCTCCAGCGGGTCGCCGTCTCCGACGCCGACGAGGTGGTGCCCGATCCAGTGCGCCTTGCCGTCCTGCTCCGTGAGGGTGGCGGCGGTGCGGACCCCGATGAAGGAGTACCGCGACCACACGCCGGCCTCGGCGGACTCCAGCAGGAAGGTGCCCTCGCGGGCGCCGCACAGCGCCTGGTACACACCCACCGGGGTGACGTCGTCCGCCAGCAGCTTGGCGTACACGCTGATCACCCGGCGGTCCGGGGCGAGTTCGGTGAACTCCTCCAGCGACGGGGTGATCCTCATCAGAGCTCCCCAGCCGTGAGGGGGGTGAAGAAGCACGTCCGGTTGCCGGTGTGGCAGGCGGCCCCGACCTGGTGGACGCGCAGCAGCAGCGTGTCGCCGTCACAGTCCAGGGCGACGTCCACCACCTCCTGCGTGTGACCCGAGGTCTCCCCCTTGACCCAGTACTCCTGCCGCGACCTCGACCAGTACGTCGCCCGGCCGGTGGTGAGGGTGCGGCGCAACGCCTCGGCGTCCATCCACGCCAGCATGAGCACCTCCCCCGTCTCGGCGTCCTGGGCGACGGCGGGCACGAGTCCGTCGGAGTTGTACGCGATGGTGGCAGTCATGGGTGACATTCTGCCCTGCCTAAGCTGGGGGCCATGACCTTCGCCCAGCGCCAGCGCGCCGCCCTCGTCGACCTCCTGCGTGACCTCGGCCCCTTCGCCCCCACCCGATGCGGGGGGTGGCAGACCCAGGACCTCGCCGCGCACCTCTACGTGCGCGAGCACCGCCTCGACGCGCTGCCGGGCATCGCGGTGCCGCAGTTGGCCGGGCGCACCGAGCGGATCCAGACCGAGGAACTGCACCGCCTCGGCTACCCGGCGGTGGTCGACGCCGTGGCCCGCCCGGGTTGGATCATGCGGCCGCTGGACAAGCTGGTCAACACCAGCGAGCTGTTCATCCACCACGAGGACGTGCTGCGCGCCAACGACGGCGGCCAGGAGCTCACCGCCGCGGAGCAGCAGGAGTTGTGGCCGGTGGCGAAGTTGCTTGCCCGCAAGGCGCAGGTGGCCTACGGCGGGCGCGTACTGATCACCCGCACGGACACCGCGCAACAAAGTGCGCTCGGGCAGGGCAACCGCCCCATCCATCTCTCCGGCCTGCCGTCGGAGCTGGTGCTGCTGCTCAGCGGGCGTGACGCGGACGTCGCGGTGGGAGGTGAGCCGGACGCCATCGAGGCCTGGCGGGACGCCGTCTCGGTCCTCTGACCGGAAGGCGGCTCGCGTCTGCTCGGTCCGCGGTGGAAGATGAGGTATCAGGGACGCGACGGCTCGCTCTTTACCGGTGAAGTCCTGAGGTCCGATCCCCGGAGGTGCCCCATGTCACCCTCACCGCGCTGCATCCTCGATGCTCACGCCCCTGCGCGCCGCGCTCCCCATCGCGGGACGTTCGCGCCGCAGCCCTACTACGTCCCCATGCCCTACTACGTGCCGATGCCCTACTACGTGCCCATGCCCTACTACGGCTCGGCCCGGCGGCCTTCCAGACCCGCGACGTCCCTGGCCCCGGCCGGTCGGGCGCCGTGACGGCGACGCTGGCCACATCCGCCGCCGAAGCGTTCGTCGCTTTCCGCGAGGGAGACACTGCCCGGTTGGGCGAACTCGTGGCCCTCCTCACCCCGCCGCTGTGGGCGGTGGCCCGGTCCTCGGGCCTCACCCCTGCGCAGGCGGAGGATGTGGTGCAGACGGCGTGGCTCGCGCTCGTGAGCAAAGCGTCGACCATCGTCGAGCCCCAGGCCGTCTTCGCGTGGCTCCTGACCACGACGAAGCGGGAGGCCTGGCGCGCGGCGCGCGTGCCCGCCACGGCCGAGCTGAGCGACGCCGTGGCGGCGCGCGCCCCCACGCCTGATGCGGTGGCCGAGAACCACGACCTCAGCCGCCGCCTCTGGGCCCACGTCAGGCAGCTCAGCCCCCGCTGCCAGGCGCTGCTGCGCGTCATCGCGTATGCCGCCGCACCTGATTACGCCACCATTTCGGCCGCGCTCGGCATGCCGGTCGGCTCCATCGGCCCCACCCGGGGACGGTGCCTGGCCACGCTGCGCCGCGCGCTCGCCGACGATCCCTCCTGGAGCACCGCATGACCACCAACGACGCCCTGCAGCCCCTCGACGCGGACGACGTCGCCATCTTCGGCGCACTCGCCACCGCGCAGGCCGAGCTGGACCCGCTGCCCATCGGCATGATGGAACGCCTCACGTTCGCGCTGTCGCTGGCGCTGATGAACGCCGAGCTTGCCGCCCTGGACGGCCGGCCGCTGCTGGCGGCCCGGGGCCTGGACCCGGCGGTGACCGACACCGTCACCTTCACGGCCTCTACCCTCAGCCTCATGGTGGTGCTGAGCGAGGTCGACGGTGGGGTCCGGGTGGACGGCTGGGTCACCGGAGGCGGCGTCACGGTCGAGGCCCGCACGTCGGACACCGTCGACGTCCGCGTCTCCGACGCCACCGGGCGCCTGGTCTGGCCGTTGGTCCCCCACGGCCCGCTGCGCTTCCTCATCCAACCCACCCGCCCCGACCAGCGCCCCGTCGTCACGCCCACGATCGAGGTGTAGGTGATCGATTCCGCACCGGAGCTCTATGAACGGGCCCGTGCGACGCTCGCGGAGCACCGCACGGCTGAGGCGAGTGCGCTCCTGAGCCGGGCCGCGGGCGCATGCCCGCCCTCCGATGTGGAGCTGGCGCTGCGGATCCGGATCTCGAGGGCGTGGATCACGTTCGAGGAGCAGGGCTGCGCGCCGGCGCTGGAGGCGCTCAGCGCGGCCGCGGCGGAGGCCCGCGCGCGCGGGTTGCCGCACGTCGCGCGCACCGCGGAGGTCCAGGCCGGCAGCCTGCTCGCCCGCTCCGGTGACCGCCCGGCCGCCTGGCGCGCCCTGCGCGGCATCGACCCGGACTCCCTGGCCGCGCCGGACCGGATGAGGCTGCTGCTCAACCGCGGCACCATCGCCTCCGAGTTGCGCCGCTTCGACGAGGCCGCCGCGGACCTCTCGCTGGCCGCGGACCTGGCGGACGAGCTCGGCGTCCGCCCCGTGTCGTTCATGGCGCGGCACAACCTGGGCTGGGTCCGGTTCCTGCGCGGCGACCTGCCCGCCGCGCTGCGGGAGATGCATGACGCCGAGGCCCTCGACGTGGACCTGGATCGCTCCGTGGCCCGCCAGGACCGGGCGAGGGCGCTGGTGGAGGCCGGCCTCATCGACGACGCCCACGAACTCCTGCTGATGGCCCGCGAGGGCCGTCCGGGCGCCCAGCAGACGGCTGAGGTGGACCTGGATCTCGCCCGCTGCGCACTGCTGCTGGGACACCCCGACGAGGCGCTGGAGCGCAGCCGGGCCGCGGCCCGCGTCTTCCGGCGCCGCGGCGCCGACGGCTGGCACCGCCGGGCGGTGCTGCTCCAACTCATGGCCCGGCCGCGGATCGCGGCGGCCCGGGCGCTGTGGGAGGCGTCCCTCGAGGTCGGCGACAGGCTGACGGCCGCGCAGGCGGCGGCGGCCGGCATGCGTGCCCCGTCTGCCAAGGACGCCGACGTCGCGGATCTCACCCCCGACGTGGCGTGGCTCTCGCGCTCCCCCGTCGTCTCGCTGCGGCTGGCCGGGCTGGTGGCGCTGGCCACCGCCGCCGCCCGCCGTGGCGACGCCGACGAGGCGCGCCGGGTGCTGAGACGGGCCAACGCCACGCTGGTCCACTCACAGCTCGGGCTGGCCAGCCTGGACCTCCGCACCGCGTCCGCCCTCCACGGGGAGGCGGCCGCGGCGTTGGACCTGGAACTGGCCGCGCCCCGCGGGCCCAGCGCCCTCGTCGAGGCCGCCGAGCGGTGGCGCGCCGCCACCCGGCCCCAGCCGCGGGTCAGCCCGGCGGCGGACCCCCGCGTCCGGGAGGCAGCCACAGTACTGCGGCGGCTGCGCGCCGAATTCGATCCCGCGGGGCCCAGCGTCGAGGATGACACGCGGGCCATCGTCGCGGGCGAGCGCGAACTCCGCTCCCTCACCTGGGGCGCGGTCACAGACCTGCCGCCCACCGCCACCACACTGACCGCGGCGGCCCTGCGCCGCGCAGCACGCGCGCACGGCTGCAGCCTGGTGGTCACCATCCGGCGGGGCGACACCGTGATGGCTGTGGTGCTGGGCGAGGGCCCGGATGTCGTGCTGTCCCTGGGCTCGGCCGAGCGGGCCGCGGAGCTGGTGGAGGCCGCGCGGGCGGACCTCACCGCCCAGGCGAACCTGCATCCGGCCCACCCGCTGGCGGGAGCGGTCGCGGCGTCCCTGGACGCCCGCCTGGCCGAACTCGGCGGCCAGGTCGCGGCGCCGCTGGAGGCCCTGCCCGGCCAACTCGTCGTGGTCCCCACCCGCGTGCTCGCCGGCGTGCCCTGGCTGGCTCTGCCGCAGCTGCGGGGCCGGCCCGTCACCGTCGCGCCCACCGCCTCCAGCTGGGCTGCCTCCGGCAGGGTGGTGCACCGCCCGCGGGTGAGCGTGCTGATCGGGCCGGCGCTGCCGTTCGCGGCCCAGGAGGCGGACGCCATCTCGGGTTGCTGGCCGTTGGTGCGGGCCGTGGGATTCCCCGAGGCGCTGGCCGCCGACGACGTGGTGCACGTGGCGGCGCACGGCGAGCACCGCGGCGACAACCCTCAGTTCTCCAGCCTCCTGCTCGCCGACGGCCCGGTGTTCGCCCACGAATTGGAGGACATCGCGCTGCGGGCCAGCCACGTGGTGCTGTCCGCGTGCGAGGTGGGGCGCGCCACGCACCGGCCCGGCGACCAGCCCCTCGGCCTCACCGCGACCCTCCTGTCCGCGGGCGCCGTCTGCGTCATCGCCCCCGTCGCCCCCATCGGCGACGAGTTGGCGGCCGCCGTGATGGCCGCCTACCACGCCGAGCTCTGCGGCGGGGCCGACGCAGCGACGGCGCTCGCCAGCGCCACGCACTCCCACCCGAGCGCGGGCGCCTTCGTGTGCTTCGGCGCCCCGTGGCGCGCCACCGTCTGACCGGAGTCGCGACGTATCACAGTGCGCCGTTGGCCCTCCTGTCTCATCGACGGTGCACTGCGCATCGAGACTGACTAGGAAAGGCGCAACCATGGTTCAGGCAATGGGTCCCACCTACGCCGGCGGCACCCAACCCATCACCAAGGACGGGTACGACGTGCTCTACCTGCCCGACGTCAACAACCACGAGCTGATCGCCCAAGGCGAGGCCCCGGTCTTCTACTACATCCCCAACCGCATCCGGATGGCCCGCAAGGAGGGGCCGGACAAGGGCGATTACCTGTTCAACCTGGTGCGGTTCTCGGGCACCGGCGGCGAGGGCGTGATCGGCGGGGGCGGGGACGTGGCCGGCGGCATCCTCACCTTCTCCGTCACCGGCGCGCTGCCGGAGCAGACCAGGCGGCAGGCCGAGGCCGCCATCACCGCCCAGATGGTCGACAGCACCGACGTGTTCTGGGGCATCAAGAACGCCCGCAAGCCACCGATGTTCCGCCCCGCGGTGATCGCGCAGACGACCACCAGCGTGTCCAACATGGCTCCCACACCCACCGGCTTTCCGACGGCCGACCAGCCCACCCGCGGCGCCCGGCCGCGCGGCTTCCGCACCGTCGGCATGCCCGCCAACCGGGCGCTCACCCGCGACCCGGAGCCCGGCGACACCCCGGCCACCGACAACAACCTGGACCCGTGGTACTCCATGATGCAGGGCCAGGGCAGCGGCTCGATCGACCCCACGGGCACGCACGCCTTCTCCGGCCTGCTGGGCGTCTACCCGGCCAACATCGCCTGGGCCGCCTTCCACGGCACCGCCAGCCCGCTCATCGTCATCCAGAACTTCAAGCTGAAGGTCTGGTCCCCGGTGTGCACCATCAAGATCGACGGCAACTGGGACTCGGTGTTCACGCACTTCTCGGCCGCCGCGTCGGGCCGCTACCTGTGGGCTAAGGTGGACGCGCAGGCCGAGTTCAACAACATGCGCAAGTCCGGCACGATCAAGGTCGACGTCAAGGTGGACACCACGTTGCCCGGCGCCGACGAGATCGCACGGAAGATGGATGAGCGTTCGGATCTGGTGTTCAACAAGTTCATGGAGATGGCACAGAAGACCATCTTCGATCAACCTCAGCCGGACGTGGAGGCCGCGCAGGCCTCCTCCGGCGGCTCGTTCTTCTCGCCCTGGGGCGTGGGGCTGTCGCTGAAGTACCGCCGCGACGAGAGCCACCTGGACCTGCACTACGAAGAGACCCGGCAGTTCGCCTACCTGCAGGACCACACCATCTCCAGCTCCCTGGCCGGCATGGCCGATGAGATCAAGGCGGATCCGGAGGCGGAGCGCAAGTACTTCCTCACCGTCTACCTCGACGACTGGCCGCAGCGCCTCGCCCGCGTGGTGCGCCCCGTGGCGAGTTGGGAGGACCGCACCGTGCAGTTCCTGTCGGTGCAGATCGGATACCCCAACACCGGCGGCGAGCTGAACTGGCAGGGCCACAGCTTCTCCGGCAGCGACGGCAACGACCCCACGTGGAAGTTCCAGACCGCCAAGAAGGTGGCCGGCGATGTCAGCAACCCGCCGGCCGGCTGGACGCCGGACCTCACCTACGTCAAGCGCAAGGTGCACCTGGCCGAGCCGCCCAGCGAGGCGCTCAACCCGTACCACCGGGTGCAGATCGAGCGCAACGTGATCGACCTGGATCCCGAACCCAACGGCACCCTGCTCAACGACACCACGCTGGAGGTTCGCGCGGACAACGCCGGCCGGATCGCGGTGGGTCCCATCGGCCTGGGCGTGATGCTGGAGGACCGCTCGCAGACCGTCGAGGTGGTGATGGAGGCCACGGACCGGGAGTACCGGCCGCTCGGCCTGGCGCCGGTGCGGTTCCGGTGGGGATTCGAGGACGTCGACGCGGACCGCAGCTGGACCATCTTCTCCGGTGATCCCGAGATGTTGCCCTACTACCGCTATCAGGTCTCCGCCACCGTCAAGGGCACCCTTTTCCGCAAGGGGCAGAGCTGGACGGGGCCGTGGGTCAACGCCAACGGCAACGGTCCCCTGATCGTGGACGTGCCCCCGCCGGACGCCGAGGGCGTGGTCACGCGCTCGCTGACCGAGGATCGGGTCCGCAGGCTCCGCGAGCTGGCCGCGCCGTCGAGCCGGGAGCTTGCCGCCGACGACCAGGTCTACGCGCTCGCGGCGGTGGCGGACGAGGCCCCCGAGGCCGACGCCCAGCCCGAGGCGGCCCCCGAGGCCGACGCCCAGCCCCAGGCGGCCCCCGAGTCCCGCGAGGCGCGCGGGACACCGGCCACCTTCCTGTCCTACCCGCTCTGAGGATGCGGTCATGGCCAGCATCGCCGCGGTCAGACGGGACCCATCGGGGGCGCCGTCGTGCTCAGTGACCTTCCTGCTCAGCCGCACCCCGGCGCCGCACGAGGCCATAGCGGACCTCGTCGTCACCGCCACCCTCGCCGTCGAACTGCACTGCGAGCTCGAGGACCTGGCCTGGGTGGAGTTCAGCCTGGACGGGGCCGAGCCCGTTCGCGCCGAGTCCCGGGGACCGTTCGGCACGGCGGCGCTGGCCACGACCCTGACCGGTGATGAGGCCCGAAGCCTGCTCACCGCCCTGGCCGGGCGAGGCGGAGGGCCGGACCTGGTGATCCGCGCCCGCCGCACCGACGACCTCGCCGGCCAGTGGCGGCGGCCGGTCGCCGAGCTGATCACTCCGCTCATGGCGGAGAACCCGGACCGGATCGTGCACCTGGTGACCGCCGAGGGCGGCACCGTGCGCGACGTCTTTCCGGCCCGCTCCACCGCTCGCACCCGGGGCCCGGGCCGGGAGCTGCTGACACTGCGCCGGAACGAGGCGGTCCCCCTGATGCAGGCCATCCGCCCGCAGGCCGCGGTGATCCGGCCGCTGCTGGCCGAGAGTCTGGTGCTGGCCACGCCGCTGGCGCCCCAGGAGACGGGGCCGGTGCTGGACGGCAGGCCGCTGCTGGCTGACCGGCAGGGCGACAACCGCTGGTACCTCCCCGAGATCCTGCTCGACGTCCCATCCCCGGGACAGGACCCTGACTCCTCGCCCTTCCGGTTCGATCTGGTCCAGGTGGGTCACCAGGCCGACGGCTCCCCCGCGCTGGAGGCCACCGTCGTGGTGACCCTGCTCGCCCGGCCCTCCGCCGCCACCCTCGCACCCTGGGAGAGCGCGGGACGGCCCACCCTGAAGCCAGTGCCCTGCGTGCCCCAGATCGGGCTGCATCTGCCCTTCCGCGATGACCACGGCGCCGCACGCACCGAGCTGGTCACCGCGAACTCGGTTCAGGTCACCGGAGTGCTGGGCGAGGACGGCTCGAGGATCACGGCCACGTTCGTGCTGCAGAACAACTGGGCCCGCCTCGCCTACGGGGCGCTGTCAACCCCTGGGTTCCAGGCGGAACCCGCCGTCGTCGAGGTGGGCCTGGCACACAGCGGCTGGCGGACCGAGCGGACGCAGTCCATGCTGACTGTCGATCGTCTCACCGCCCCGAAGATCATGGCGCTGAGGCGAGGCGATGACGCCACCCGCCCGATCGCGGCCACGCAACTGCTGGCCATGGCCAAGGCGCAGATCCGCCTGACGCCGGCGATCGCCCTCGAGAAGTTCGACCTGACCCAGCTAGGCGTCGTCAAGCACGTGAAGGTGAGCGCCACCGCCACCACGAGGCTCCCCGCGCTGCTAGCGTGCGCCGACCACCCGCAGCTGTACCGGCAGCGCGGCGGCGACGGATGGGAGGCCGTCGGATGCCGGCCCGCGCTGCGCCTGGGCGAGACGCAGTACCGGCCGTGGCAGCCGGAGCCGGTCAGCACCGCCGGGGTCAGGGTCTTCCGCTCGCTGACCCAGCCCGGCAGGTTCCTGGTCATCCCCGAGAACTACGCCGTCGGCCGCTACCCGGCAGACGACCCGGAGCGGGCGTACGAGCCCACGCTGCTGCTCACCTCCACCATCGACGTGGAGAACCCGGCCAACATCCGCTGCGTGCTGGCGGCGGCGCTGGAGCCCGAGCCTGACGCGGCGGACTTCTCGCTCCTTGCCGGTGAGCTGCGCCAGCGGCTGGGCCGGCCGGTGGAGCTCGTCGGGCCGTGGCAGGCGGGCGTCGCGCCCGAGATCAGCTGGGCGGTGCCGGGCTCGGACCGCGTGGACTGCGTGCTGATCGACACCGGGTTCACCTTCATGCTCACCACCGACATCCCCGGCCTGCTCACCCTCCGAACCCTGCTGCGGCGCGGCGGGCTCGTCGGGTCGGCCCGGTACGCCATCCCGGGTGGAGATTCCGCGGTCAGCACGCTGCGGCTCGACCTGAGCCGCGTCGTCGGGCCGGCCGGGGGGCCGGTGACCGCGGAGCGGATAGGCGACGAGGTGCGGCTGGCCAACCGGCTTGACCGGCGCGTATCGGTGAACCGGGTGGTCGCCGACGGCGCCGTCGTGGCCTCACCGTCGCTGCTCCTCGCGCCCGGGCAGGAGGCCACCGTGTCGCTGTCACCTGGAACGACTGGCGAGCTGGCGCTGGACCACTCCGTCGAACCCGGCATGGAGAGCCTGGACGAGACCCGCAGCTACATCGAGGATCTTCACCTGGGCGTCACGTTCGTCGCCACCGGGGACCTGGCCCAGATGGCGGGGCTGGAGATCGAGGCCACGTTCCTCGGCGCCGCCGCGGACCCCATCACCCTGACCCGCACCCAGCGGCAGGCCGAGCGTCAGTTCGTGCTCCCGCTGACCACCTACGCCACCGACCCCGCCGTGATCTTCACCGTCACCGCGGTGGCCTCGGACGGCACCCGCACCGCAGCTCCACCGGTCGACTGGCCGGTGCGCACCCGCGGCGTTCTCGTCCCCATTCCCACACCCGTACCGCAGCCCTGAGCCACAGCGCTTGACGAAAGGACACTCCCATGACCGGTTACTCGCTCCACGTCGGACTCAACGTGGTCGACACCTCCAGCTACATCCCGGCGCCCGCCGTGCTCGCCGGCTGCGTCAACGACGCCAACGACATGGAACGCCTCGCCGGTGGGCAGGGGTTCCGCACCCGCACGATGCTCGACGGGGCCGCCACGTCGTCGGCGCTGCTGTCCGCGCTCGGCGACATGGCCCGCGCCACCGTCGCCGGGGACATCGCGCTGATCACCTTCTCCGGCCACGGCGGCCAGATCGGCGACACCAACGGCGACGAGGAGGACCGGCTCGACGAGACCTGGTGCCTCTACGACCGCCAGGTGCTCGACGACGAACTGCACCGCATGTGGGCGCAGTTCCCGGCCCGCGTGCGGATCGTCGTCACCTCGGACTCGTGCCACTCCGGCACCGTGGCGCGCAGCATCCTGGCCATCGCCACCCGCGAGGCGCTGGTGCGCAACCCGCTCGGCCAGGAGTACTGGCCGGAGGACGTGCACCTCACGAAGCTGCGCCCGCGGGCGTTGGCACCCAGTGTCGCGGCGGCGGACGCGGTGCGGCGCCGGGACGTCTACAGCGCCGCGCAGGCCGTGGCCGGGCACACGCGCAGCACCGACATCGCGGCGGAGGTGATCCTCATCTCCGGCTGCCAGGACAACCAGCTCTCCAGCGACGGCGACGTCAACGGCCTGTTCACCGAGGCGCTGTTGGGGGTCTGGGGAAACGGGTCGTTCAGCGGCGACTACCGCGCCTTCCACAGCACCATCGTGCGGCGGATGCCCATGGACCAGGTGCCCAACTACTACACGGTGGGCAACGTGAGCGCCTCGTTCCAGGCGCAGAGGCCGTTCACGATCACGGCGCCGCCGCTCTCCGTCCCGGTCGACCCAGGAGGCTGGGGCGGTGGCCAGGGTGGTGGCCAGACGGGCACCACCCGCCGGACGCTGCGCCAGGGCGACAGCGGCGAGGATGTCCGCTACCTGCAGCAGAAACTGGTCGACGGCGGCGCGTGGCTGAGCATCGACGGGCGCTTCGGACCCGCCACGGCCAACGCCGTGCGCGCGTTCCAGTCGCGGAACGGCCTGACTGCCGACGGCGTGGTGGGCCCGCAGACGTGGGCCGCGCTGGAGGGGGGAGGCTCGTCCGGCGGCGGGACCGGCGGCGGCACCTCCACGGGAGGAGGTTCGGGCGGCGGCTCCGGCTCTTGGGGCGGCGGCGGGTCCGGCGGGTGGAACGGTGGATGGAACGAGCCCACGGGCGGCAACCAGGGCGAACCGAGCAACCAGGGCGGCTCCAGCGGTGGTTGGGGCGGCGAACCGAGCAACCAGGGCGGCGGCGGCCAGGGCACGCAGGCCCGCCCGACGCTGCGCCGCGGCGACCGCGGCGAGCACGTGCAGTACCTGCAGAAGCGCCTGACGGACTTCGGCTACGTGCTCACGGTCGACGGCCAGTTCGGCCCGGGGACCGAATCCCAGGTGCGCAGCTTCCAGCGAAGCCAGGGCCTGGCCGCCGACGGCGTCGTGGGCCCAGCCACCTGGGCCGCACTGGGCTGACCCGGGCGGGCTGAGCAGCCCCCTCCGGGTCGGTGAGCAGGGACCCGGAGGTCAGCCGGCGACGACGGTGAACACAGTCTTCGAACGCGGCTCCACCTGCACCCGGTTCGCCACCTCGGCCCACGCCTTGTAGTGGTCGGTCGTCTTGTGTGCGGCCAGGTCGTCCTCGGTGCGGTAGGCCTCGACCAGGGTGAACCGGGTGGGGTCGTCGGCCTGCTGGAGCACGTCGAACCTCAGGCATCCCGGCTCCTGCAGCGACGCGCGGCTGTTGACGACGCACGCCTCGGCGAACTCGTCCTCAGCTCCGGCCGCGACAGTGACGTAGGCGTGGAACAGGTACATCGGTCCTCCTCAGGACAGCTTCGACAGGATCAGGTCGCGGACCTTGGCCGCGTCGGCCTGGCCGCGCATCGCCTTCATGACCTGGCCGATGAGGGCACCGGCGGCCTGGACCTTGCCGTCGCGGATCTTCGCCGCGACATCCGCGTTCGCCGCGATCACCAGGTCGACGGCGGCGCTCAGCTCGCCCTCGTCGGACACCACGGCAAGCCCACGCGCCGCAACGACGTCGGACGGCTCGCCCTCCCCCGCCAGCACGCCCTCGATCACCTGCCGGGCCAGCTTGTCGTTGACCTTGCCGTCGTCCACCAGCCCCTGCACCGCGGCCACCTGGGCCGGGGTGATGGAGAGCTCCTCAAGCTCGACGCCGGCCTCGTTGGCGCGCCGCGCCAGCTCCGTGACCCACCACTTGCGCGCCGCGCCGGGCGAGGCGCCGGCAGCCACCGTCGCCTCGACGAGCGACAGCGCGCCGGACGAGACGATGCTGCCGAAGTCGATGTCGCTGAAGCCCCATTGATCCTGGAGCCGACGGCGGTGCTCGGACGGCCGCTCTGGGAGCGTGGCGCGCAGCTCCTCCACCCACTCGCGCGATGGCGCGATGGGCATGAGGTCCGGCTCGGCGAAGTAGCGGTAGTCCTCCGCCTCCTCCTTCGAGCGGCCCGGCGACGTGGTGCCGGTGGCCTCGTGGAAGTGGCGCGTCTCCTGCTTCACGCGGCCCCCACCGTCGAGGATGGCCGCCTGGCGGGTCATCTCGTAGCGGATGGCCCGCTCGACCGAGCGCAGCGAGTTGACGTTCTTCGTCTCGGTGCGGGTGCCGAGCACCTGGGCACCGATGGGCATGAGCGAGATGTTGGCGTCGCAACGCAGGGACCCCTGCTCCATGCGCACGTCCGAGACGCCGAGGGCCCGCAGCAGGTCGCGCAGGTAGGACACGTAGGCCTTCGCCACCTCCGGCGCCTTGTCCCCGGCGCCCCTCACGGGCCGGGTGACGATCTCGATGAGGGGCACGCCGGCGCGGTTGTAGTCGATCAGCGAGTGGCTGGCGCCGTGGATGCGGCCGGTGGCGCCGCCCATGTGGAGGGCCTTACCGGCGTCCTCCTCCATGTGGGCGCGCTCGATCTCCACCCGATAGGTCCGGCCGTCGAGCTCGAGGTCCACGTAGCCGTCGAACGCGATCGGCTCGTCGTACTGGGAGGTCTGGAAGTTCTTGGTCATGTCCGGGTAGAAGTAGTTCTTCCTGGCCATCCGGCACCAGTCAGCGATCTGGCAGTTGAGCGCCAGGCCGATCCGGATGGCGGACTCCACCGCCTTGCCGTTGATCACCGGCAGCGAGCCGGGCAGGCCGAGGCACACCGGGCAGACCTGGGTGTTGGGCTCGCCGCCGAACTCGACGGTGCAGCCGCAAAACATCTTGGAGTTGGTGTTGAGCTCCACGTGCACCTCGAGCCCGAGGACGGGCTCGTAGCGGGTGAGGAGGTCGTCGTAGTCCACCGTGTCGCTCATGCGGACACCGCCTTCTGGCCGTCGGTCATTGTCGTCAGGAGAGGCGCGCCCCACGTGGCTTCGAGCGCCCGCTCGACGACGCCGCCCACGCGGTACAGCCGCGGATCCTCCATGGGAGGGGCCATCACCTGCAGGCCGACGGGGAGCCCGTCGCTCAGGCCGATGGGGAACGACGCCGAGGCGTTGCCCGCCATGTTCGACGGGATGGTGCAGAGGTCCGCCATGTACATGCTCATGGGGTCCGCCATGCGCTCGCCGATCTTGAAAGCGACCGTGGGCGTGGTGGGCGAGACGAGGACGTCACAGGCCTCGAAGGCCTTGTCGAAGTCCTGTTGAATGAGGGTGCGGACGCGCTGCGCGGAGCCGTAGTAGGCGTCGTAGTAGCCGGCCGAGAGGGCATAGGTACCGATGATGATGCGGCGCTTGGCCTCCTTGCCGAAGCCGGCGTCCCGGGAGATGTTCATCACCTCTTCGGCGGAGCGGGTGCCGTCGTCGCCGACGCGCAGGCCGTAGCGCATGCCGTCGAAGCGTGCGAGGTTGCTGGAGAGCTCGGCGGGCTGGATGAGGTAGTAGGCGGGCAGCGCGTAGCTGAAGGCGGGGCAGGACACCTCCACCACCTCGGCGCCGGCCTCGCGGAGGAGGTCGACGGCCTCCACGAAGCGGTCCAGGACGCCCTGCTCGTAGCCCTCGCCGCCGAGCTCCTTCACCACGCCGACGCGCACGCCGTTGAGGTCGGGGGCCGTGGCGGCGCCGGCGAGGTCGCCCACGGGCTGGTCGATGGAGGCCGAATCGTGGGCGTCGTAGCCGCCGATCACCTGCTGCAGGAGAGCGGCGTCGAGGGCGGTGCGGGCGCAGGGGCCGGGCTGGTCCAGGCTGGAGGCCATGGCCACCAGGCCGTAGCGCGACACTCCGCCGTAGGTGGGCTTCACGCCGACGGTCCCGGTCACGGAGCCCGGCTGGCGGATGGAGCCGCCGGTGTCCGAGCCCACGGCGAGCGGCACCATGAACGACGCCACGGCCGCGGCCGAGCCGCCGCCGGAGCCGCCGGGGATGCGCTCGGTGTCCCAGGGATTGCGGGTGGGGCCGAAGTAGGAGGTCTCCGTCGACGAGCCCATGGCGAACTCGTCCATGTTGGTCTTGCCGACGATGACCAGCCCGGCGTCGCGGAGGCGCGTCACGACGGTGGCGTCGTAGGGCGGCACCCACCCCTCCAACATGCGGGAACCGCAGGTGGTGGGGTGGTCGGTGGTGCAGAAGTTGTCCTTGACGCCGATGGGGATGCCGGCCAGCGGGCCGAGCACCTCCCCTGCCGCGCGGCGGGCGTCGATGGCTCTGGCCTGGTTCAGCGCGTTCTCGGCGTCGATGGAGAGGAAGACGTTGAGGGCGCCGTTGAGCTCCGCGATCCGCTCGAGGCAGGCGCCGGTCAGGTCCTCGGAGGTGAGGGCGCCGTCGGCCATGAGGGCGGCCAGCTCGTGGGCGGGCTTGGCGAGGAGGGGGTTCATGCTCACTCCTCCCCCAGGATCTGGGGCACGCGGAAGCGGCCGTCCTCGCTGTCGGGGGCACCGGAGAGCGCCTGGTCCTGCGTGAGCGACGCGGTGACCACGTCGTCACGGAACACATTGGTCAGCGGCATGGCGTGGGTGGCCATGGGCACGTCCGCGCCGGCCACCTCGGAGACGCGGCGGACGGACTCGAGGATGACGTTGAGCTCGGGGGCCAGCTCCGCGCATTCCTGCTCGGTGAGCTGGATGCGGGCGAGGCTGCCCAACCGGGCCACGTCGTCGGCGGTGATACCCACGGTGCTCCTTCAGTCGACGGGTGCCGCGGCGGCGGCTCGCCCCATCTTAGGACCCGGCGGGTTACGGGTGCGTGGGGCCGTCAGGCTCCGGGCGGCGGGCCCCAGCGCCGCCGGCGTTGATCATCTCGAGCATCCGTGAGCGCTCCGTGGTGTAGCGGAGGGTTCGGCCGTCGGGGAGTTTTAGCTGTTGTCCGTCTGTGAGGGTCGCGGCGAATCGCTCCTTGCCGAGGTGGCCGTTGAGGCGGATGGCCTCCCCCTTGGCGGGTGTGGCCTTGACGGTGAGCCCGCTGCGGTCGGCCCTGGTGGAGGTTCCGGTGACGAGGAACTCGTCGGCCACATCCCCCTGGGGCGTGATGAGGGCCAGGGAACCGTCGAGCTGGGGCATGCGCCTGCGGATCGCGCCGGCGATGAGGGCCAGGAGGACGACGGCGGCGAGGACGCCCGCGGCGGCGGGAAGCGCCCAGGACGGAAGGGCGCCCAGGAGGCTCGGTGCGGGCTGACCCTCGTCGACGGGGCCGCCGGTGGGCGTCGCCGTGGCGCTGGGCTGGGCCTGCGAGACGGCGGCCGTCGTGAGGGTCACGGGCTGCGATGTGGCCTGGAACGTCTGGGCGAGCCCGAGCTGGGCGAGCTGCGGCTGCCAGGGGGACGTGACTGTCGCGGCGAGGGCGACTGCGGCGTCCGTGCCCGGGGGCAGCGTGAGCGTGACGGTGCTCGTCTGAGTCTGTCCGGGTGCGAGCTCGAGGGTCGCAGGTTCCATGCCGACGGCGGCGCCGTCGACGCCCGGCGTCAGCTGGACGGCGGCAACCGTCGTGGGCAGGTGGGTGGCCGTGGAGGTCCAGGTCGCGGTGAAGGTGGCCCGGGCGTCGGTGAACTGCGGCTCCGAGACGGCCACGGTGACGGGCTGCTCGAGATCCGGGGCGAGGACCTCGCCGATGCGGAACCGCTTGATCTCCTCGGAGAGGCCGGAAAGGAAGCCGACGATGTCCCCAGGGGTCGCCACGTCGGCGTCGGGGAACACCTGGGTCAGGAGGCCGGCGTCGGACTCGGGGCCCAGCGAGAGGGCGAAGGCGCCCACCTGACGGCCCGTGGTCGCGGCGGCTGCGGTGCTCCGGAGCGCGGCCCATGCCGGGGCCTCGGGGGTCTCGTAGGCGGAACCCTCCGCGGCGTCGAGCCCGCCGTCGGTGAGCAGCACGAACGCGGCCACCTCCGAGGCGCCGTCGCGGGTGAGGGCCTCGACGCCCTCGTCGATGGCTGCGCCGATGTCGGTCTGCGTGCCCTCGGGTATGTCGGGGAGCGTGGCGAGGAGTGTCGCGGGGTTGGGGTCTGTTCCTTCGAAGACGGTCTGGGCGCCGTCGTCGAAGGTGATGAGGGTGACGTGGTCGTCTGGGGTGAGTGACTCGAACAGTCCGCTGAGCGCCTCCCGGGCGCGGCCCCAGCGGCCGTCGTCCTTCATGGAGACGGAGGTGTCAACCATGAGGATGAAGTCTGTGGCTTGGTCCTGGATGCCGAGTGTCGCGGCGAGGGTGTCGAGTTGCTCGTCAGCGGCCGCCGACAGGCCTCCTACTACGGTATATAGTAGGCTGACTAGCACCGCGAGTGTCGCTCTGAGCCCCTTCACATGTCCCCCGAACTTGACTGACCCGTCCCACGGCGCTACGCGCGTGGATTGTACATTGACGGGGGGTCACCCCGACCACTGCTTTAACCGACGGGGGGAACAAGCGTTTGTCCTCCTCAGGGGACCTGGATTTTCCCCTTGACTTCTCCTTGAAAGGGGGCAACCGCCATGGTTGCACTGTTCTCCCACCTCTCCGCGCTCCTCCACGTGGTCGGCCGTCGCTTCGCCGACAAGACCAAGGGCGCCACCGCCGTCGAGTACGGCATCATGGTCGCGCTGATCGCTGTGGTCATCATCGCCGCAGTCACCCTGATTGGCACGAACCTCGATGCGGTGTTCGACAACGTCGGCGCGGCACTCAACCTCTGATCAAGCACTACTCCGGAGAGGGGTAGGTCGGTTCACCGATCAACCCCTCTCGCCAAATATGAGGCCGGGGACCGAAATGACTGGTGAGAAGGAATCAGGTGCCGCAGCGGTTGAGTTCGCATTGGTATTGCCCATTCTCCTCATTCTGGTTCTTGGGATGGTCGAATTCGGCTTTCTGACGTTCCTCAATGCTTCTGCCGCGGGCGCCGCGCGCGAGGGTGCCCGTGAGATGGCCATCTCCGCAAAGCAGACCCAGGCCCAAGGAGTGGCCTCATCCGCATTCAGCAGCACGACGGGCCACGCACCCACATCGGTCAGTGTTCCCGGCTTATGCAGCCCGGGAGCTCCGGTCGTAGTCACAGTGGCGTACACATACCCGACACTGACGCGATTCTTCGGGGCGAATTTCACAGCAAGCGGAACGGGGGAGATGCGATGTGGAGGCTGAAGTCCGAGCGCGGCGCCGTGGCCATCACTGTGGCATTCCTGATGGTCTCACTCGTTGGCTTCACCGCCATCGCGGTCGACGTCGGAACGCTGTACATGGACCGCAAGGAACTCCAGAATGGGGCTGATGCGGCAGCCCTGGCACTGGCCCAGAGTTGCGCACAGGGCGCCTGCGAGGCGGACCAACCGGCGATGGCGACCAGCTACGCGCGGGGCAACAAGCGAGACGCCAAGATTGACAGCGTCGTGGTTCAGAGCCCGGGAGAGGATGGCCCCACCTCGGTGACCGTCACGGTCCGGAGCATCCGTGAGCACTGGTTCGCCCCGGTCCTCGGGAACAACTCGTCCGAGGTCGGCGCTTCCGCCACCGCGACCTGGGACGGGATCGGTGGAGCCCATGTGTCACCTTTCACCGTGTCGCTGTGCCATCTCACGGACGTGCTTCAGGGCGACACCGTGCAGATGATCATCAAGGGCGACAAAGTGGACTGCATCGCCGGCAATCCTCCGCACACGGTGCCCGGTGGGATGAACTGGCTGGACACCGCTGGCAGCGCGGACTGCACCGTGCCCACGAGTCTCGACGCCTGGGCTGGTGGATCTCCCGGCAACGACGGCCCCAACAACAGCGCCTGCAACACCCTCCTCACCGGGATGGTGGGCGAGGAGATCCTCATTCCCCTGTTCGACCAGGCCACCGGAACGGGGGGCGGGGAGTACCACATCGTCGGGTACGCCGTCCTGCAAGTGACCGGCTATTGCCTGAACAAAGGTGCCGGGTGGTACGGAGGCACAGGCCAGTGCACCGGCGCCGAACGCTACGTGACTGGCACGTTCGTGGAGCGCGTCAACCTCGCCAGCGATGGCGGCGGCCCCAACTACGGCGCCACCACGGTGCAGTTGACCAAGTGACTTGAAGGACGAGAAAACCCCCATATGAGAAGACGCGTCATCGCCGCTATCGTGGCCACTCTCCTTGCTCTGATTGGCGCCACTCTCATTGCGGCCTATGTTGCGAGCGCGGACGCACGTGCCCTCGCCAAGTTGGAGCCCACACCGGTGCTCGTCGTCACCACGGAGATCCCCACTGGCGGCACGCTGGTGGTCGGGGAGAACGCCGAGGTTCGCGAGATTCCTCTCGTGGCCGTGGTCCCGGGGGCACTGGCCGCAGCCGACCCTGTGGCGGACCTCGTTGCCGCAGGGTCGATCGTCCCTGGCGAGCAGTTGGTGCCGCAGCGCTTCACCACGCGCGAGAACCTCAGCGGTGACGTCGTGGAGATCCCCCCGGAACTTGTCCAGGTGACCCTATTGCTGCCTCCGGAACGGGTGCTCGGAGGAAAGCTCGTCGCGGGTGACACCGTGGGAATCGTGCTGTCGGTTTCCCCCGATGTGGGCCCCTACTGGTCCCAGACGATTCTCCACCGCGCGCTCGTCGGCCGAGTGCAGGCGGCTGAGCAGGTGACCACCGAGGAACAACAAAGCGAGGACGCGGCGTCGCCACCGCCAGGGGCGCAATACATCACGCTGGCGATCAGTTCCGCGGAGGCCGAACGAGTGGTGTGGGGGGCCGAGCACGGCACCCTGTGGCTAACCCTTGAGCGAGTCGGCTCCACGGTTGACGGCACCAAGCGCGTCGACGTGGAGAACGTGGGCTCATGAGCGCCGTCATCCTTGTCGCACGGGACGCGCGCCTAGTCGATCAGGTGTCGCTTGCTACCGGCGGTCAACTCACGACGTTCACCGGCGAGGACGCGGATGCCCTGGGGCGGGCGCTCTCTGCGCAGCCCGGGCCAGAGCTACTGATCATCGATGCGAGTCCAGATCCGCAGGGCGCTCTTGCAATCGGAGATTGGGCCCGAGTGGTAGTCGTCATCGAGGATCCCTCCGCCATCGCCCTCCAAGCCATGCGGACCGGCGTTCGGGACATGATCTCCCCCGACGCGGGCGTGGAATCGTTCCGTGAGGCTATCGCCCGCAACCGCCGTCCCGCGGCGGTCGAAGCCACCACTCCGTCCCAGCGCGGAAGGATCGTGACCGTCGCCTCCCCCAAAGGCGGTGTCGGCAAGACAACGGTGGCCACCAACATCGCCGTCGGACTTGCCAAACTTCTCCCGGACCGCGTGGTGCTCGTGGATCTCGATCTGCACTTCGGCGACGTGGCGAGCGCTCTCAACCTGAATCCACCGTACACGCTGCCCGACGCCATCCGTCCTGCCGCAGGTGGAGACCCCTTGGCGCTCAAGCCGTATTTGACGAGGCACGAAACCGCTCTCTGGGTCGTACCTGGGTCAGACTCACCGGCCGCCTCGGACGCCGTGACCCCCGACGACGCAACCGCCCTGCTCCGGGCCTTGGCGCAGTCCTTTGAGTACGTTGTGGTGGACACTGCGCCCGGCCTGTCGGAACACACGCTCGCCGCACTCGACCTCACAAGCGAGTTGGTGCTGGTCACGGGCCTAGACGTACCGGGCGTGCGGGGGCTGCGGAAGGAGATCGAGACTCTGAACCAGCTCTCTCTGCTGCTCGAATCTCGGCACGTCGTGATCAACTTCGCGGATGCCTCCCGAGGTCTTACCATCGCGGATGTCGAGGCCACGATCAACGCGAAGGTCGACGTGGCCCTTCCCACCGCCAAGCTCGTGCCCATCTCGGTCAACCAGGGGATACCCCTCCTCCAGACCGGCGGAAAAGACCCACTGACCAAACAGCTGAGCCTCCTGGTCGGTCGAATTGCCAAGCGCCAAGAGCCCGGACGCGCACGAGGCAGACTGTTTGGACGAGGAAAGGGATCGGTCGATGGGCCTAGCTGACCGTCTCCGCGCCGCGCGAGGTGTGGAGACAACTGCCACGCAGGTCCCCAGCCCAACTCAGGAGCCAACTCGCGCAACGGGACTGCCCGTGGCCGTCGCGTACGGGCCGCCATCGGATTCATCTGCGCCCGCGCGCGGAATGGGAGTGTCTGCCGAGCTCGACGGATCTGTTCCGCAGCCCTCCGCGGCAGCATTGGCGCAACGTGCAGGCGTACCACGCGCCGCCACCCAGGACGCGATGCGTGCGCTCAAAGAGCGCACCACGGAGGCGCTCTACGACCGACTCGGCACTCGGCTGAATGACCCCTCACTGACTGATGAACAACTACGCCAGATGGTGCAGCAGGAGCTGACTGCCGTGATCGAGGGCGAGAGCCTCGCCATGACCGGCTCCGAGCGCCGCCGCTTCGTTGAGGAGGTGCAGTCGGATGTACTGGGCCTCGGTCCCATCGAGGGTCTGCTCAACGACCCCTCGGTCACTGAAGTGATGGTGAACGGGCCGGGCAATGTCTATGTGGAGCACAGTGGGCGGTTGTACCGCTCAGACGTGACCTTCAGAGACGAGAGCCACCTGCGCCAGATCATCGATCGCATCGTGGGAAGAATCGGACGACGGATCGACGAGTCGTCTCCCCTCGTGGATGCGCGACTCGAGGACGGATCGCGCGTCAACGCGATCATCCCGCCACTGGCGTTCACCGGCTCGACGCTCACCATCCGTAAGTTCAGCCACGATGCCCTCACCATCCCAGATCTCATCCGGCTGGACACCATGTCGCCGGAGATCGCGGAGCTTCTCGCCGCATGCGTCAAAGCAAGGCTGAACATCCTCATCTCGGGCGGCACCGGCACTGGAAAGACCACCCTGCTGAATGTGGTTTCGTCCTTCATCCCGCAGGGCGAACGCGTCATTTCCATTGAGGATGCGGTCGAGTTGCAGCTGCAGCAAGAGCACGTCGTCCGGCTCGAGTCGCGCCCACCCAACATCGAGGGTAAAGGCGAAGTCTCCATTCGTGACCTGGTGCGCAACTCGCTCCGCATGCGCCCTGACCGCATCATCGTCGGCGAGGTGCGCGGTGCGGAGGCCTTGGACATGCTGCAGGCGATGAACACGGGACACGACGGGTCTCTGTCCACCATCCACGCCAACTCCCCCCGCGACGCCCTATCGCGTTTGGAGACGCTCGTGCTGATGGCCGGCATGGAACTCCCGCTGCGGGCGATCCGCGAACAGGTGGCGAGCGCCATCGACCTCATCGTCCAGCTCGGACGACTCCGCGACGGAACGCGACGCATCGTTGCGGTCACCGAGGTGCACGGTATGGAGGGCCAGACCGTCACGATGCAGGACGTGTTCCTCTTCGACTACGCAGCCGGCGTGGATCGCGACGGCCGCTTCCTCGGCCACGTGCAGCCTACCGGCGTGCGCCCTCAGTTCACCGAAAAGTTCGCCGACCTGGGCATCCAGCTGTCGCCGCGCGTGTTCGGCACAGAACTCCGGATGCGCTGATGCTGAACCAGACGCCGAGCCTGCTGGCCGTAGCATCGATCGCGGCCGGCTTGGCGTTCGTCATCTTCATGATGCTGCTTCTGCGCCCTAATGCGAGTGAAGTACCGCTTCACCGTCGTCGACCGGCGGATCACCAGAGCCGTACCGCGCTGTCAGGCTTAGCTGACGCAGCCACGCGTGGCGTCGACCGAATGCTCGCGAGCCACAGACTCACGCTCGCGGAACGTCTCGACGTGGCAGGCATCGCCATGCCGGCCGCGCAGCTCGTCGTTCTCGTCATCTGCATCTCCGTGGTGGCCCTGATCGTAGGACTTCTGCTCAGCATGCCGGCGGTCGGGATTGCGCTGCTCGTACTGGTGCCGCTCTGTGTGGTGGCGTACGTCTCAGTGCGGACTGGACGGCGGCGCACCACCTTCGCGCTCCAACTTGACGAGACTGCGCAGATGCTTGGTGGGAGTCTGCGGTCGGGTTATTCGTTCACGCAAGCAATGGCGATGGTCGGCCGCGAGGCGGCCTCACCTACCGCTGAGGAATTTGCCAGGATCAGCAATGAGCTTCGGGTCGGACGGCCGCTGTCCGAAGCGATGGAACACACCGCAGAGCGGATGCGCAGCGAGGACTTCACGTGGATCTCCCAGGCCGTGGCGATCAACAGGGAGGTGGGTGGCAACCTGGCGGACGTTTTGGAGGGCGTATCTCACACCATCCGTGAGCGCGCCCAACTCCGCCGCCAGGTCGCTGCACTGAGTGCGGAAGGGCGGCTCTCAGCCATCATCTTGATAGGCCTGCCCTTCGTGATCGTGGCGCTGCTGCTCTTCGCCAACCCCGGATACTTGAGCCTCCTCTTCACGCGCCCCATGGGATGGCTCATGCTCGCTACGGCTCTGCTGTTGCTGTTGGTCGGTGGCTTCTGGCTGCACAAGACCGTGCAGATCAAGTTCTAGGGGTGGTTCCGTGACACCCTCCGTAGTGGCCGCGCTCGCTGCCTTCGCCCTGGGTTTTGGAGTGCTCGTGTGGCTCGTCAGCGCCGGACCAGATCCGATACGATCTCGCGCGCTCGAAAATCTTTCTCGGGGGATGGCAGTCGCAGGCGCTCGACAGCGGCACGAACAGGGCCACCTGCGCGTCGGTCGGTTGCTCGACTCCCCGCCGCGAAGGTCACGCCTGGAGCGCTCGTTGGCACGGGCTGGCTTCCCGGGGGGGTGGACAGTGGATCAATTGCTCTCCGTCAAGGTGCTAGCGACGTTGTTGACCGGCCTTCTGTGGATGTTGTTGTGGGTAGGTAACAGGTCACCGCTTTTGTTCCTTCTCGGCATCGCAGTCACCGTGGGAGTGTTCTTCCTCCCAGACCTGCTGCTGGCCAACACCTACCAGAAGCGACGCGAGCAGGTTGACCTGGAACTCGCAGACACGCTGGACCAGATGAGCATCGCCGTCCAGGCTGGTCTGGGTTTCGACGCCGCCATGCTACGCGTGGCACGGAACGGACGAGGTATACTGGCTCGAGAACTGTTACGGACCATGCAGGACATTCAGGTTGGTCAGAGTCGACGAAACGCCTATGAAGACCTTGCGGAACGCACCGGGTCAATACCCTTGCGCCGATTTGTTCGAACAGTGATCCAGGCTGAGTCCTACGGCATCCCGCTGGCCGACGTGCTCAATGCCCAGGCGGACGAAATGCGCATCGCGCGACGGCAGCGGGCGGAACGAAAGGCCATGGAGATCCCCGTCAAGGTGGTCTTCCCGCTGATCCTCTGCATCCTGCCCGTGATCTTCATCGTCATCCTCGGTCCTGCGGTGATCTCGATGATGGAAACGCTCTTCCCCTCGCTCGGATGAGCGTCGCACAGTTGGCCCTCGCCAGCGCGGACGTTCAGGCACGAGTGACGTGATTCCTTGGGTTGTGCTCGTTTCACTCATGGGTTCGATAATGGCACCCGTGCTCGCTCTTCGTCTCTGCCGGCGTGCCGAGTGGTGGGTGGCCAGCGTTGCGGCTCTGGCCGTCATCGCATGGGCGGCGATGCTAGTACCCCCGTTGGCTCTGGCTGGGTTCGTGGCGTTCTCAGTGGCGTGGGGGGCGGGCGTTGCCGTCGACCTTGTGGAGCATCGTCTCCCCGACGTCACCACCCTCGGACCATTGCCGGCGTTCCTCCTGCTGCAACTGCCGGGGCTTGCAGGCTCCGGTGAGTGGGGCCGGCTCATGCAAGCGCTCTCGGGTGCTGTGCTGACCGCAGCCATCCTGTTCGCACTCGCCTACATCAATCCCAACGGGTTCGGGCTCGGGGACGTGAAGCTAGGACTCAGTACTGGAGCCGCACTCGGCTGGTTCGGACTAGGGACAGCGCTCCTCGGGTTGGGAGCCGCATTCATCCTCATGGCAGTGATCAGCGGCCTCCTGCTCGCCACCAGGAGAATCAAGCGGGATGCGGAGATAGCCTTCGGACCCTTCATGGTGCTGGGCGTCCTCGTCGCCCCCGCTGCCGCCAACCTCCTCGGCTGGTGACGGCCGACCCTCACGCCCCGGTGAGAATCAGGTAGAACATCCGGCCAAGGAAGAAGAGCCCCACCGCGATGGCGACCACGACGAACGGGATCAGGATGCGCTGAATCTTCTTCCACCTCGTGCTGGGCACCCCCGTCGGCCCCCAGGAGCCGCGACCCACCTGCGCCCGCACGGGGGCGTCACCGTTGAGGTTGAGGTCGGAGAAGATGCGCACGGTCCCAGCTTAGGCGAGCTTTGAGAGTCAGCCCCGCGTAAGCGACTCCTCCACCAGCTCAGCGGCCTTCCGCAGCGACTCCAACTGCGGGACCACGTCCTCACGCCGCCACCCGCCCATCCCGCACGCAGTGCCGAGGAGCAACCCATCGAACGAGTCCACCTGGATCGCTCGCAGCACCTTGAGCGCGGCGCGGATGAGGTCGTCGGTGCTCTGCAGCGCGCGCGCCGTGTCGACGACCCCGAGGATCAACCCGCGACCCTCGTCGCGCCACTGAGCCAGCTCGTCCAGATCCACCAAGGCAGCATCCACGGAAGCCCCGGCGAAACCCGCCCGCCGCGCCAGGTCCAGCCAGCGGCCCGGCGCACAGCAGTGCAGCCACGCGCCGTCGGCCAGCGGACGGAGCGTCTCCACGATTCCGGGCGGGTCCACCCGCCGATGCCGGGAGAATCCGCTCGCCGTGGGCACGCGCCCCTCCGCCACCGCCATCATCGAAGGCTCGTCCACCTGCAGCCACAGCGTGGCGCCCGGAACCCGCCGCGACACTTCCGCCCGCAGTCCCGCCACCCCCTCCACCAAGGCCTGCGCCAGTTCGCGCCGGGCCCCGTGGTCGGCGAGGAGACGGTCCCCCATGGGTCGCTCGACGGAGGACGCGAGCGTCCATGGCCCCGCGACGGCCACCTTGAGCACACCGTCGAACCCCTGAAGGAGTTCCTCGGTGTCGTCGAGGTCGCGTCGCCACTGGGCGCGGGCCGCGCGATGCTCGGCGCCAGAGTGCGGCGAGAGCCGCCATCCGGCAGGCTGCATGTCGAACCCGAGGCCGGAGATGAGCCCCAGCGCCCGCCCGATCATGTCCGATCCAACCCCGCGGCCCGGCAGTTCCGGCAGCGGCAACACCTCCGGCAGCGCCTGCGCCATGGCGCTCAGCGCGCCGCGGAAATCGGTGCCAGGCAGGGAGCCCGCGGCGGTGATCAGCATCTGAGTGCCTCGGCGATCACGGCGCTGCCCACCACGCGGTCGCCGTCGTACACGACGACGGTCTGTCCGGGCGCGACGCCGTGGCCCGGTTCGTCCAAGCGCACCGTGAGCCCTCCGTCGGTGGCCGAGATCGTCGCGTCCTGCGGCACGCCGTGTGCCCGGTACTGCGCCTGCCCCCGCCATGCACCACGAACGGGTTGCCCGGTCCATGTGGCACGAATGCCGCTGAGGTGCGTGACCGCCAGGTCCTCCCTGGCGCCCACCACGACGGTGTTGGCCACCGGCTCGATGCGCAGCACGTAGCGGGGCTCCCCCGACGGCGCCGGAACCCGCAGGTCCAGTCCCTTGCGTTGCCCGACGGTGTAGCGGTGCGTCCCCCGGTGCTCCCCCAGCAGCGCCCCTTGGGCGTCGACGATCGGACCCGGTGCATCGTCGAGGTATCGGCCGAGGAATCCCTGCGTGTCACCGTCGGCGATGAAGCAGATGTCGTGGCTGTCGGGCTTCTTCGCCACACCCAACCCGAGTGCCTGCGCCTCGGCGCGCACCACCGGCTTCTCCACGTCGTTGAGGGGGAACAGGCACCGGGCGAGTTGCTCCTGCGTGAGCATCCCCAGCACGTAGGACTGGTCCTTGGCCGCATCCGCCGCGCGGTGCAGCGAGACCGTACCGTCGTCTTGGCGCCGCAGGTCGGCGTAGTGACCAGTGGCCACGGCGTCGAATCCCAGAGCCACGCCGCGATCCAGCACTGCCGCGAACTTGATCTTCTCGTTGCAGCGCAAGCAGGGATTCGGCGTGCGGCCGGCGCGGTACTCGGCGATGAAGTCGTCGACGACGGCCTCATGGAACTCCTCGGCGAAGTCCCACACGTAGAACGGGATGTCCAGCTTGTCCGCCACCCGCCTGGCATCGTGCGAATCCTCCAACGAACAGCAGCCGCGTGCGCCGGACCTGTAGGACGCGGGGTTCTTGGAGAGCGCGAGGTGCACCCCTGTCACGTCATGCCCGGCGGCGACGAGGCGCGCGGCGGCGACGGCGGAGTCCACTCCGCCCGACATCGCGGCCAAGACACGCACAGCCCCTCCTCAGCTCAACAGCCCTCCACTCTACCGAACAGCCAGGTGCCACCGCCCTCGTCCGGTCTTTGAGCCCATTCGATCGAATGAACTCTCAGAATTTTCGGCTAGGCTGCGGCAACCGTGTGCGTCCGCTCCCGGTGAGCGCAACCGCTGAAGGGCGATCCCGCTGTGAGCGAATCAAAACTGCTCAGGATGGTGGACTGGGAACGGGTCTTCCTGGTCCCCATCCTTTTCCTGCTTTTCATGGCGTCCGCTATCTCATTGTTTTCTGGCGCCGATTTCGCCACCGGTGGGCTGATTGCGCTTCTCGGGCTCCCCCACCGCGTGATGCTCTTGGCCTTTTACGTCCTGGCGGTGCTGCTGCTGCTCATCCGAAGCGATGCCACGGCAAAGAGCGACCGGATCTTGCCACGGGTGGCCGCGTACGCCGGGACCTTCGCACCGTTCCTCCTGGCTTTCGCTGGAGGTGAACCAGTGAGCCTCGGGCAATCCATGGCCGCCGTCTCGCTTCAATCGGTCGGGCTGATCTTCTCCATCTACTCGCTCGCCGTACTCCGGCGGAGCTTCGGTGTGGAGCCGCAAGTGCGGACGCTGGTCCGCACGGGACCGTACCGGTTCATTCGTCACCCCCTTTACGTCGGTGAGATCGCATCCCTGGCAGGAGCGGTCTGGGTGGCACCGTCGTGGGAGAAATTGGCGATCCTGGTCCTGGCTGCCGCTTTGCAGGCATATCGAGCTGTGCAGGAAGAGCGACTGCTGGCGGCGCACCTTCCTGAGTTCCGCTCATACATGCGTGAGACAAGGATGTTCGTCCCGGGGCTCATCTGACCGGACCCGCCGTTCGCGCGGGCGCTCGCCGACCACGGGGGTAGCGATCGGCAAGCACGGCAAGGCGGCATCGCGCGGTGAAGCCCAACCCGACGAACAGTGAACTGGCCCGCCGCCCAGGATCAAGCCCAACCAAACGCCGCCCTGCCGAGCCACCACACTCGGACGTCCATGTCACCGGGCATGGGCGGGGCCAGCTGGCTTCGTTCCTGTGAACCTCGCGCGTGCTTTGATCATGCCAAGGCACCCAGGTCGGGGCCTGACGAACGAAGGAGTTCGAATGAAATCGTCCCTGCGGGCCTCCCTGGCCCTGCTCCTCGCCGCCTCCCTCTTAGGCGTCACAACGCTCACCGCAAGCGCCGCCGTCACTAACGACACCACCGACCAGGCGACCCCCACCTCACTCGGGGAGACCTACAGCCTGGACACCACCGACGCGCAGACCGAGGCTACTGACGCCACGCTGAATGATTACTGCGGCGCCCCCGCCGTGCGAGGAAGCGTCTGGTACACCTACACCTCTGATGGGTCAGAGGGCTTGGGGTTCCTTGTCGACGGTACCGGCACCGACTACGACCTCGGCCTCATGATCTTCGACGGGGACCCCGCAGCCGGCGGCGGACTGGTCGCCTGCGGTCCGATGAAGACGGCCGCCTACAGCACCGAAGGCGTGACCTACTACATCATGGCGTTCACCGCTAACGCAGATGATCCCGTGGGAGGCAACCTCACCCTCCAGGTCCTCGAAGCGCCGGAGACACCGACCGCGTCCGTGTCTGTCGACCCCCGCGGCACCGCGTACAAGAACGGTGACGCGATGATCACGGGTACCTACACCTGCACGGACGCCGACTACTTCGAGCTCGGCGGCACGCTGACCCAGCGGGTGGGGCGGATGAAGATCAAGGGTTACTTCTACCTCACCGATCTGAACTGCGACGGCGGAACCTACCCCTGGGAGGCCTACGTGACCTCCGACAACGGCTACTTCGCCGGAGGGAAGGCAGCAAGCCTGACCCTGGCCTTCGTCTGTGGAGCCCTCGAATGCGCCGACGGGTATTCCGAGAGCGCCGTTCAACTCTCCCGCGGCAAGAAATAGCGCCATGGCGCCCGGCCCTCGCCAAGGGCCGGGCGCCTACCACTCAGCCAGAAGCATCAGACCCGCGGTCTCACGCATCCCTGATGGAGTGCTCGCAGCAAGTAGCACGATCGGTGCCCAGCGGGGTGAGCCAAGGGCTGCTCTGCGATGGGGACTCACCCCAATCAGGATCAGGTGGAACATCTGGCCGAAGAAGCAGCCCCACCCCGTGGGGTCCGGACGGGCGGGCACCAACCCGAAAAGAAGCGACTCCAGCTGCGAGACTACGTCGTCGCGACGCCACCCGGACAACCCTCGCGCACTTCGTGCCCCTCTGCTCAGCAGTGCTCCACTCTACCGATCCGCCCGTCAGACTTATCCACACCCAGTCGCGCCCCCCTCGTAATTGTCCGTGTGGTCGAATAGTCTTGGGTCATGCTCGACAACGCGCCTGCTCCCCTGGTCCCGGTCACGGTGGCCGAGGGATATGCCGCGCTTGATCACGCCCACCAGCACCTCGTCGCAGCCGAGGTCGCCGAGGTGGTCGCCATCGCGCACCTCACCGACGTGTACCGCATCGACGACGCCGCGGTCCAGGTCGGAATGGAGGACCTGATCCAGCCCGGCGCGGACGGCACCCCCGGTATCGGCGAGTTCCTCTCGTTGGAGATCGGGGCGCTTCTGGGCATCTCCCCGCTCTCGGCGATGGGTCGAATCGCAGACGTACTCAATGTGCGCCACCGCCACCCCGCTCTCTGGGAGGCGGTGCTCGCCGGGCGGGTGCGCTGGTGGCAGGCAGCCGACGCAGCCGGCCGGGCCCAGCATCTCAGCGCCGCCGCCGTCGCGCTGCTGGACCGCAAGCTCGCGCACGCCCTGGCACTGATGCCTTGGGCCCGGGTCCTGCGGAATCTCGATGGCTGGATCCTTGCCGCGGATCCCCAGACCGCTGCTGACGCCGAAGCCCGGCATCGCACCGAGCGAAAGGTCGTGCTCAACCAGATCCGGGACGGTCACATCGAGATCTGGGGACGCCTCGCCCCGGCCGATGCGCTCGCGTTTGATCAGGCCATCAACGAGATCGCCAAGGCGATGCCTGCCCACCTCGATCCGGCACACCCGCTCCTGGCAGACCTCTCCACGGAAGCCCTCGCCAAGGCAGATCTCCAAACCCGCCGCGCCGCCGCGGTCGGGGAACTCGCCCGACGCACTTTCGGGCAAGACATCCTGCCCACCCATCAGTTGTTCGTCCACATCACCGGCTCGGATCCTTGGCTCACCGGAGACCCCACTCCCGGTCTGGAACTGCTGCCCGACGGTTCGGCCACCGGCATCGCCCGCGTCGAACGCTGGGGCTGTCTCCCCACCGATCGTCTCCGGGAACTGCTTGCCGATTCACGCGTAATCGTGCGCCCCGTCCTGGACCCCAACTCGATCCCCGCTGTGGACCACCACAACCCCACAGGTCTCATGCGCCTGGCCATGGAGGTGCGGAATCCGGTGGACGTCTTTCCCTTCGGCACCCGGGTTGCGCGCGGATGCGACGCGGACCACACCCAGCCCTTCGTCGACGACGGACCCCGCGGCCAGACGTCGCCGGACAACCTTGGACCGCTCTCGCGCTTCACCCATCGTGGGAAGACTCACGGCGGTTGGCGGCTCACCCAACCGGAGCCGGGCCTGTTCCATTGGCGCTCCCCTGCCGGGTACGAGTACCTCGTAACCTCCCAGGGCACCACCAGGATCTCGGCTCCCCGGCCAGTCCGAGGACCTGCCCCACCCGTTCTACCGCGCGGAGACGACCCACCCCGCGACGACCCCGCCTGGGATCGGCTGCCGGACCGGACGCCGCCCTTGTCACTGCTCGCCCTCGCCAGCTGAGCGTCCCTGCGCGCCACAAACACCGCGGGCGGTCAGCGGCAGTGTTGCGTCACGACCCTTCGAGACAGCCGCCGGTCGCTTCGCGACGCCGGCCTCCTCAGGGAGCGAGCAAGGGGTCAGAATGCGGAGCGGGCGACGCTCAAGGCCTCCGGGAGGACCTCCACCAGGCGTGAGATGTCGGAAGTCGTCGTGGTCCAGCCCAACGAGAACCGCAGCGACTGAGTCGCCTCGTCGGCCGTCCGTCCCATCGCGAGAAGCACCTCGCTGGGCTGGTGCACCCCCGCCCGACAGGCGCTCCCGACCGACGCGTGCACGCCTCGCTGGTCCAGCAGGAACAACAGGTCGTCGGCCCGCACCCCGTCGAACGTCACATTGACGATGTGCGGCGCCCCGTCCGGTCGGCTGTTCAGCCGACCACCCGCCGCCACGCACGCCTCCGCCACCCAGTCCCGCAGCGCAGCCAGGCGGGACGACTCGACACCCAACTCCCCCACCGCGACACTCGCCGCCCGCGCGAACGCAGCCGCCAGCGCCACCGGCTGGGTACCGGACCGCACCTCGCGCTCCTGCCCTCCCCCCAGACCGACCGCCGCGGGTGCCACCGAGCGCCGCGCCAGCAGCGCGCCGATGCCCACCGGCCCGCCGATCTTGTGCGCCGACAGGCTCATCAGATCCAGGCCACTCGACGAGAAGTCCACCGGCACGTGCCCCAACGCCTGCACCGCGTCGGAGTGCGTCCACGCCCCCACCGCCGACGCCAGTTCCGCGACGGCAGACACCGGCTGAAGAACGCCCGTCTCGTTGTTCACCGCCATGACGGACACCACCGCAACAGCGGCATCCAGCATTGCCGAAGCGGCATCCAGGGACACGACGCCCTCACCGGTCACCGGGAGAACCTCCGCTCCCCGCCTCACGGCACCGAGCACCGCCGGATGCTCCACGGCCGACACCAGGCACCGCGACCGTCCCCGCGACCGACCCGCCTCCCAGCCACCCACCACCGCGATCGTGTCCGCCTCCGAGCCGCCTGAGGTGAAGATGACCTCCGTCGGATGTGCCCCCACGGCCGCGGCGAGTTCTTCCCGCGCCTCCTCCAGCCGAGCCCGGGCCCGCTGCCCCGGCCGATGCAGCGACGACGCGTTGCCGTGCACACCCGCAGCCGAGACGAACGCGTCCAGGGCCTGCGGTCGCAACGGCGTGGTGGCGGCGTGGTCGAGATAGGCGGACTCCACAACGGACCTCTTCTGCATTCAGGCGCCCCGGCGACGGCGGGCGCAGCGTCCATGCTAGCCACGCCGCACCCTCGGCAAACCCCCCAGCGAAGTGGGGTTTTGGTCCAGAAAGTGGCACAATAGGGCGCTGCCCCCTGTGAACCCCGCGGAAGCTGACGATGACCCCACCCACCACGCCTGATACGAGCGCCCTCGGCGCACGCATCACCCCCCATGGCGTCCGCTTCGGCCTCTGGGCCCCACGCGCCTCCGGGGTCGAACTGGCGCTCATCGATCCGCTCAACCAGCAGCACAACATCGACATGACGCGCGACGAGCACGGGATCTGGACCGTCGAGGTGCCGCGCGTCGACGCCGAGCAGCACTACGGTTACCGCGTACACGGCCCGTGGGACCCGTCGTCGGGCAGCCGCTTCAACCCGGCCCGCCTCCTGCTGGATCCCTACGCCCGCGCCATCAGCGGAGGCGTGGACTTCCGCGGCCCCATCCTGGATCACATCCCCGGCAACCCGTTCTCCATCTCGCCGTCGGATTCGTTCGGTGCCGTCCCGCTCAGCGTCGTCGTGGCCGACACCCCGCCGCCCACGCCCATCGCGCGCCGGCGGCCCATGTCGGAGACCATCATCTACGAGGCGCACCTGCGCGGCTTCACCAAGCTCCACCCCCAGGTGCCCGAGCACCTGCGTGGCTCCTACCTGGCGCTGGCGGACCCCTCCGTCATCGAGTACCTCACCGGCCTGGGGATCACGGCCGTCGAGCTGCTGCCGGTGCACCACTTCGTGTCCGAGCCCTTCGTCGCGACGAAGGGCCTGCGCAACTTCTGGGGCTACAACACGCTGGGCTTCTTCGCCCCGCACGCCTACTACGCCACCCGCGGCACCGTCGGCAACCAGGTGGCGGACTTCAAGCAGATGGTCTCCGCCCTGCACGAGGCGGGCATCGAGGTGATCCTCGACGTGGTGTACAACCACACCGGAGAAGGCGGCCACGAGGGCCCGACGCTGTCGATGCGCGGCCTGGACCACGACGCCTACTACCGCCTCACCAACGACCGCCGCGACGACTACGACGTCACCGGCTGCGGCAACTCGGTCAACACCTCGCACCCGATGGTGCTGCAGCTGGTGCTGGACTCGATGCGCTACTGGGTCACCGAGATGGGGGTGGACGGCTTCCGCTTCGACCTGGCCACCACGATGATCCGCGACGAGCACCACCACGTGGACCACAACCACGCCTTCAAGGCTCTGGTGGCCGCGGATCACACGTTCACCGGCGTCAAGATGATCACCGAGCCGTGGGACATCGGCCCGTACGGCTACCAGGTGGGCGCCTGGGGTCCGGGCTGGTACGAGTGGAACGACCGCTTCCGCGACCACATCCGCGACTATTGGCGCGGCGCCGTGCACGGCGTTCAGGAGCTGGCCACCCGGCTCGCGGGATCGCCGGACATCTTCGACGAGCCCGGCCGCTCGCCGCAGTCCAGCATCAACTTCGTCACCGCCCACGACGGGTTCACGATGCGTGACCTGGTGAGCTACGACGTCAAGCACAACCTGGACAACGGCGAGGCCAACCGCGACGGCTCGGACAACAACCGCTCCTGGAACCACGGCTGGGAGGGTGAGACGGAGGACCCCGGGATCAACGCGCTGCGCCGCCGCCAGGTGCTCAACCTGATGGCCACCCAGCTGCTGGCCGCCGGCACCCCGATGATCACGGCAGGCGACGAGTTCGGCCGCACGCAGAAGGGCAACAACAACGCCTACTGCCAGGACTCACCTCTGTCCTGGGTGAGCTGGGACATCCCGTTCGAGTGGCTCGAGGTGCAGAGCCGGATCGCGGCGCTGATCAAGCTGCGACAGTCCCACACGGTCCTGCGGCCGGTGGACTTCGCGTACCACACCGAGATCATCAACGACGACGGCGAGAACCTGCAGCGCGTGGACCTCACGTGGATGGACGGCCAGTTCGGCGAGATGAGCCACGACGCCTGGCACGACGGTGCTCGCCGGCTGTTGGGCATGTACGTCTCCAACGAGACGGAGGCGTTCCTCACCTGGTTCAACTCGTCCGCCGAACCCCTGCCGCTGACGCTCCCCACCATCCCGTGGGGCTACGGCTACGAGGTGGTGTGGCACAGCGCGGATGCCGACGAGGTGCCCGACGGCGTCCTCCCGGCCCTGGCGGAGCTGACCATGCCGGCGCGGTCCGTCGTCGTGATGCGGGTGCAGGTGCCCATGAGCGCCCGCGAGCTGCTGGCGCTGCAGGCCGAGGCCGAGCCGTCGTCGCTGGACCTGCTGTCCTGAACGGTGCGGCCTGGGGGCGGTCCGGCTAGGCTGACGCCCGTGAGTGCGGATATCCCAGCCATGACCCTCAAGCGCATCGTTCGGACCGACGGCGGCTTCGGCCGCATCCCGGTGACCGGCGTGACCCCCACCATCGAAGGCGGTGTGTATCCGGTCAAGGCCGTGGTTCACGAACGCATCCTCATCCAGGCCAACGTGTTCCGGGAGGGCCATGACGCGGTGAACGCCTCCGTCATCCTCACCTCGCCGGGTGGCACGCAGCGCCGCGTCGACATGAAGCAGGTCGACCCACAGGGCCTCGACATCTGGCAGGCCTACGTTCGGATGGCCGCCGAGGGCGACTGGACCTTCCGCGTCGAGGGCTGGAGCGACCCGTGGGGCACGTGGCGGCACAACGCCGAGGCGAAGCTCCCCGTCGCCATGGACGTGGACCTGGTGTGCATGGAGGGGCGCGAGCTTCTGACCCGCTCCGCCCAGCAGGCGGAGGCCATGCGCGTCCCGGGCGCGGCCAGCCTGTTGCGCGGCGCCGCGGAGACCCTGACCGGGTACACGGACGTCGAGGAGGTCCTGGAGCTCATCACCTCGGCCCCCATTACGCGCGCCATGGCCCGCTTCGGCCCGCGCGAATTCGTCTCCCCCACGGCCGAGTTCCCCATCCGCGTGGAGCGCCGCCGGGCGCTGTACTCCTCGTGGTACGAGTTCTTCCCCCGCTCGCAGGGCGCCTGGGTGGACGACGACGGGCACTGGCACTCCGGCACGTTCAACTCCTCGCACGAGCGCCTCGAGGCCGCCGCCGCGATGGGCTTCCACGTGGTGTACCTGCCGCCCATCCACCCCATCGGCACCGCGTTCCGCAAGGGTAAGAACAACAGCCTGGAGCCTGGCCCGGAGGACCCGGGCTCGCCGTGGGCCATCGGCTCGCCCGACGGCGGCCACGACGCCATCCACCCTGATCTGGGCGACTTCGAGGACTTCGACGCCTTCGTCTCCAAGGCCCGTTCGCTGGGGCTGGAGGTGGCACTGGACTTCGCGCTGCAGGCCTCGCCGGACCACCCGTGGGTGGTGGAGCACCCGGAGTGGTTCACCACGCGTCTCGACGGCACCATCGCCTACGCGGAGAACCCCCCGAAGAAGTACCAGGACATCTACCCGATCAACTTCGACAACGACCCCGTGGGCATCTACCACGAGGTGCTGCGGATCGTGCGGTTCTGGATCGACCACGGCGTCTCGATCTTCCGCATCGACAACCCGCACACCAAGCCGGTCGAGTTCTGGGACTGGCTGATGTCGAAGGTGCACGAGACCAACCCTGAGGTCATCTTCCTGGCCGAGGCGTTCACCAAGCCGCAGATGATGGCGGCCCTCGGGAAGGTGGGCTTCCAGCAGAGCTACACCTACTTCACGTGGCGCACCCAGAAGTGGGAGCTCACCGAGTACCTCACCGAGCTGTCGCAGGAGATGGCGTCGTTCTACCGGCCCAACTTCTTCGTCACCACCCCGGACATCAACCCGTTCCACCTGCAGTCCGGCAACCCGGCGGCGTTCTCCATCCGCGCCATCCTCGCCGCGACACTCGCGCCCACGTGGGGCATCTACTCCGGCTTCGAGCTGTTCGAGCACGAGGCGCTGGCCCCGGGCAGGGAGGAGTACCTCAACTCCGAGAAATACGAGTTCCGGCCACGCGACTTCACCGCCCAGCCCAACCTCAACCTGCTGCTCGGCAAGCTCAACGAGATCCGCGAGGCGCACCCGTCGCTGCAGCAGCTGCGCGACATCCACTTCCATCACGCCCCGCACGATCAGGTGATCGTCTTCTCCAAGAACGACGGCGCGGACACCGTGCTGGTGGTGTGCTCCCTGGACCCGGACAACACGGTGTCCTCGGACGTGATGCTGGACTTCGCCGCCCTGGGCGTGGAGGGCCGGGAGAACATCCGGGTGGTCGACGAGCTGACCGGCGAGGAGTACGTCTGGGGCGAGCGTTCCTGGGTGCAGCTGTGGCCCGGCAAGCCCGCGCACATCTTCCACGTGGTGGCTCAGTGACCTCGGAGGACTCCGCACTCCTGCAGCAGCTGTGGAACCTGGCGGTGTCGTCGCGTTGGTTCTCGGGCCGCGGCGGGCGTCCGGTGGACGTCGAGCTGGGTCCCTGGGCCGGTCCGACGCTGCGCCCCGCGCTGCTTGTGGTGGAGTTCGACGACGGGCACCGCGAGCGCTTCCACGTGCCGCTCCTCTACCGCGACGGCGCCCCCATCGACGCGTGCGACGAGGGCGGCATGCTGTTGCGGGCCCTGTATGACGAGGCCCCCGGATTCGAGCGGTACCGGGCGGTGGCCAACAACCTGACCGCCCGTCGCTACGCCGGGGAGCAGTCCAACACGTCGGTGTTCTTCGGCGACCAGCTGCTGGTCAAGGTGTTCCGCCGCCTGGAGCCGGGGCGCTCCGTGGACGTCGAACTGCACGCCGCACTGGCGGGCACCGGGGTGGTCGCCGAGCTGTACGGCGCCTGGACCTGGGACGGCACGGATCTTGCCGTGTTCCTCGAGGCGCTGCCGCAGCCGACCGACGGTTACGTGCTGGCCTGCGAGTACGCCGGAGAAGGCCGCGACTTCACCGACCACGCCCGCGCGTTGGGGGAGGCGCTCGCCACCGTGCACACGGTGCTTGCGCAGCGCCTGGCGACGGGCACCGTCGACGGCGCGCAACTGGCAGCGGACTGCCGCGCACGCTTCGCCGCCGTGGCCGACGAGGTGCCCGAGGTGGCCCCCTACCGGGAGGCCGCCGACGCGGCCTTCGCCGCCATCTCCGACGCTCGCCTCCCCGCGCAGCGCGTGCACGGCGACTGCCACCTCGGGCAGGTGCTGCTCAGTGAGGGCCGGTGGCGCTACGTGGACTTCGAGGGGGAACCCCTCAAGACCATGGCGGAGCGGCGCCTCCCGGATTCGCCGCTGCGGGACGTGGCCGGCATGCTGCGCTCCTTCGCCTACGCCCAGGCTGCGGGCGGCGCGTCGGCGCAGTGGCTGGCCGGGTGCCGCGAGGCGTTCCTGAGCGGCTACGGGCTCGACCCGCACGCGGAGGACCCGGTCCTGGCGGCGTACGAGACGGACAAGGCGGGCTACGAAGCCGTCTACGAGGCGCGCTTCCGTCCGCACCTGCTGTCGGTGCCGCTGCAGCACCTGGCCACGTTGATAACGATCCCGTAACCCTGATGGCGGGATCCCCCGCACTGGGCCGTCCGCACCCGCAGCGGCCCCCGGCACGCTAGATTGGCGCGCACAGACATCGCTTCGAAGGAGTCAAGAAAATGGCGCACGACCGCTTCGGTGGACTGACCGGCTGGGACTTCGAAGGGTTTCACAGCGGTGGCGACACCGAGCTGTGGAAGCGCCTCGGCAGCACCGTGGTCACGGTGGACGACGAGGAGCGTGGCAGCGTCACGGGCGTCCGATTCGCCGTCTGGGCACCCAACGCGAAGTCCGTGCAGGTCATCGGAAACTTCAACTGGTGGACCGGCGACGCCCTGGAGCTGATCCCCGGCTCGGGCGTCTGGGGCACGTTCATCGAGGGCCTCGGCGAAGGCACGCTGTACAAGTACCGCATCGAGACGCAGGACGGCCAGTGGATCGAGAAGGTCGACCCCATGGCCAGGTTCAGCGAGCAGGCGCCGGCGAACGCGTCGATCGTCTACGAGTCGAAGTACGCCTGGTCGGACGACGAGTGGCTGGCCAAGCGCCGCGCCTCGAAGGCCCACGCGGAGCCGATGAGCGTCTACGAGGTGCACCTGGGCGGCTGGCGCAAGGGCAAGAGCTACCTGGATCTGGCGGAGGAGCTGGTCAGCTACGTCAAGTGGCAGGGCTACACCCACGTCGAGTTCATGCCGCTGGCTGAGCACCCGTTCGAGCCCAGCTGGGGCTACCAGATCTCCGGGTACTTCTCCCCCACGTCGCGCTTCGGCAAGCCCGATGACCTGCGCTACCTCGTCGACAGGCTGCACCAGGCAGGCATCGGCGTCATCATGGACTGGGTGCCCGGGCACTTCCCCAAGGACGACTGGGCACTGGGCCGCTTCGACGGCACCGCGCTCTACGAGCACGCGGATCCCCGGCAGGGCGAGCACCAGGACTGGGGCACCTACATCTTCAACTACGGACGCAACGAGGTGAAGAGCTTCCTCGTGTCCAACGCGCTGTACTGGATCCAGGAGTTCCACATCGACGGCCTGCGCGTGGACGCCGTCGCCTCCATGCTGTACCTGGACTACTCCCGCGAGGACGGTCAATGGGTGCCCAACCAGTACGGCGGCCGCGAGAACCTCGACGCCATCGACTTCCTCAGCTACTGCAACCGCCACCTGTACGAGCGTGAGCCGGGCGTGCTGATGATCGCCGAGGAGTCCACCAGCTTCGCCGGCGTCACCAAGCCCGTCCACGAGGGCGGCCTCGGCTTCGGCTTCAAGTGGAACATGGGCTGGATGAACGACACGCTGCGGTACCTGCAGCTGGACCCGGTGTACCGCCAGTACGAGCACAACCTCCTCACCTTCGGCATGGTCTACGCCTACTCCGAGAACTTCATGCTGCCCATCAGCCACGACGAGGTGGTCCACGGCAAGGGCTCCATGATCAACAAGGTCCCGCAGGACGACTGGCGCAAGTTCGCCACGCTGCGCGCCTACTACTCGTTCATGTGGAGCTTCCCAGGCAAGCAGCTGGTCTTCATGGGCTGCGAGTTCGGGCAGCGGCCGGAGTTCAGTGAGTCGGTGTCCCTCGAGTGGTGGGTCACCGAGCTGTGGGGCCACGGCGGCCTGCAGCGGCTCTTCCGCGACCTCAACCACATCTACCGCGCCAACCGCCCACTGTTCGAGCTGGACAACTCACCCAAGGGATTCAGCTGGATCAACGCCGACGACGCGGGCCGCAACACCATCGCATGGGTGCGCCACGACGAGGACTACAACCACATCGCGTGCGTGACGAACTTCTCCCCCGAGCCGCTGATCGACTACGAGATCGGCCTCCCGGAGGCCGGTGCGTGGGAGGAGATCCTCAACACCGACGCTCCCGTCTACGACGGGTCCGGCGAGTTCGGCAACCTCGGTGAGGTGACCGCCCACGAAGAACCATGGGGCCACTTCCCGGCCCGCGCGCTCGTCACCGTCCCGCCGCTCGGCTCCGTCTGGCTGCGCCGTGAGGCCAAGGCCGCCGTGCGCCCGGCACCGGTCCAGGGCGAGGACGCCACGAACGCATAACAGCCCGTCGCAGTCCGCTGCGGTCACCCGGGGTGGTGGCCGTGGCGGGCACCGGGTACGGTCGGCCGGGTGAGCGACTTCAAGGTGTCCGTGGACATCGCCGGCGGCGTGGGTACGCTGCGCTGGGCTGAGCAGGAGGTCGACGTCGACACACTGCAGCGTGCGCTGTCGCTGGCCTCCGACGACGCCATCCTCGCCCACGACCTCCGCCGGCTCCAGGTGGAGCTGCCCGAGTGGGACACCGCCGCCCGGGTGGCGCTGCACCGCTGCGGCTTCCGGCTGGAGGGACGCCTGAGGGCGGCCGTGGAAGCGGAGCCCGGCGTGTTCCGCGACATCCTCATCTACTCGCGCCTCGCCGTCGACACCGTGTACGGTCCGCACGGCTTCTCCGGTGTGCTGGATTCGATCCTGCCCACCAAGCGCGTCATCGCGCATGCCCTGTTCCGCGACCAGCAGGGCCGCGTGCTGCTGCTGGAGACCTCCTACAAGGAGGACTGGGAACTGCCCGGCGGCATCGTCGAGCCGTTCGAGGCGCCGCGCGCCGGAGGGGAGCGCGAGACCCTGGAGGAGCTGGGCATCGAGGTCACCTTCGGGCAACCGCTGCTGGTGGACTGGATGCCGCCCTATCTCGGCTGGTCCGACGCGGTGGAGTTCATCTTCGACGGCGGGACGCTGGGCCCGGAGGTCGCGGCGGAGCTGGGCACCGATGACCGCGAGATCCGCGCCATCCACTGGGTGGAGCCGGAGGGCGTCGCCCTGCACGTCACGGAGCTCTCAGCCCGCCGGATCGCCTTGATGCTGGCCGGCTACCGCGGCATGACCGAGAACGGCCACCCGGTGGCCCCCCTCCCCTGACCCCTGCCGAAGTTCCCGCCACCCCGACATGAGTCAGCGGCGGGGGTAGGCGGAGGGACACAATGGACACATGGCCGACGCTGTGCGCGACGTGACACTTCTCCCTGCTGACGAAGTGACGCTCGCACTGGGCGTCGACCCTGCCTCGGGCCTCAGCGCCGGCGAGGTGGCGGCACGGCAGGACCTCTATGGCCGCAACGAGCTGCGCTCCACTCCCCCGGAGCCGGCGTGGCGACGGCTCGTGCGACAGTTCGCCGATCCGCTCATCTACCTGCTCCTCGCCGCCATCGTCATCTCCGTGGTCGCGTGGGCGGTGGAGGGCGCCACCGGTGTGCCGGTCGACGCGCTGGTGATCGCGGTCATCGTGCTGGCCAACGCCGTCATCGGGTACGTGCAGGAGAACCGGGCCGAGCGTGCCGTCGCCGCGTTGGCGGACATGACCGCCACCCGCTCCACCGTTCTGCGCGACGGCCTCCTCACCGTCGTCCCCTCCGCCGAGCTGGTCCCCGGCGACGTGCTTGTCCTCGCCGAGGGCGACGCCGTCGGCGCCGACGCGCGGCTGCTCACCGCGTCGTCGCTGCGGGTCCAGGAGGCCTCCCTCACCGGCGAGTCGGAGGCGGCGGAGAAGTCGCCGGCCGCGCTGGAGGAGGCCACCCTCGTCGGCGACCGCGCCAACATGGTGTTCAAGGGCACCGCCGTGGCCCACGGGGTCGGCCGCGCCGTCGTCACCACCACGGGCATGGCCACCGAGATGGGCCGGATCGCCACCCTGCTCGACGAGACCGAGGCCGAACCCTCGCCGCTGCAGGTGGAGATCGCGAAGATCTCCACGACGCTCGGCCTCCTCGTGGTGGCCATCGCCGTGATCGTGATGGTGACCACCGCACTGGTCAACCGTGTCGACACCCTCGACGGCGCGGTCGACATTCTCCTCATGGGCGTCTCTCTCGCCGTGGCCGCCGTCCCCGAGGGACTCCCCGCCATCCTCTCGCTCGTCCTCGCCATCGGCGTGCAGGCCATGGCCCGCCGCAACGCCGTCATGAAGGATCTCCATTCCGTGGAGACCCTCGGGTCGGTCTCGGTGATCTGCTCGGACAAGACCGGCACCCTCACCCGCAATGAGATGACGCTGCGCGAGATCGTCACCGCCTCCGGGCGAGTGGTGCTGGGCGGCACCGGCTACGCGCCCGAGGGTGAGGTGACCGTCCACGGAAGCCGCGACACTGCCCTCGCCGAGGCCCGCCGCGTCCTCCTGGGCGGGTCGGTGGCCAACGACGCGCAGCTGGCCCTCGTGGACGACGCCTGGCAGATCCAGGGCGACCCCACGGAGGCCGCGTTCCTCGTCGCGGCCCGCAAGCTCACCGGGGGTGAGCCGACGGAAGGCTACACCCGCACCGCGCAGGTGCCGTTCAGCTCCGAGCGGAAGATGATGTCGGTCCTCACCAGCCACCCCACGCATCGCCCCAGACACCTGGTCTTCGCCAAGGGCGCCCCCGACGTGCTGGTGGAGCGCTGCACCGCCGAACAGGTGGGCGGCGACGCGGTTCCGCTGACCGAGGCCCGGCGCGTGGAGCTCGCTGACGCCGTCGTGGAGCTGAGCGGCCAGGGCTACCGCACGCTGGCGGTGGCCTGGCGCGACGCGGACCCCTCCGAGCACCACACCTTCGACGAGGACGCCGAGCGCGACCTCACGTTCGGCGGCATCGTCGGCATCATCGACCCGCCCCGCAGCGAGGCCGCGGCCGCCATCGCCGAAGCCCACCGGGCCGGCATCCGCACGGTGATGATCACCGGAGACCATCCGGTCACGGCCGCCCGCATCGCGGCGGACCTGGGGATCGCCGAGGAGGGCCACCAGCCGGTGGTGGTCACCGGGGAACAGTTGGACCTCATCGAGGCCGGGGACCTCGCCGCCGCGACCCGGCACGCCCGCGTCTACGCCCGCGTGGCCCCGGAGCACAAGCTCCAGGTGGTCGACGCCCTCCAGGCGGACCGGCACATCGTGGCGATGACCGGCGACGGCGTCAACGACGCCCCCGCCCTGAAGTCCGCCGACATCGGCGTGGCGATGGGCATCACCGGCACCGAGGTCACCAAGGAGGCCGGGAAGATGATTCTCGGCGACGACAACTACGCCACGATCGTGGCCGCGGTGCGCCAGGGCCGGGTGATCTTCGACAACATCCGCAAGTTCATGCGCTATCTGCTGAGTTCCAACATGGGCGAGATCGCCACCGTGTTCCTCGGTGTGACGCTGGGCATGTTCATCGGCCTGGCGGATCCTGCCGATCCCGCGGCCACCGTCGTGCCGCTGCTCGCCACGCAGATCCTGTGGATCAACCTGGTCACCGATTCCGGCCCGGCGCTGGCCATGGGCGTGGACCCGGAGATCGACGACGTGATGGCCCGCCCGCCGCGGCGCCACGACGACCGCATCATCGACGCGCACATGTGGCAGCGCATCGTCTTCATCGGCGCGCTGATGGGCGTGCTCAGCCTGGTGGTGTTCGACCTCACCCTCCCCGGTGGCCTGATCGGCGGCCTGGAACATCTCGCCCCTGCCCGGACCCAGCTGGCCACCGCGCGCACGACCGCCTTCACGGCGCTGGTGGCCATGCAGCTGTTCAACGCGCTCAACAGCCGCTCCGATCTCCTCAGCGCCTTCGATCACCTCTTCACCAACGGCTGGCTGTGGCTGTCGCTGGGCGCGGCCGCGCTCGCCCAGGTGCTGGTGGTCTACGTGCCGTTCCTCCAGCACGCGTTCGGAACGGTGGCCCTGGGGTGGCAGCACTGGGCACTCGCTCTCACCGCGGGTGCGACCGTCCTGGCATTCGAGGAGGCCGTCAAGATCCTCCGACGCGGCGCCGCTCGGGGTCGACGCTCTCCCTGACCACCGCTTAGGGTGGACGACGTGCCTGAACTTCCCGTGTCCACGTACCGGCTGCAGCTCAACGCCGGTTTCACTTTCGCCGACGCCGCCGCGCAGGTGCCCTACCTCGCGACGCTGGGGGTGAGCCACCTCTTCTGCTCACCCATCCTCCAGGCGGCTCCCGGCTCGGTCCACGGCTACGACGTGGTGGACCACAGCCGCCTCTCCGAGGAGTGCGGCGGCGAGGACGGCTTCCGGCGCCTGGCGACGGCGGCGAAGGAACACGGGCTCGGCCTGGTGGTGGATGTGGTGCCCAACCACATGGCGGTACCGACCCCGCTGTGGCTGAACCGGGCCCTGTGGGACGTGCTCCGCTCCGGCCCCCAGTCCGCGCACGCCGGCTGGTTCGACATCGACCTCAGCCGCGACCGCGCCATCCTCATGCCCGTCCTCGGGCGCCGGATCGGTGACGAGCTGGCCGAGGGCACCATCGCCCTGGCGGAGCGTGAGATCGACGGCCGCCCGCAGCCGGTGGTGGCCTACCACGACCACGTGTTTCCCATCCGGCCCGGCACCGAGGGGCTCCCGCTGCGCGAGCTGCTGGATCAGCAGTGGTACCGCCTGGCGTACTGGAAGGTGGGCAACGAGGAGCTCAACTACCGACGATTCTTCGACGTCGACACCCTGGCCGCCATCCGCGTCGAGGACCAGGACGTCTTCGATGCCAGCCACGCCCTCCTCATCCGGTTGTTCGACGAGGGCCTCATCGACGGCTTCCGGATCGACCACCCCGACGGCCTCGCCACACCACGCGGCTACCTGCAGAAGCTGCAGCGCGCCACCGGTGGCTGCTGGGTGGTGGTGGAGAAGATCCTCGAGCCGCACGAGACGCTGCCCGCGGGCTCGCGCTGCGCCGGCACCACCGGCTACGACGCACTCCTGCGGGTTGCCGGCCTGTTCCACGACCCCGGTCAGCTCCCACGGCTCAACGAGCTGTGGGAGCGCGTCGCCGGCGCCGAGGGCTGGTTCGGCGCAACGCTGCAGCAGGCCAAGGACGAGGTGGTGCGCACCATGCTGTTCGCCGAGGTGAACCGCCTGGTGTCAATCGCGGTGGCCATCTGTGAATCCGACGTGGCCCTGCGCGACCACACGCGGCGGGAGCTCGAGCACGCCATCACGGCGCTGCTGGTCAACATGGACCGCTACCGCGCCTACGTGGAACCCGGCCTGCCGGCCTCCTCGGAGGAGCGCGCGGTGATCACGGAGGCCGCGGACCGCGCCCGGCCGGATCTGACCGCGGACGAGCAGGCCACCCTGGACCTCGTCGTCGCGTTGGCCTGCGGCGACATCCGCCCCGGGGAGCCCGGCGGTTCCGAGGACCTGCCACCCGTGGGCGCCACGACGGTGACCACCGAGCTGCCCGAGGAGGATCAGGGCTTCGCGGAGCTGCGCGCCGAGTTCATGATCCGCTTCGCGCAGACCTGCGGCCCCGTGATGGCCAAGTCCAAGGAGGACACCGCGTTCTACCGCTGGAACCGGTTCGTGGGGGTCAACGAGGTGGGCAGCGAGCCCACGCTGGTAGGCGTCTCCGTCGACGGGTTCCACAGCTTCTGCGAACAGATGAGCGCCACCTGGCCCTCCACCATGACCACCCTGTCCACCCACGACACGAAGCGCTCCGAGGACGTGCGGGCGCGGCTGGCGGCAATGCTCGAGCACGCCAAATCATGGGAGGCCTGCGTGGCGGAGCTGCGCGCCGCCACCGAGATGCAGCGCACCGCCGTCGACGGCGCCACCGAGCTCCTGCTGTGGCAGACGGTCGCCGCCACCTGGCGGCTGGCCGGCACCGCGGCGGGGGCGGCTCCGATCACCGCCGAGCGCCTCGACGGGTACCTCACCAAGGCGATGCGCGAGGCCAAGGCGCACACCACGTGGGCGGCTCCCGACTCGGCCTACGAGGAGGCCGTGCTGGGGCTCGCCCACACCGCGCTGACCGACGAGCGCTGCGGCGCCGCGTTGGACGCCTTCACCGCGACGGTCGCGGACTCCGTCCGCTGCGTGGTGCTGGGCACCAAACTCATCCAGCTGGCCATGCCGGGTGTCCCGGACGTCTATCAGGGCTGCGAGGTGGTGGACCTGTCGCTGGTGGATCCCGACAACCGGCGCCCGGTGGACTTCACCGCCCGTGCGGACCTGTTGGCCGCCGTGGACTCCTCCACGCAGCAGAGCCTGGACGCGGAGAAGCTGCTGGTCACCAGCCGCGCCCTGCGTGTCCGGCGCGAGTTCCCGGACGCGTTCCGGGGGGAGCACGCCACGTACGCGCCGGTGCCGAGCACCAGCGGCCACGCCGTCGCGTTCGCGCGCGGCACCAGCGACGGGGGCGTGCGCGCCGTGGCCGTCGCCACCCGGCTCCCGGCCCTGCTGGCCGAGCGCGGCGGCTGGGGCGAGCACCAGGTGATCCTGCCTGAGGTTGCGTTCGTCGACGCCCTCACCGGGCGCGAGTTCGCCGGCGGCTCCACCGCCCTGGCCGAGGTGCTGGCCACGCTCCCCGTCGCCCTCCTGGTGGCCCGATGAGGCCGCAGGTGTGGGCCCCACGGGCCACGCGCGTGGACCTGGTCACTCTGCGAGGCGACCAGCCGATGGCCGCCAGGGGCGACGGCTGGTTCACGGCCACCGCGGAGCTCACCCACGGCGACAGGTACGCGTTCCGCCTGGACGGCGGGGATCCGCTGCCGGACCCCCGCGCCCTGTCACTGCCCGACGGCGTCCATGGGAGCGCCGCCGTCGTCGACCCGTCCCTCCTGAACCGGCGGACGACGTGGCAGGGCCGAACCCTCCGCGGGGGTGTGCTCTACGAGCTGCACGTGGGCACATTCAGCGAAGCCGGCACCTTCGACGGCGCCATCGGGCGCCTGGACCACGTCGTCGAGCTGGGCGTCGACGCCGTCGAGCTGATGCCCGTGGCCGCCTTCCCCGGCGAGCGGGGCTGGGGCTACGACGGCGTGGCGCTCTACGCCGCGCACGAGGCGTACGGCGGGATCGCCGGGCTGGTGCGGCTCGTCGACGCGTGCCACGAGCGCGGCCTGGGCGTGCTGATCGACGTGGTGCACAACCACTTCGGGCCGGAGGGCAACTACCTCGGACAGTTCGGCCCCTATCTCACGGACCGCCACTCCACGCCGTGGGGCGACGCGGTGAACCTCGACGGCCCCGGCAGCGACGAGGTGCGCCGCTTCCTCCTCGGGTCGGCCCGGCACTGGCTGGTCGACGTCGGGGCGGACGGCCTGCGCCTCGACGCCGTGCACGCCTTGCGCGACGACTCGGACCTGCACTTCCTGGCGGAGCTGGCGCAGCACGCGGACCGCTGGTCCCAGGAGGTGGGCCGCGAGCTGACCCTCATCGCCGAGTCGGACCTCAACCAACCGGCCATGGTCTCCCCGGTCGGCTCGATGCCCGGGGCCAGGGGCATGGACGCGCAGTGGGCCGACGACGTGCACCACGCGCTGCACAGCTTCTTCTCCGGCGAGACGCAGGGCTACTACGTGGACTTCGGCGCCGCGGACGTCCTGGCCAAGGCGCTGAGCCGGGTCTTCGTCCACGACGGCACCCTCTCGACCTTCCGCGGGCAGGACTGGGGCGCCCCGGTGGACCCGGACAGCCCGCACTACGACGGGCACTCCTTCGTGGTGTCCCTGCAGAACCACGACCAGGTGGGCAACCGCGCCGTGGGTGACCGGTTCGCCGCGCACGCGTCGGTGGACCTGCAGGCGGCCGCGGCCGCCCTCTACCTGCTGGCCCCGTACACGCCGATGCTGTTCATGGGCGAGGAGTGGGCGGCCTCCACGCCGTTTCCCTACTTCAGCCACCTCGGACCGGACCTCGGACCGTTCGTGACCGTGGGCCGCGCCCGCGAGTTCAAGGCCACCGGCTGGAGCGCGCCCACGCCGGATCCGCAGGCCGAGGCCACGTGGCGCTCGGCCGTGCTGCGGTGGGAGGAGCGCGGCGACGAGCCCCACGCCCGGATGCTCGCCTGGTACCGCCGGCTGATCGAGCTGCGCCGCAGCGAACCCGCGCTCCGCTCGCCGGACCTGGGGACCACCCGCGTCGAGGTGCTCGACGCGGACACCGTCGCGCTGCACCGCGGCGACGTGCGGATCATCGCCACCCGGGGCACCGCGCCCGTGCCCGTGAGCGGCGAGATCCTGGCCTCGTGGCCCGGGCCCGAGGGTCGCGGCCCGGGGGCGGTGGTCGTCCGCGGTTGAACCGGGGCTGGTGTGCGGCCAAGATGGGCACCATGACTGATGTGAACTTCTCGCGCCCCGGCGCCGTGGACCTCTCCTCCCTTTCCCAGCCCGTGGCCACCGGCGGCGGCTACGTGGTGACGGTGACGGAGGCGGACTTCCAGGGGTTGGCGGCACGCTCGGCGCAGCATCCCGTCATCCTCGAGTTCCACTCCCCCCGGGACCCGGCGGGGCAGGGGGTCACCGCCGCGCTGGTGGATCTGGTCAACGCCGCCGGTGGCCGCTTCCAGCTGGGGCGGGTCGACGTCGACGCCGAGCCCCGCCTCGCGCAGGCCCTCCAGATCCAGGCGGTGCCCACCGTCGTCGCGGTGATCGGCGGCCAGATGGCACCGCTGTTCCAGGGCACCAAGACGCGTGAGGAGATCTCCGCGATCCTGGACCAGATCGCGCAGCTCGCCGTGGCCAACGGCATGACGGGCCGGGCGCAGCCCACGTCGGGGGCCAACCCGGCCGGCGCCGCGGCGGCCGAGCCCGCCGCCAACCCGCGCTTCGCCAAGGCCGACGCGGCGCTCGAGGCCGGAGACTTCGCCGCCGCGGTGCGCGAGTTCGACGCGCTGCTCAAGGAGACCCCGGGCGACGCCGAGGTGTTGGCCGGGCGCGCGCAGTCGGCGCTCCTGGACCGCAGCACCACGTTCGACCCTGCTCAGATCACCCAGCGCGCCGAGTCGCACCCCGACGACCTGGCGGCCCAGCTGGACGCCGCGGACCTGGAGGTCATCAACGGCCGCTACGACGAGGCGTTCGAGCGTCTACTGGGCCTGGCGGCCCAGTCCGGGCCCGAGGACCGCGACGCCATCCGCGTGCGGCTCCTGGAGCTGTTCGAGGTGGCCGGGCGAGCCGAGCCGGCCGTCCTGAAGGCGCGGCGGCGGCTGGCCAGCGTCTTGTTCTGAGCCCCGGACGTCCGGGTGCCGCGCCACTACGATGAGCCCATGGCACATGAGCGCGCCGGGCAGCCGGCCCAGGACCAGGATCTGATCAATGTCGACGAACTTCTCGCCGCCTACTACGACCGCACCCCGGACCCCACCAACCCCGACGAGATGGTGGTGTTCGGCACGTCCGGGCACCGTGGGTCCTCGCTGGACACCGCGTTCCAGGATCTCCACATCGCGGCCACCACGCAGGCCATCGTCGAGTACCGCGCGGCGCAGGGCACCACGGGTCCCCTGTTCATCGGCAAGGACACCCACGCTCTCTCACTGCCGGCGTGGAAGACGGCCATCGAGGTGCTGAGCGCCAACGGCGTCGAGATCTGCGCCGAGCGGGAGGACGAGTACACACCCACCCCAGCCGTGTCGCGGGCCATCATCCGCTACAACCGCGAGCACACCGCGCTGGCCGACGGCATCGTCGTCACCCCGTCGCACAACCCGCCCCGCGACGGCGGCTTCAAGTACAACCCGCCCAACGGCGGGCCGGCCGATTCGGACGCCACCAAGGTCATCGCCGCGCGCGCCAATGAGCTCATGGCCACCCCGTCGGAGATCCGGCGGAGCCGCTACGAGTCGGCAGAGGTCAACCGCTACGACTACCGCACGCCCTACTGCCAGGAGCTGTCCACCGCGCTGGACTTCGACGCCATCAAGGCCTCCGGGCTCGTCCACGGCGCGGATCCCATGGGCGGTGCGTCGGTGCAGTACTGGGAGCACCTGGCCGAGCTCGGTCTGCCGATCACGGTGGTCAACCCCACGGTGGACCCGCGGTGGAGCTTCATGACGCTGGACACCGACGGCAAGATCCGCATGGACTGCTCCTCGCCCAACGCCATGGCCTCCCTGGTCAACCAGCGCGACCGGTTCACCGTCGCCACCGGCAACGACGCGGACTCGGACCGGCACGGCATCGTCACGCCCGACGCCGGGCTGATGAACCCCAACGCCTACCTGGCCGTGGCGATCAACTACCTGTTCGCCCACCGCCCCGGGTGGTCGGCCGACGCGGGCATCGGCAAGACGCTGGTGTCGTCGTCGATCATCGACAAGGTGGCCGCCAAGCTCGGGCGCCGGCTGGTCGAGGTGCCCGTGGGATTCAAGTGGTTCGTCCCCGGCCTCACCGACGGCTCCATCGGATTCGGCGGCGAGGAGTCGGCCGGCGCGTCGTTCCTGGCCATGGACGGCTCCACCTGGACCACGGACAAGGACGGGCTCCTGCTCGCCCTGCTCGCCTCCGAGATCATCGCGGTCACCGGCAAGAGCCCCTCGGAGCACTACGCCGAGTTGGAGGCAGAGTTCGGCCGCTCCTACTACGCGCGGGTCGACGCGGACGCGAGCCGGGAGCAGAAGGCCCGCCTGGGCAACCTGGGCGCGGCGGACGTGACGGTCACCGACCTGGCCGGCGAGGAGATCACCGCCGTGCTGTCGCACGCGCCCGGCAACAACGCTGCCATCGGCGGAATCAAGGTGACCACCCCGAGCGGCTGGTTCGCCGCCCGCCCGTCAGGCACCGAGGACAAGTACAAGATCTACGCCGAGTCCCTCAAGAGCGCCGAGCACCTGGCGGCCATGCAGGCCGAGGCCAAGGTCCTCGTCGATCAGGCGCTCGCCGGCTGACGAAAGCGGGTGGGCCCGGTCAGATCCCGTCGGCCTCATTGGGGCTGTCCAGGGAGACCGGGTCCATCCGCATGGTCTGCCGCAGGCCGGAGCGCTGGATCACGCGCTGGATGGTGAGGTCGCGGCGGTCTGGGTCCCCCACGTAGCGGATCTCGCGCAGCCCTTGCCCCTGGGCAGCGGACTCGAAGACGAAGTGGCCGTACCCCAGCACCTGGCCCACCAGGGAGCGGTACATCGAGATGTCGAGGATCCGTGTCATCGGCATGGTGGCCAGCGACCGGTCGAACACGCCGTGGACGCGGAACACCCGCATGTTGGTGATGACGAAGCGGTCCATGTGCGCCACGTGCACCTTCCACAGGCCCACGGCCAGAGCCGAAGCCCCCAGGACGACCGGGATGAGCCAGAGGTCCCGCGCGCCGAGGGCGGCGACGAGGAGCGGGATGCCCAGCGCGGCCAGGGCGTACCACCAGAAGGTGGCCGCCCAGTGCTTGCGGACCTCGTCGATGATCACCTCCCCCTCCTCCACCAGGAGGTGCCCCTGCACATCGGGCTCCACGAGGCTCCGGAAGAAGGTCACCTCAGGCGGCCAGGGAGGTGAAGAACCGTCCGATCGCCTCGAAGGCCCCGAAGAAGGTGCGAACCGCCTGGGCGGCGTCCTCCGGGCGCGTGAACAGGTAGAACAGCACGAATGCGGCCACCAGCACCAACAGGGCCTTCTTCAGCCAACCAATCACGGCGTCCTCCTCGCGTCGGCTGTCAGTCTGCAGCATCCCGCCGCGGTACCGCCTCCGACGCGCCGACGGCGCCCCATCTTGGGAGACCCCGACGGTCTCCCATGGCCCGCGGTGTGGAAAACTGGCGCCCATGGACAACTCAGATCTCTTCATCTGCATCGATCACGTCGGCCTGGCCGTCCCGGACCTCGATGAGGCCGTCAAGTTCCACACCGAGGCCTTCGGGTGGCGCGAACTCCACCGCGAGGTCAACGAGGAGCAGGGCGTCGAGGAGGCCATGATGGGCACCGGCGAGCAGGGCGAGGAGAACGCCAAGATCCAGCTTCTGGCACCGCTGCGCGAGGATTCGGCCATCGGCAGGTTCATCGCCAAGAACGGCCAGGGCATCCAGCAGCTGGCCTACCGCGTCGCCGATCTGGACCACGTCTCGGCGGTGCTGCGCGAGCGCGGCCTGCGCCTGCTCTACCCGGAGCCCAAGCGCGGCACCGGCGGCTCCCGGATCAACTTCGTGCACCCCAAGGACGCCCGCGGCGTGCTGCTCGAGCTCGTCGAGCTGCCGAAGGAGCCCGCCGGGCACTGAGTCCGGCCGCGACAACGGAGGGCAGGGTGCGCGCACCCTGCCCTCCGTTGTCTGTGCGAGCGACTACGCTCGGACCTGACAGCTCCGTCGACGAGAGGATGTGGTGGTGTCCGCACCAGGCAGTGACTCCGACACCGAAGAGACCGGTCTCAACCTGTTCGACGACCGAGCCACGGCAGCAGGGAGTTTCCCGCACTCCATGCTCGGCTACGACAAGCACGCCGTGGACACCTACGTCCGCGAGGTCGAGACCAGGGTCAGCCAGTTGAAGATGCAGGTGCGCGAACGCACCCGGGAGATCGCTTTCATCAAGGCCGAGCAGGGCACCACGGACTTCACCAGGTTGGGCGCCCACGCCACCGGGCTCCTCCGGTCCGCCGAAGCCCAGGCCGGGGAGATCGTCACGCAGGCGCAGAAGGAGGCCGAGCGGATCAAGGCCGAGGCCCGCCGAACCGCGGCCACCCTTCGCGAATCGGCCCAGCAGGAGGCGGACGACGTGCGGCTCACCGGCCTGGCCGGCCTGCGTGAGCTGCGCCAACAGCAGGCGGACGCGGGGAAGTCGGCGCTGGAGATGGCCCGGCGAGACGCGGACCTCATCGTCGCCGACGCGCGGATGAAGGCCACGTCGCTGGTCGAGGCCGCCCAGCTGCAGGCCACGTCGCTGCTCGAATCGGCCAAGATCGAGGGAGCCCGCCGCGCCCAGGAGGCGGCACGCGCCGCCGGCGAGATCCGCCTCGCCGCTGAGCGCTCCGCGGAGGAGACGCTCGCCGCCGCCTCCGCCACCGCGCGGGAATCCGAGAAGGCCGTCGTGGAGCGGCTGGCGCAGGCGGACAAGGAGTCCTCGGACGCGGCCGCGCGTGCGGCGGAGGCCCGCGACGAGGCGCAGCGGATCCGGGCGCAGGCGATCGCGTCGGCGGAGGAGATCCGCCTCGCGGCCACCCGTCAGAGCGAGGAGACCATCGCCACGATGCGTGCCCGGGCCCAGGAGGCGGAGACGGCGCTCGAGGAGAAGACCGCCTGGCGCAAGGAGCAGCTCGAGCGGGAGATCGCCGCGCTGGAGGGCCGCCGCACCACGGCGCTCGCCCAGCTGAGCAACCTCCGGGCGCTCGCCGAGGAGTCCAGCCGCTTCGAGGACGACATCACCACCGTGATCCGGAAGGATGACGCGCCCCAGTGACCGAACCCCCCGACGAACTCCAGGAGCCGGCCCCGGCTCCCGCTCGCACCCCCAGGCGTCGTCACCTTCTTCTGCGCGGCGCCCGCTCCGTCGCCCGCGGCGCCCGCAGCATCCTCACCCCCACCCCCGAGCCCGTCGTCATACCGGTGCCGCCGTCGCCATTGGACCCGCAGGACCGGTCCCCGTGGCCCTCGCCGTTCATGTTCGGCTTCATGGGTGCCCTCGGAGTCCTGGTGGCCGTCGCGCTCGCCCAGGCGGTCATCACGGTGCAGAGCGTGCTGATCCTCGTGGTGATGGCCCTGTTCCTCGCCCTCGGGCTCAGCCCCGCCGTCGAGTTCCTGACCCGGCGCCGGGTGCCGCGCCCCCTGGCCGTGACGATCATCACCATCGGCCTACTGGCGGTCATCGCGCTCGGCGTCACCGCCCTGGTGCCGGTCCTGACCGAGCAGACCGCCACGCTCACCCGCAACATGCCCGGACTCCTGCAGAACCTCGCCCGGCACCCGCAGATCGCCGCCTGGGAGGAGCAGTACGGCATCACCGCCACCATCACGGAGTTCTTCTCCTCGGGCGCGCTGCTCAACAACCTCTTCGGTGGCCTGTGGGGGGCGGGCAGGCTGGTGGCCAACCTGGTGTTCTCCGTGATCGTCACCCTGGTGCTCACCATCTACTTCCTGGCCTCGCTTCCCACCATCAAGGAAACCCTCTACGCCTTCTCACCCAGGAGCCGGCGGGCCCGCACGAGGTATCTCGCCGACGAGATCTTCCGCGGTGTCTCCGGCTACATCACCGGCATGTTCGTCATCGTGTCCGTGGCCTCCGTCTGCGCCTTCGTGTTCATGAACCTCGCCGGGCTGGGCAGCTACTCGCTGGCGCTGGCCTTCGTCGTGGCCCTGTTCTGCTTCATCCCCCTGGTGGGCTCGTCGCTGGCGATGGCATCCGTGGCCATCGTGGCGTTCGCCGTGGACCCCGCGATCGGCATCGCCACCATCATCTACTTCCTCATCTACCAGCAGTTCGACGCCTACGTCCTCTACCCCACCGTGTTGAAGCGCACCGTCAAGGTGCCAGGCGCGCTGGTGGTCCTGTCCGCCATCATCGGAGGCATGCTCTTCGGGGTGATCGGGGCCGTGATAGCCATCCCGACGACGGCCGCGATGCTGCTGCTCTACCGTGAGATCGCTCAGCCGGCGCTGGACGCCGCCTGAGACCACGGTATGTTGGCCCAGTGCGTTTGGTGGTAGCGAAGTGTCAGGTGGATTACGTCGGCAGGCTGACGGCCCACCTTCCGATGGCCACCCGGTTGATCCTGGTCAAGGCCGACGGGTCCGTGTCGGTGCACGCCGATGACAGGGCGTACAAGCCCCTCAACTGGATGAGCCCGCCCTGCACCATCACCGTCGACCACCCGGATGCCGAGGCCGTCGACGCGCTCGGCGTCACCGAGGTGTGGCAGGTGCGGGCCCGGGACGGAGACACGCTGCGCATCTCGCTGGCGGAGGTGCTGCACGATTCCGCCCACGACCTGGGTGTGGACCCCGGCCTGCAGAAGGACGGCGTGGAGGCCCACCTCCAGGCCCTCCTGGCCGAGCACCCGGCCACCCTCGGCCGGGGGCTGACCCTCATCCAGCGCGAGTACCTCACCCCCATCGGCCCCGTCGACCTGCTGCTGCGCGACGAGGCGGGCGGCTATGTGGCCGTGGAGGTCAAGCGCCGCGGGGAGATCGACGGTGTGGAGCAGCTCACCCGCTACCTGGACCTGATGAACCGCGACCCCCACCTGGCTCCGGTGCGGGGCATCTTCGCCGGGCAGCAGATCAAGCCGCAGGCCCGGACATTGGCCACGGACCGCGGCATCGACTGCCGCCTCATCGACTACGACGCCCTGCGCGGCCTGGACAACTCGGACGAGCGGCTCTTCTAGTGGCCAGGCGCCCCTCCAAGCACCTGCGCGCCCCCCGGCCACTGTTGGCGGGCGGGGCGCAGCGCCGGGTCAGGAAGGCGGGGACGGACTACATCGCACGCGACGTGTCCGCCCAACGGGCCACCAAGGACTACCGTTGCCCCGGCTGCCAGCAGCGGATCCCGGTGGGTGTGGCGCACATCGTGGCGTGGCCTGACACGCCTCCGCTGGGCGCCGATTCCGGGCTGGAGGTCCGACGGCATTGGCACACGCACTGCTGGACGTCCTTCCGATGACCCTGCACGAGATGGTCGTCGGCTCGGGCCCCGTGGAGGCCGTGTTCCTCCACGGGCTGTTCGGTCAGGGGAAGAACTTCGGCACCGTCGCGGCCCGCCTCGGGGACGTGGCCACCTGCCACCTCGTCGACCTGCCCAACCACGGCCGCTCGTCCTGGACCGAGGAGTTCTCCCTGGACGGCCAGGCGGACGTGGTCGCCGGCTGGCTCGAGTCCCGGTTCCAAGGTCCCGTGGCGCTGATCGGGCACTCGTTGGGCGGCAAGATCGCGATGCGGCTGGCGCTGCGCCGCAGCGAACTGGTGGACCGAATGATGGTCCTGGACATCTCGCCGGCCCGAAACGTCGCGGCGGCCCAGTTCGTCAACCTGGTGGCGGCCCTGCGCACGCTGGACCTGGACACGGTCCGCAGCCGAACCGAAGCCGACGACGAGCTCCGCGAGCTCATCCCCTCGGACGTCGTACGCCGGTTCCTCCTGCAGAACCTCAGGCGAAAGGGCGCGCACTGGTCCTGGCAGGCCAACCTGGACCTGCTGGGCGATTCCCTCCACGCCGTGGGCGGCTGGCCCCCCATCGAGGGCACCTTCGACGGCCCGGTCCTGTGGGTCAACGGAGGACGTTCCCCCTACGTGCTGCCGGAGCACCTCGAGCCCATGCGGCGACTCTTCCCGCGGGTGCTGCAGCTCACGCTGAAGCGCGCCGGGCACTGGGTCCACTCAGACGACCCGGACGGATTCGTGACGGTGGCCCGCCACTTCCTCACCGACGGCCGCTGACCCCGGATCAGCCGAGCGTGACCGAGGAGATCCGCGCCTCCGCGATCGGCGAGGTCAGGTCTCCCCCGTCGACGCCCTGCGCCGCGATGCCCGCCACCACGTCCAGGCCGGCCTGATCCATCGAGGCGAACACGGTGTACTCGGGCGGCAGCGGCGTGTCCGCCCAGACCAGGAAGAACTGCGAGCCCCCCGTGTCCGGCGGCTGCCGCTTGGCCATGGCCACGGTGCCCGCCGGATACGTGGGCGGCGGCACGAGCTCATCAGGAATGGTGTAGCCGGGGCCACCCGTGCCGGTGGCCGTGGGGTCACCGCACTGCAGGATGAAGATGCCGTAGTCCACCAGGCGATGGCAGGCGGTGTCGTCGAAGTATCCCTGCTCCGCGAGGGAGACGAAGGAGTTGACCGTGCAGGGCGCAGTGGCCCGGTCCAGCGTCAGGTTCACGTCACCGGCGGTCATGTGCAGCGTCACCCCGACCGTGCCCTGATCGGACACGTTGCCGCTGGGCGGCGGGTCGACGGGGCGGGCCGGCTGGCCGTCGGAGGGGTACTCACAAGTCACTCCGCTGGCCGCCTCGACGGGGCCGGTGTTGGACTCGTTGGCGTTCTGGCAGCCGCCGAGGGCAACCATCGCCGCGACGGTCACGAGCGTCAGGGGTCGTGTGCGCACGCAGGACAGCTTGGCATAGATTGGGCGCATGGTCACACTCTCCAAGATCTACACCCGCACCGGCGACGCCGGCACCACCCGGCTCTCCGACAACTCGGAGGTGCCGAAGACGGACCTCCGCGTGGAGGCGTACGGTCACGTCGACGAGGCCAACTCCGTCATCGGGGTGGCCGTGGCCGTCGGAGGGCTGCCGGAGCGGCTGGTGGAGATGCTGGCCCTGATCCGCAACGAACTGTTCGACGTGGGGGCGGACCTCTCGACGCCCCTGAACCCGTCTCCCGCCTGGCCACCGCTCCGCATCGAGCAGGCATCCGTGGACCGGATTGAGGGCTTCTGTGACGAACTCCAGGAGACGTTGCCCGTGCTGCGCAGCTTCATCCTCCCCGGGGGCACGCATGCGGGTGCCCAGCTGCACGTGGCCCGCACCGTGACGCGGCGGGCCGAGCGGGCCGCGTGGCGCTGCGTGGAGGCCCACGGCACGGATCCCGAGGGCGGCGTCAACGTGCTGGCCATCACCTACCTCAACCGGCTCTCGGACCTGCTGTTCATCATGTCCCGCTCAGCCAACGGCACCGACGGCGAGATCCTGTGGGTACCGGGGACGGACCGGGTCAAGCCTGGCCGCGCGTCGAACTAGCGCGGCGAGTCGGCGCTGCTGGGGATGTAGTGGCTCCCGGGCGGCGCCGACTCCAGCCAGCTCATCAGGGCCAGCACCTCGTCGCTGGCCATCGCCAGCGTGTGGACGCGCCCGGTCACGCGGTCCTTCACCGTGACGATGAGCGAGTTGTCGAACAGCGCGATCGATTCGATGCCCTCCGGCGAGCGCTGGTGCAGGTAGGTGGTGCTGGCCCGCTGCAGAACGAGGTGTGGGGAGAGCCCGAGCGAGAACGAGCGGAACCACTCCAGGCTCTCGCCCCTGAAGCGGGCCATGCCGAGCACCCAGCCCACACCGGGAGCATCGTCGCGCACCCGCCGCGCGCAGTCGAACAGGCCACCTTGGCCCGTGAGCCACCGGCGGCGCAGGTAGAGCAGCACGAAGGGCAGCAGTAGGAGACCGACCACCACCAGGGTCGTCACCGCGAACTGCCACACCATCTGCCGGTCACTCCCTCCTGGGCTCCTGAGCCATTATGCGACTCAGGGCAGCTCCCCCATGAGGGAGAGCCGCCCTGAGCGGTTCGTCGTGCTAGGTCGTGGCCCGTTCACCGGCCCGGATCTGTGCCTGCAGGATGCGCAGGTGATGCAGCTCGTCATCGTTCGCGTCGCCATGCATGGCCTTGGTCTCGAGCGTGGACGCCTCACGGCGCGCCTCCTCGAGGCCCACCTCGTGACCGAGCGTCGCGCTCTGGCTCAGGACGGAGACCCGGCCGTTGGCGACGGAGATGTAGCCGCCGTCGACCGCCAGTGCCTCGCTGCGGCCGTCTGCCGTCACGATCTCGACGACGCACGGCACCAGGACCGCCATCAGTGGCTCGTGGCCGGGCAGGATGCCGACGTCGCCCTCTACAGTGCGCGCGATGATGTTGATGGCCGTGCCGGACCAGACCAGCCGGTCCGCCGCGACGACCTCGACGTGGAGCGGGGGTCGGGACACGATCAGTTTTCCTTCTGGATCTTCGACCAGTTGGCCATCACGTCGTCCATGCCGCCCACGTTGAAGAACGCCTGCTCCGAGATGTGGTCCACGTCGCCGCGGGTGATCATCTGGAACGCCTCGATGGTGTCGGCCAGCGGGACCGTGGAGCCGGGGATGTTGGTGAACTTCTCAGCCATGTAGGTGTTCTGCGAGAGGAACTGCTGCAGACGACGCGCGCGGTTCACCATGATCTTGTCCTCTTCGGACAGCTCGTCGATGCCGAGGATGGCGATGATGTCCTGGAGCTCCTTGTTGCGCTGCAGGATCTGCTTCACGCGCACCGCGGTGTCGTAGTGCTCCTGGCCGATGTACTGCGGCGACAGGATGCGGCTCGACGACGTCAGCGGATCCACGGCCGGGTAGAGGCCGCGGGAGGCGATCTCACGCGACAGCTCCGTCGTGGCGTCCAGGTGTGCGAAGGTGGTGGCCGGCGCCGGGTCGGTGTAGTCATCAGCGGGCACGTAGATGGCCTGCATCGACGTGATCGAGTGACCCTTGGTGGAGGTGATCCGCTCCTGCAACTGCCCCATCTCGTCCGCCAGGGTGGGCTGATAGCCCACCGCGGACGGCATCCGGCCGAGCAGGGTGGACACCTCGGAGCCCGCCTGGGTGAACCGGAAGATGTTGTCGATGAAGAGCAGCACGTCCTGGTTCTGCACGTCGCGGAAGTACTCGGCCATGGTCAGCGCCGAGAGGGCGACGCGGAGACGGGTGCCCGGGGGCTCGTCCATCTGGCCGAACACCAGCGCGGTGTCCTTGAGGACGCCGGCCTCCTCCATCTCGTTGATGAGGTCGTTGCCCTCACGGGTCCGCTCGCCCACACCGGCGAACACCGAGGTGCCACCGAAGTTGTGCGCAATGCGGTAGATCATCTCCTGGATCAGGACCGTCTTGCCCACACCGGCGCCGCCGAACAGCCCGATCTTGCCGCCCTTGACGTAGGGGGTGAGGAGGTCCAGCACCTTGATGCCGGTCTCCAGCATCTCGGTGCGGGGCTCGAGGGCGTCGAACTTCGGCGCGGCGCGGTGGATGGGCCACCGTTCCGTGATCTCGACGGTGGAGGGATCAACGTTGAGCACGTCGCCGGTCACATTCCACACGTGGCCCTTGGTGACGTCGCCGACCGGCACCGTGATGGGGGCACCGGTGTCGCGCACCTCGGCGCCGCGGCGCATGCCGTCGGTGGGCTTGAGCGCGATGGCGCGCACCAGGTTGTCGCCGATGTGCAGGGCGGTCTCCATGGTCATGGTGCGCCGTTCGCCCATCACCTCCGTCTCGACGAGCAGGGCGTTGCCGATGCCGGGGATCTGGTCCGCCGCGAACTCGACGTCCACGACGGGGCCGATGACGCGGGCAACTCGACCGACGCCACCGGTGGTGGCCGGCTGCGTCTCGCTAACAGTGGCAGTCATTAGTTCCTCATTCGTTTGACGGCTACTCGGACAGCGCCGAGGCGCCACCGACGATTTCAGTGATTTCTTGGGTGATCTCGGCCTGTCGGGCCTGGTTCGCCTCGCGGGTGAGTTCCTCGATGAGCGACTGTGCGTTGTCCGTGGCCGATTTCATCGCCCGCTGACGGCTGGCCAGCTCCGAGGCAGCCGACTGCAGCAGCGCGCTGTGGATGCGGTTGGCCACAAACAGCGGCAGCAGCGAGTCCAGCACGGTGGAGATGTCCGGCTCGAAACGGAAGAACGGGTTGAGCTCCTCCGGGTCCGGATCCGGATCCGGATCCGTGGGGGCGTCCTCGACGACGAGCGGGAGGAGGCGGCGAGCCACGGCCGTCTGCGTCAGCATGGACACGAAACGCGTGTTGACGACGTGGAGCTGGTCCACCCCGCCCTCCTCGGTGGGCTGAAGGAACTTCTTCAGCAACACGTCGGAGATCTCCCGCGCCTCGGCGTAGCTGGGCCGGTCCGAGAAACCCGTCCAGCTCTGCTGGATGGGCCGCTTCCGGAACTCGTAGTACGCCACGCCCTTCTGGCCCGTGATGTACATGGCCACGTCCTGGCCCTCGCCCTTCAGCTTCGTGTGGAGCTGCTCGGCCGCCTTGATGACGTTGGCCGAGTAGGCGCCCGCAAGGCCCCGGTCAGAGGTGATCAGCAGGATGGCCGAACGCTGCGGCTCCTCCACGTCCACCAGGAGGGGATGCTCCAGGTCGTGGGCGCTGGCCAGGGCCGAGACGGCCCGGGTCAGTTCACGAGCGTAGGGCGCCGCCGAGCGGGCCGCCTGCTGGGCCTTGATGATCCGCGACGCAGCGATCAGTTCCATGGCACGGGTGATCTTCTTCGTCGTGCTCACCGACTTCCGGCGCTCGCGAAGCTCCCGCAGACTGCTAGCCATGGATCAGCCCCGCTTCTGGCGGACGATCGTCTCCTGGCCGATCTCCTGGTCCTCGAGCGGCTTGTGCTCCTCGCGGCCGACGAGCAGCTTGCCCTCGGACGTGCGGAACACGCGCTTGAAATCGGCCAGGGCCGTCAGGGTCGGGGCCTTGAGGTCGTCGCCGAACAGGAAGGTGTCGGCAATGGACTGCAGAACGGTGGAGTTGTGACGCAGGTAGTCCAGGAACTCCTGCTCGAAGCGCAGCACGTCGTCGACCGGGACGTCATCGAAGTGGCCCTCGATACCCGCCCAGACGGACACGATCTGATCCTCGACGGGGTAGGGCGCGTACTGGCCCTGACGCAGCAGCTCCGTGAGACGCGCACCCCGATCCAGCTGACGACGGCTCGCGGCGTCGAGATCCGAGGCGAACATCGCGAACGCCTGCATGTCCCGGTACTGCGCGAGGTTGATCTTCAGCGACCCGGACACCGCCTTCATCGCCTTGACCTGCGCGGCGCCGCCCACGCGGGAGACCGACACGCCGACGTCGACCGCCGGGCGCTGGTTGGCGTTGAACAGGTCCGACTGCAGGAAGATCTGGCCGTCGGTGATGGAGATGACGTTGGTGGGGATGTAGGCCGACACGTCGTTGGCCTTCGTCTCGATGATCGGAAGGCCGGTCATCGACCCGCCGCCGAGCTCGTTGGAGAGCTTGGCGCAGCGCTCCAGCAGGCGGGAGTGGAGGTAGAAGACGTCACCGGGGTACGCCTCGCGGCCCGGGGGCCGGCGCAGCAGCAGAGACATGGCGCGGTACGCCTCGGCCTGCTTGGTGAGGTCGTCGAACACGATGAGAACGTGGTTGCCCGCGTACATCCAGTGCTGGCCGATGGCCGACCCGGAGTAGGGGGCGATGTACTTGAAGCCCGCCGGGTCCGAGGCCGGTGAGTGGACGATGGTGGTGTACTCCAGGGCGCCGGCAGCCTCCAGCGTGCTGCGCACCTCGGCGATGGTGGAGCCCTTCTGGCCGATGGCGACGTAGATGCAGCGGACCTGCTTCTTCTTGTCGCCGGAGGCCCAGTTGGCCTTCTGGTTGATGATCGTGTCGATCGCGATGGCGGTCTTGCCCGTCTTGCGGTCGCCGATGATCAGCTGACGCTGGCCGCGGCCGATGGGGATCATCGCGTCGATGGCCTTCAGGCCGGTCTGCAGCGGCTCCCGCACCTCCTGGCGGTCCATGACGCCGGCGGCCTGCAGCTCGAGAGCGCGGCGTCCCTCGATGCCGCTGATCTCTCCGAGTCCGTCGATGGGATTGCCCATGGCGTCCACCACGCGGCCGAGGTAGCCGTCTCCGACCGGGACCGAGAGCACGTCGCCGGTGCCGTGCACCAGCGAGCCCTCGTCGATGCCCTCCGAGTCCCCGAGGACGACGACGCCGATCTCGCGCTCGTCCAGGTTGAGGGCGATGCCCAGGGTGCCGTTCTCGAATCGCAACAGCTCATTGGCCATCGCCGAGGGCAGGCCCTCGACACGGGCGATGCCGTCACCGGAGGTCACGACGGTGCCCACCTCGGTCCGTGAGGCAGCCTGGGGCTGGTAAGACTGGACGAAGTCGTCCAGCGCACTGCGGATGTCGTCCGGACTGATGGTCAGTTCAGCCATTGCGTTTCTACTTTCGTCTACAGGGTGGAGAGTTGCCGGCGGGCGTGGTCCAGCCGAGCGGCAACGGTGGATTCGATGACGTCATCGTCGATGGCGACATTCATGCCGCCGAGGACGGAGGGGTCCACGTCGATCTGCAGTGACACCGTGCGGCCGATCTGGGCCTCCAGTGCCGCCTTAAGACGTGCGATGCGGGCCTCGTCGAGCGGACGGGCCACGGTGACACGGGCGATCTTCTCGCCCGAGACCTCCGCGGCCATGTCGAGGATGATGTCCACCGTCTGAGCGATGTTGCGACGGCGGGCGCGGACTGCGCGTGCGGCGAGTGTGCGGGTGGCCGGTGCCACCTTGTCCGCGATCAGCGTGTCCACGAGCTCCTGCTTGGCCGCGACCGGGTAGGTCTGGTTGCGCAGCGTGGCGGCCAGTTCCCTGTTGCCCTCGATGGCGGAGGCCAGGGAGTGCAGCTGATCCGTCACCTCGTCGATGACGCCGGCGCGGTGAGCATGCTGGAGCGACAGCCGGATGCCCTGCCTCTCGAGGCCCGCCACCATGTCCGCCCCAGTTTTCCACGAGGCCTTGACGGCCTCCGTGATCACCGTGAGCGTGGCCTCGGAGACCCGCCCCCGAAACAGCCTGGCGGCCAGGCCCAACCGGTCCTCGACCGAGGCGGAGGGGTCTGAGAGGGAACGACGCAGCATCGGTTGGCCGTCGATCAGGTCGACGACGGCGAACAGCTCGCTGGCGGTCGTGGCATCGGTGACGATGGAGTCCACGGCGCCGTCGAGCCCGGCGGGTGCAGCGTCGCGGGCCCTCATCGGGCCTGACCTGCCGACTCGAGCTCAGCCAGGAACCGGTCCACGGTCCGCATCGCGAACTCGTCGTCGCTCAGGGACTCGCCGACGATCTTGCCCGCCAGGACGGTGGCCATGCCGCCGACCTCGCCACGCAGATCCTGCATGACCTGCGAGCGCTCGGCCTCCAGCTGCGCGCGCCCGGCCTCGAGGATCCGGTGGGATTCCTTGGCGGCGTTGTCGCGGGCCTCGGCCACGATCGTGGCCGACTGGTTCTTGGCATCCTCGCGGATGCGCGCGGCCTCTTCGCGGGCAGCGGCCAGTTGGTCGCTGTACTCGGCGAGCGCAGCCTCGGCCTTGGCTTCCGCCAGTGCCGCACGCTGCATGCCGCCCTCAATCTTGTTCGAGCGCTCCTCGTACATCTTCTCGAAGGCCGGAACCACAGCCTTGCGCATGAGAGCGTAGATCAGCAGCATCAACAGGATGCCGACGACGATCTCCGAGAGATAGTGGGGCATCAGCGGCCCCAGGTCGATCTCGAGAAGCGCCCCGGTGAAGGGGGTCATGATGCTGCTCAGAGGACGAAGGCGAGGGCGATGGCGATGATGGCGAGCGCTTCAACGACGGCGAAGCCGATGAAGGCGGTGCCCATCATGGCGCCGCGGGCCTCGGGCTGACGGGCGGTGCCGTTGATGACCGACGCGAAGATCCAGGCGACGCCGAGGGCCGGGGCGATCGTCGCGATCGCGTAGCCGATCATGTTCAGCGAGCCGGAGATTTCGAGGAGGGACATTGTTTTCCTTTCGGATGGCTTCTTAGAACGGGCTTGTTTCTAAGGAGTCGGATTGACTTAGTGCGCCTCGGCGATCGAGGTGGACACGTACTGGGCGGTGAGGACCGTGAAGATATAGGCCTGCAGGGCGCCGATGAACAGCTCCAGGCAGAGGATGATGAGGCTGAACGCCAGCGAGACGGCTCCGGCGACGTTGTAGAACAGGTTGTCCGCCTGCGAGATCAGGTAGCCGCCTCCCACCACGAACACCATGACCACGAGGTGGCCGGCGAACAGGTTGGCGAACAGACGCAGCGCCAGCGTGATCGGGCGCGTGATGAACGTGGCCAGGAACTCGAGCGGAATGACCAGGACGAGCAGGTAGCCGGGGACGCCGTCGGGGATGAGGGACTTCTTGAGGAAGCCGCCGAAACCCCACTTGGCGAATCCGGCGCCGACGTAGACGAGCCACGAGAGAATGGCCAGGCCGTAGGCGTATCCGACGTTGGAGAACGTGGGGTACATGAAGACGAACAGCTCACCGAACCAGTTGTTGACCAGGATGAAGGAGAACAGTGCGAGCAGGTAGGGCAGGAACTTCTTGAAGTCGTGGTGGAGGATGTCCCGGGCGATGCCGTTGCGCACGAACTCGTAGACGTACTCACCGAAGAACTGCGCCTTGGACGGCTTGACCTTGAGGTTGCGGGAGGCGAGCCACCAGAGAAGCATCACCAGGGCCGCGCCGATCACCGCCTGCACCAGCGGCCGGTTCACCCAGTCGGGCAGCACACCCGGCCAGACGGAGTACCAGAGGAAATCTTCCGTGCCCGGGGGGTGGTATTCGCTACCGCCGTCGATCTCCATCGGAAGTAGTCCAAGTGTCACGTACCGCTCCCGTATCGCTTGATGATGATGTAGATGCTGGTCACCAGGCCCAGGATCAGGCCCAGGGGCAACATCCATGAGGTGTTCAGGAAGTAGTCCCCCACCCAGCCGAGGCCACCGTAGAAGATGATCCCACTGAGCAGATAGCTGAGCACGAGCATGCCGTCGTCGGAGCGCCTCCCAGGTCCTTCTGGCGCGTTCTCTGACGGTGAGTTGCCCATGTCGTGTGTGAGCCTAGCGGAAATGGGACGGCGAATCATATTCTGTCTGACCCTCAGCCCTCACCCGGGGGGTGGTATTCCGTGTCGTAGATGGGGACCCGCTGCCGCGACGCCACGAGCACCACGCCGGTGACCCAGGCCAGCACCGTCCCGGCGACGCTGAGGAGGAGCCAGCCGTCGCTGACCAGCGGCGCCACCGCCGGATGCCCGAGAATGAACCACAGCCCCGCCGCGATCCCCACCACGCGCACGGCGTAGCTGACCAGCACCAGCGCCATGCCCTGGAAGTCGGCCAGTTCCGAGGCCACGACTTCGATGGCCTGCCCAACGGAGTAGAAGATGACGACGGCGGCGAACCCGAGCACGGCGGTGAGGACGGCACCTCCGCCACCGGCCAGAGCGGCGGCCAGGATGATGAGGCCGCCGACGAGGTGGCCCCCGACCAGGCCGCCCAGCATCATCTGCCGGGCGCGGCGCGTGGCGGGCGTCAGCCTGCGCTCAGCCACGGCCCGCCCCGTCGACGACGTCTGGATCCGGTCCTAGCGACGAGGGCGCGTGGCGCACCGGCCGCACCGTCAGCCCCAGGACCAGCAGTAGAGCCAGGCCCACCACCCATCCGGTGTGCGGCCAACTGGACAGCGCCATGACGACCAGCCCCACCGAGACCACGGCCGTCCAGCCGTACATGAGCAGGACCGCGCCCCAGTGCGAGTGACCACGGGCCAGGAGCCGGTGGTGCAGATGCTGCTTGTCCGGATGGAACACGTGCTGCCCGTTCCAGGTCCGGCGGATCCAGGCGAGGCCCAGGTCCAGCAGCGGAAGAGCGAGGACCGCGAGCGGAAGCAGGATCGGCAGCAGCGCCGGCAACAGGTTGCCGTCGCGGTGGTCCGTGGCGCCCGGATCCAGTTGGCCCGTGAACGAGATGGCGCTCATGGCCATGAGGAGCCCCAGCAGCATGGCCCCGGAATCTCCCATGAACATCTTCGCCGGATGGAAGTTGTGCAGCAGGAAGCCCATGGCGATGCCACAGGTGGCCACCGTGATGAGGCTGGCTGTGGTGGCGCGCACCAGCTCCTGCTCGTAGGCCAGCACGTAGGTGTAGCTGAAGAACGCCCCGGAGCCGATGGCGACGATGCCCGCGGCCAGCCCGTCGAGGCCGTCGACGAAGTTGACGGCGTTGACGCACAGGGCGATGAAGAACACGGTGATGAGGATGCTGCTGGCGTCGTCGAGCGCGATGATGCTGGTGGGCAGCGGGATCCAGTAGATCCGCACGCCCTGCAGCACCGCGACGCCCGCCGCGAGCACCTGCCCGCCGAGCTTGACCATGGCCGGCAGGTCGTACATGTCGTCGAGAACCCCGATGACGCAGATCACCAGCCCGGCCCAGAGCACGGCCCAGGCGTCGTGCTCGACGGTGGTGTAGCGGCCCAGGAACGGCATCTGCAGGGCCAGCAGGAACGCCACGGCCAGCCCCCCGAACATGGCCACGCCACCGAAGTAGGGGATGGGCTGGGTGTGCACGTCACGGCTGCGGACCCGAGCCAGAGCCCCGGTGCGCACCGCGACGCTCCTGGCCGGGCCGGCGAGGAGATACGTCGTGCCGGCGGCGACCAGCAGTACCAGCAGGTATTCGCGCATCCGCGGCCTAGCCCCGGGCTTCGATCTCCGGGGCCACCTCGCGCAGCGCGTCGAGGGGAATAGCGCCGAGGCGGAGGACCCGGCCCTCCGGTGCGGAGGCGAAGTCCACGATGGTGGAGGCCACTCCGCCTCCGGCCGCTCCGCCGTCGAGGTAGACCGCGACCCGGTCTCCCAGCTGCGCCACCGCCTCGTCACAGGTTAGCGCTGCCGGCTGACCTGAGACATTGGCGGAGCTCACCGCCAGCGGGCCGGTGCGCCGCAGGAGGGCGCGGGCGTCGTCGTGGTCCGGGACCCGGACCGCCACCGTGCCCTTCGTCTCGCCCAGCGACATGCCGGAGCGGGACTGGGCCTTGAGGATGAGGGTGAGGGCCCCCGGCCAGAACGCCTTGGCCAGCGCCGCCGCGGCAGCGGGCACCTCCTCGGCGATGGCGCGCAGCATCGACGGCTCCGCGATCAGCACGGGTGGGGGCATGTCCCGGCCGCGCTCCTTGGCGTCCAGCAGCCCCTGCACCGCAGCGGCGTCGAAGGCGTCCGCGCCGATCCCGTAGACGGTGTCCGTGGGCAGCACGATGCACTGCCCGGCGCGGACGGCGGTCACGGCCTCCGTGAGGCCGGCCTCCCTGTGGGTGTTGAGGTTGAACGCTGTCGTCACGGGGCAATCCTGCCACTAGTCGGGAGCCGCACGCCCGTGACGAACCGGGGGCGCCCGGTGAGGTCCGGCCGCGACACCACATCGGCGAAGCCCGCGGAGGTCACGAGCGCGACGACGGCGGCCGCGTGGCTCTCGTCGTGTTCGGTGGCCAGCAGCCCGCCCGGGCGCAGCAGCCGAGCCGCGACCCTCACGACCACGCGCAGCGCGTCGAGTCCCTCCGCCCCGGAGAACAGCGCCATCCCAGGGTCGTGGTCGACGACGTCGCTGGGCAGGAGTCCCCGATGGGACTCGGGGATGTAGGGGGGGTTGGCGATGACCAGGTCGACGGTGCCGTCGAGGTGGGTGAAGGCGCCGGCCATGTCGCCGTGCACCACGTCCACGACCAGCCCGGCGAGGTTGCGGGTCAGGTACGGCAGGGCCTCGCCTGACAGCTCCACGGCGTGCAGCTCCACCCCACCCAACTCGTGGCCGATCGCCGCGGTGATGGCGCCGGATCCGGCGCACAGCTCCACGACGCGTCGCCGGCCCACGCCCCGCTCGCCGAGGCGCGCGAGGGCCCAGCCCACCATCTCCTCGGTCTCCGGCCGCGGGATGAACACCCCTGGGCCCACCTTGAGCGTCTCGTGGCGGAAGTGCGCCACCCCCGTGAGGTGCTGCAGCGGGATGCCCGAGGCCCGGCGCCGCGCCATGTCGTCGATGGCCGCGCGCTGGGCCGGCGTGACGCCGTCGACCAGGATGAGCTGCGACGGCTCGACACCGAGGACGTGGGCGACGATCTGGCGCGCCTCCGGCCCGGGGCTGGGCGATCCCGCCCTGGCCAGTCGGCCCGCCACCTCGAAGGCGGCCTCGCTCACCCGCCCACCCCGGAGAGGCGCTCGGCGAGGTCCTGCTCCGCGAGGGCGTCCAGCAGCGGGGTGAGGGCGCCCTCGAGGACCTGGTCCAGGTTGTGCGCCTTGTATCCGATGCGGTGGTCCGTGATCCGGTTCTCCGGGTAGTTGTAGGTGCGGATCCGCTCTGACCTGTCGACCGTGCGCACCTGCGACTTGCGGGCCTGGGACGCGGCCGACGCGGCCTGGGCCTCCGCCAGCGCCGTCAGGCGGGCGCGCAGCATGCGCATCGCCGAGTCGCGGTTCTGCAGCTGCGATCTCTCGTTCTGGCACGACACGACGGTGTTCGTGGGCAGGTGCGTGATGCGCACGGCCGAGTCCGTGGTGTTGACGCCCTGCCCGCCGGGACCGGAGGAGCGGAACACGTCGATGCGGAGATCGTCGTCGTTGATCTCGACCTCGTCGGCCTCCACGTCCGGCATCACGAGCACTCCGGCGGCGGAGGTGTGGATGCGGCCCTGGGACTCGGTGACCGGCACCCGCTGGACGCGGTGCACGCCGCCCTCGAACTTGAGCCGGCCGTAGGGGCCGAACTCCAGCGCGGCCGTCCCCTTGACGGCCACTGTGACGGACTTGTAGCCGCCGAGGTCCGTCTCCTGGGAGTCCAGCACCTCGATCTTCCACCCGGTCTGCTCGGCGTACTTCGAGTACATCTTCAGCAGGTCCGCGGCGAACAGCGCCGATTCGTCGCCACCCTCCCCGGACTTGATCTCCAGCAGCGCGTCTGCGTCGTCGTTGGGGTCACGCGGGGCAAGGAGCTTGCTGAGCCGGGCGGTGGCCACCTCGAGCTGGGCGTCCAGGTCCGCCACCTCGTCGGCGAACGACGGCTCGTCCGCGGCCAGTTCCGCCGCCGCCCCCCGGTCCTCCAGGAGACGCCGGTAGTGGTCCATGCCCTCGACGATGGGCTTGAGCGCCGAGTAGCGCCGTCCCACCTTCCGGGACCGGGCCAGGTCCGCGTGCAGGTCCGGGTCCGACAGCTGCCGCTCCAGGTCCCGGAACTCGTCGACGAGGGGTTGGGCGTTGTCGAACATGGCGGTGCTCCCTTGGGTGGCGGCAAACGAAACGGGCGCCGGGCGGGTGGATACCCGTCCCGACGCCCGAGTGCGAAGCTAGGGCTTCTTGGCGTAGCGCTTCTCGAAGCGGGCCACGCGGCCACCGGTGTCGAGGATCTTCTGCTTGCCGGTGTAGAACGGGTGGCACTCGGCGCACACGTCCGCGCTCATCGGCTTCTTGCTGGTGCTGCGGGTGGTGAAAGCGTTGCCGCAGGTGCAGTGCACCTGGGTGTCAACGTATTCAGGGTGGATGCCCTGCTTCATGGTGGAACTCCTCGTTTCAGTGGCCGGGTCGCTGGTCCGGATGGACCTGGAGAGTGCGTGAACCGGCGCGACCCCCAATTGTGCCTCGCCGGCCCACCAATTCCAAGTCCGCGGGTCAGCCGTCCGACGCGGGCGTGGTCTTCATGACGCTGAGCAGGAACTCGTGGTTGCTGCCCGTCTTGGTCATCCGGGACTTGAGCGTCTCCAGTGCCTGCTGGTCGTCCAGGCCGGACAACGCGCGGCGCAGCTTCCAGATGATGTTGAGCTCGTCGCGGCCCAGCAGCAGGTCCTCGCGGCGGGTGCCGGAGGCGTCCACGTCGATGGCCGGGAAGATCCGCTTGTCCGCGAGTTCGCGGCGCAGGCGCAGCTCCATGTTGCCGGTGCCCTTGAACTCCTCGAAGATCACCTCGTCCATCTTGGAGCCGGTCTCGATGAGCGCCGTGGCGAGGATGGTCAGCGAACCGCCGTTCTCGATGTTGCGGGCGGCGCCGAAGAACTTCTTCGGGGGGTACAGCGCCGCGGAGTCCACGCCACCGGACAGGATGCGTCCCGACGCGGGTGCAGCCAGGTTGTAGGCACGACCCAGGCGGGTGATCCCGTCGAGGAGCACGACGACGTCGTGGCCGAGCTCGACCAGCCGCTTGGCCCGCTCGATGGCCAGCTCCGAGATCATGGTGTGGTCCTCGGCGGGGCGGTCGAACGTCGAGGCGATCACCTCACCGGAGACGGTGCGCTGGAAGTCCGTGACCTCCTCGGGGCGCTCGTCCACGAGGACCACCATGAGGTGCACCTCGGGGTTGTTGGCCGCGATGGCGTTGGCGATGGTCTGCATGATCATCGTCTTGCCGGCCTTCGGAGGCGACACGATCAGCCCGCGCTGGCCCTTGCCGATGGGCGAGACCAGATCGATGATCCGTCCCGTGATGTTGGTCTGGACCGTCTCGAGGCGGAGGCGCTCCTGCGGGTACAGGGGGGTGAGCTTGGCGAACTCGGGGCGCCCCTTGGCCTTCTCGGGATCCTCGCCGTTGACCGTGTCCAGCCGGACGAGCGGGCTGTACTTCTCCTTGCGCTCCCCCTCCCGCTGGGTGCGGATGGCGCCCGTGATGACGTCGCCGCGGCGCACGCCGTAGCGGCGGACGGTGGACATGGACAGGTAGGCGTCCGTGGACCCTGGCAGGTAGCCCGTGGTGCGCACGAAGGCGTAGTTGTCCTGAATGTCGACGATGCCGGAGATGTTGGCGAGCACGTCGCCCTCGCCGACCACCGGCTCGGCCTCCATGCGCTCCATGCCCTGGCCGCCGCGGACGGGGCGGCGGTTCTGGCGGTCCTGACGCTCCGGGCGGTCGCGGTTGTTACGCCGACGGCGGCTGCGCCGTCCGCTGCCCTGGTCGTCGTCGTAGGTGCCGGGGTCGATGCTCACCGAGGTCGAGGGGGCCGCGGCGGCCGGGGCGGCCGTCGTGGTGGCTGCGGGCCTGGAGCCACCGCCCATCGCGGCCTCCAGCAGTTCGCCCACCTCGTTGATGGTCTCCGGGAGCGGGCCACGCTCGCGATTGCGGCGGCGACGGTTGTTGCGGCCGCCCTCCTGCTGATCGCGGGTTGCGTCGTCGCGCTGCGGCTGCTGCTCCGACTGGACCTGCTGCCCGGACTGCGCCTGGGGCTCTGGCTGGGGCTGGGCCTGCGGCGCGGACTGGGCCTGATCGGCCGCCTCCTGCCGGGGACGGCGCTGGCGCCGGGCGGGCTGCTCGCCGCCGGAGGCCGACGGCGGGGCCTGGGTCTGAGCCTGCGGCGCGCTGCCGCCCTGGATGGCGTTGACCAGGTCTCCCTTGCGCATCGCGGAGACCCCCTTGATGCCCATGCTGCTGGCGACGGATTTGAGCTCGACCAGCTTCATGGTGGAGAGGTCAGTGGATTGGCTCAACGAAAAGTTCCTTCCATGGAGCCGTGGGGGCAGCTGACGTAGCGCGCCCGACGGCGTCATAAGTGATGGAGTACTGAGCGCCAGAAAGCCGGTGTGTAATGGATCGCCACGGCGGCGCCTCGGGGTAAACCAGTCACCACATTAGCAACTGTTCGGGTCACGGCCAAAGAATGGCCATCATCGGGCCAGGAGTTCCACACCGCCGGCGGGGCGCAGCGCGTGGATCGCGAACCCGTCGGTGGTCACCGCACCCACCCCGGCCAGCTGCTCCGGGAGGCCGACGGCGATCACCGTGGGCCCGGCCCCCGAGATGGCCGCCGGCACGCCCGCGTCGCGGAGGCGGGACATCAGATCGTAGGCCGGGCGCATCAGGTCCGCGCGGTAGCGCTGGTGCAACCGGTCCGCGGTCGCGTCGAGCAGCAGGTCCGGGCGCAGCGTCAGCGCGAGCGGCAACGCGGCCGCGGCGATCGCCTGCGCGACGGCGTCCGTGCGGGCCACCGTCGCGGGGAGCACCCTGCGGGCCTCGTCGGTGCGGCACTCGAAATCCGGCACGAACGCCACCGCCTGGAACCCGACCGGCAGCGGCAGCTGGACCAACGACACCTTGCCCTCGCGCGCCCACGCGAGAATGGCGCCGCCCCACACGGCCGCGCCGGCGTTGTCCGGGTGCCCCTCGGCCTGCGTGGCCATCCTGGTCACTGACGCTCGGTCCACGGGCTCCCCCGGCCGCGCGACACCCCACGCCAGCGTCAGGCCGGCGACGATGGCCGCCGCGGACGAGCCGAGCCCGCGGGAATGCGGAATAGTGTTGCGGCAGGTCAGCCGCATGCCGGGGGGACGGCTCGCGCCGAAGGCGGCCAGGCCGTCGAGGAGCGAGGAGACGACGAGGTGCCGCTCGTCCAGCGCGACGTCGCCGGCGCCCTCACCCGTCACCACCACGTCGAGGCCCGGTTCGTCGAGCAGGTCGAGGGTGAGCTCGTCGTACCAGTCGAACGCCATGCCGACGCAGTCGAACCCCGAGCCCAGGTTTGCGGTGGTGGCCGGGACCCGGACCGTGAGCTGGCGCATGGGTCAGAAGCCCTCGACGCGCATGACGCGAACCTCGGAGCCCACGAACTCCGCCCGTCGCAGCTCCTCGGTGACCAGCGCGAGGTCGCTCTCCCTGGTGAGGTGGGTCATCACGCCCAGCCTGGCCGCGAAGTCCGCCTCCGCCGCTCCGCCCTCGCGATAGCTCTGCTGCACGACCCGCAGGGACACGCCGTGCTCGCCGAAGATGGCCGCGCACTTGGCCAGGACACCCGGGCGGTCCACCACGTCGAAGCTGACGTAGAACTGCGCCTGCGACTCGCCGATGGGGGCCACCACGCGGTTGAGCGCGCTGGATCCCTGATGGCTCGCGGTGCCGCGGTGCCGGTTGCGCGCCACGGTCACCACGTCGCCCATGACGGCGCTCGCGGTGGGCGACCCGCCGGCCCCCTGGCCGAGGAACATCAGCTCACCGGCGTCACGGGAGTTGACGAAGATGGCGTTGTAGGCGCCGGAGACCGACGCCAGCGGGTGCTTGTTGGCCACCATGGCGGGGTGGACCTTGACGATCACCCTGCCGTCGTCGGTGAGCTTGGCGATGGCGAGCAGCTTGATGGTGCAGCCCATCTGCTCGGCCGCGGCGATGTCTCCGGCGGTGACCCCCGTGATGCCCTCGCAGAACACCTCGTCGCGCTTGACCTCCGTGTGGAAGGCGAGCCCGGCGAGGATGGCTGCCTTGGCGGCCGCGTCGTGACCCTCGACGTCCGCGGTGGGATCCGCCTCCGCGTAGCCCAGCTGCTGGGCCTCGGCGAGCGCCTCGTCGAAGGTGCTCCCGTCGGTGACCATCTTGTCCAGGATGTAGTTGGTGGTGCCGTTGACGATGCCCATCACGGCCGTGATGTCGTCGCCCACGAGGGACTCGCGGAGCGGTCGGACGATGGGAATGGCGCCAGCCACGGCAGCCTCGTAGTACAGGTCCACGCCCTTGGCGTCCGCGGCCCGCGACAGCTCACCGAGGTCGTCCGCGAGGAGCGCTTTGTTCGCCGACACGACGGAGGCGCCGTTGGCGATGGCCGTGAGCAGGAGGCTCCGCGCGGGTTCGATGCCGCCGATCAGTTCGATGACGATGTCCAGGTCCGTGCGCGCCACCAGCGCCTCCAGGTCCGTGGTGAGCAGCGCGGGGTCGATGCCCGGGCGCGGCGTGTCCGCGCGCCGTACGCCGACGCCGACCAGTTCCAGCCGGCGCCCGATGCGTGACTCCAGCGTGGCGCCCTCGTTGAGGATGATGCGGGCCACCTGCGACCCCACCACACCGGCGCCCAGCAGCGCCACCTTGAGCGGCTTGCTCACTCTCCCACGTCCAATCTCATCAGGTCCTCCAGAGTCTCGCGGCGCAGCATCACACGGGTGACGCCGTCCTTGGCGGAGAGCACGGGCGGCTTCGGGATCTGATTGTAGTTACTGGCCATACTGCGCGCGTAGGCGCCCGAGCCGGGCACGGCGATCAGATCGCCGATGGCCACGTCGGCCGGGAGGAATACGTCGCGGATCAGGATGTCGCCGCCCTCGCAGTGCTTCCCGACCACCCGGCTCAGGACCGGCTCCGCCGTCGAGTTGCGGTTGGCGATCGCGGCGGAGTACTCGGCGGCGTAGAGGGCGGGGCGGATGTTGTCGCTCATCCCGCCGTCGACGCTGACGTAGACGCGGGATCTGTTGGCCTCCAGGTCCACGATCTTGACGGTGCCCACGCGGTAGATGGCCACGCCGGCCGGACCGCAGATGGCGCGGCCGGGCTCGATGGACAGGTGCGGACGCTTGAGGCCGAAGCCGCGACACTCGTGCTCGATCATCTCCTCGAACGCCGCGGCGATGTCCGAGGTGGCCGTCGGGGTGTCCGCGGAGGTGTAGGCGATGCCGAAGCCGCCGCCGAGGTCCAGCTCCGCGAGTTCGACGCCGGTGGCCGTGCGGAACTGCGACGCCAGCCGCATGGTGCGCCGGATCGCCACCTCGAAGCCGTGGGTGTCGAAGATCTGCGAGCCTATGTGGCTGTGGATGCCGGCCAGGTCCAGGTACTGCGAGCTGTGGCAGCGCACCAGCGCGGTGAGGGCCTGCCCGCCGGTGATGGACAGGCCGAACTTCTGGTCCTCGTGGGCGGTGGCGATGTATTCGTGCGTGTGGGCCTCGACGCCGGTGGTGACGCGCACCATGACGCGGGCGCGGTGGCCGCCGTCGGCGCACGCGCGCTCGAGCCGGGCGATCTCGTCGAAGGAGTCCACGATGATCCGGCCCACGCCCTGCTCGAGCGCGAACACGATCTCCTCGTCGGACTTGTTGTTTCCGTGCAGCCCGAGCCGGGCCGCGGGCATGCCTCCGGCCAACGCGATGCGCATCTCGCCCATGGTGGTGACGTCGAGGTTGAGGCCCTCCTCCGCGGCCCACCGCGCGACGGTGCGGGTCAGCAGCGCCTTGCCCGCGTAGTAGACGTCCCAGCCGGGGAACGCGGTGCGGAAGTCCGCGGCGCGGGACCGGAAGTCCGTCTCGTCGATGACGTAGGCGGGGGTGCCGTGCTCGTGGGCGATCTCGGTGAGCGGGAGCCCGGCGACGACGATGCGGCCCTGGTCGTCGCGGTAGGTGCCGCGCGGCCAGAGCTTGAGGTCGAGCGCGTTGAGATCCGCGGGCACGTCGAGCCACTGGGGCCCGCCGTGCGCCGCGTCCGCGTGGATCGACCCGGCGATGTGCATGTGCGTCATGCCGCAAGCCTGCCAGAGCGCCGCGCCCCGGCGCCATCGGCGCCGTCAGGCCGAGACGCTGACGCTCTCCAGGCCCCGCAGCACGAGCGAGGTCGGGTCCGGCACCTCGACCCCGTCGGCGGTCACCCTCACCCCGCCGCAGACTGCTCCGAGGCACTCGTCATCGAACCGGACGCCCCAGAGCGTGAAGAATTCCCCCAGGGTGATCTCAGGGTTGCCGTCGCCCTCCAGCCACACCTCGCCGCCCGGGTCGTGGGTGTGCACCGGGGCCTGGACGGCCCGCAGCCGGTCCGCCCCGATGAAGGCGGGGATGTCCACCCGCTCACCCTCGACGGTGACGACGAGCGTGAGCACCCACGGGTCGGTGTCGGTGCCCAGCGGCTGCTCGGGCAGACCTGCCGCGCGAATGTAGGACACGGCGTCGCGCGGCGCGTCCCACGGCGGAGGGCTCTGCCGCATCTCCGCGGGGGCGGGCTCGGGGCGCGCCACGCAGGCGGTGAGGAGAACAACGGCCAGGACGGCGGACAGGATCGTGCGCACCAGGCCACCGTAGCGGGGGATCACGGTGTCCCCGGGGAGGTGCTAACCTTTCCGGGTCCAGCCCCCGTAGCTCAGGGGATAGAGCACCGCCCTCCGGAGGCGGGAGCCGAGGTTCGAATCCTCGCGGGGGCGCTTCGCGCCGGCTGGCAGGAGACCGACGATGACCCACACCAGGTTCACGGCGGCTGCCGACACCCCCACGCGCTGGCCCGCTGCCGTTGGCCTCATCGCGCTGTTTGTCCTCACGCGATCCGTGTCCTTCCTCATCCTGGGCCTGGAGCAGGTCGCCTTCGTGGCCAACGACGTGTCCTACTACGGCTACCACCTCTTCCGCCTCGACGAAGGGGAACCCGGCGTGATGGCCGAGTACCCGGTGCCTGCCGTGTGGATCCTGCAGGGCATCTACCGGCTCGGCGGCGGTTGGCAGACGTGGACCGCCGTCTACGTGGCCGTCTTCGTGCTCCTCGACGCCGCCGTGGCGATCACCCTGTACCGCCGCTCCAACGCCGCCGGCGCGCTCTTCTGGATCCTGTTCACCGGCGTCCAGGGGCCGATCGTCTGGTACCGCTTCGATCTCATTCCCGCCGCCCTCGTCGCCTGGGCGTGCCTGTTCGTGACCAGGTTCCCGAAGCTCGCCGGCGGCCTGGTGGGCCTGGGCGCGGCCATCAAGCTGTGGCCGGCGCTCCTCATCGGGCCCATGCTCTCGCCGCACCCCTGGCGCTCCACGCGGGCCCGGGGCAGAGTGATCGGTTTCGCCGTGGTGGGGTTCGGGCTGGCCGTCGCCTCGCTCGTCACCAGCGGATGGACCCGGTCCGCCTCCCCCCTGACCTGGCAGGGGCAGCGCGGGCTGCAGATCGAGTCCGTACCGGCGTCACCCCTGATGTTCCTGCGCACCTTCACGGACAATCCGTCGTGGAACATCTTCCTGTCGCCCTACAACGCGCTGGAATTGCAGGGACCCTACGTCGGCGGGCTGCTCACGGTGTCCACGGTGCTGACGGTGCTCTCACTGCTCGCCGCGGTCTTCCTCAGCTACCGCCTCATGCGCCGCCTGCATGACGATGACGAGCGTCTCCACGAAGCCATCCTCCTGGCGATCCTGACGATCGTGCTTGCCACCGTGATCGCCAACAAGACCCTGTCCCCGCAGTACGTCCTGTGGCTGGGCGGTCCGGTGGCCGCGCTGCTCGTGGCCAAGACGAGCGCATGGCTGCGCAGCCACCTCATCGTGCTCGCCGGGTCCCTCATCGCAGTGGGCCTGCTCACCCAACTCACCTACCCCTGGGGCGCCTACGGCATCATGGCCATCCCCCTGGGGTCCGGGCCCGAGACATCCGTGCTGCTGCTACGCAACATGGCGCTTGTCGCCCTGACCGCTTACGCGTTCGGCCTGACCGTCCTGGCGAGCCGGGGCCCCGGACTGTCGGCGGCACCTCGTCGGTGATGTGGGTAAGCTGCCACCAAGAGCAGCCGCAGACGTCTGCGGCCACCAGGACTCACAGAGGGGATCGTGGCCTCCGCCACTCACACATGTCAGCACCTGACTCACTTGACGCCTTCGGGGCTAATTCTTGGCTCATCGACGAGATGCGGGAGGCGTACGAGGAGGACCCACAGTCCGTCGCTGAGGAGTGGCGGGAACTCTTCGCCACCGACGATGCCCCGGCGGCACCGCCGCCGGCCAGCGCGCCGGAACCCACCCCTCCGCCGCAGGCGAAGCCGGCACCAGCGAGACCGGCGGCTGCGGAGCCGTCCGCACCGAAACCAGCCGCAGCCAGGGCGGAGACCACGACGCCCGACGCCCCGAAGTCGACCAAGAGCCAGGTGGAGCGCGTGCGCAAGGGCGGCGACGCCCCGGCCAACCCGGGCACCGGGTCCACGTTGTCGGCCAACGCCCCCAACCCGGCTCTGCGCCCCGCCCCGTCGGTCGTGGCACCGAAGTACACCGTCCTGCGCGGCGCGCCGATGCGCACGGCGAAGAACATGGAGACCTCGCTGACGGTCCCCACCGCCACCTCGGTGCGCTCCGTGCCGATGAAGCTGGTCATCGACCAGCGCACGGTGATCAACAACTTCCTGCGCACCTCCAAGGGCGGCAAGGTCTCCTTCACGCACCTGATCGGCTACGCGATGGTGAAGGCGCTGGCGGCCATGCCGTCCATGAACAACGCCTACGACATCATCGACGGCAAGCCCAACCTGATCGAGAACCCGTCGATCAACCTGGGCATCGCCATCGACATCCGCAAGGGCGAGACCCGCCAGCTGCTGGTGCCCAACATCAAGGGTTGCGAGAACCTCAACTTCTTCCAGTTCTGGTCCGCCTATGAGTCCGTGGTCAAGAAGACCCGCGACGGCGAGCTCCAGGTCAGCGACTTCGCAGGCACCACCGCGTCGCTCACCAACCCCGGCGGCATCGGCACCAACCACTCGGTCCCCCGCCTCATGACGGGGCAGGGCGTCATCCTCGGCGTCGGCAACATCGACTACCCCGCTGAGTTCCAGGGCATGAGCCCCTCCCGGATGACGGATCTGGGCGTGTCGAAGGTCACCACGCTGACCAGCACGTACGACCACCGGGTCATCCAGGGCGCCACCTCCGGCGAGTTCCTCAAGAAGATGCACGAGCTGCTGCTCGGGCAGGACCGCTTCTACGACGAGATCTACGAGGCGCTGCGCATCCCCTACGAGCCGCTGCGCTGGTCGCCCGATGTGTCGGCCCACCGCGATTCGCAGGTGAGCAAGACGGCCCGCGTGCTGGAGCTGGTCAACGCGTACCGCACCTTCGGCCACCTCGTGGCGGACACCGATCCCCTGGAGTACCGCCAGCGATCGCACGAGGACCTGCGGCTGGAGGCACACGGCCTGTCCATCTGGGACCTGGACCGCGAGTTCGCCGTCGGCACCTTCGGCGGGAAGGAGCGGGTGTACCTCCCCCTGCGCGACATCGTCGGCATCCTGCAGGACTCCTACACGCGCACCGTCGGCGTGGAGTACATGCACATCGCGGACCCGCGCCAGCGGGAGTGGTTCCAGCAGCGGATGGAGCGGCCGCACCAGCCGCTCACGCACGAGGAGCACATGCACGCCCTGGACAAGCTCAACGAGGCCGAGGTCTTCGAGACCTTCCTCCAGACGAAGTTCGTGGGCCAGAAGCGCTTCTCGCTGGAGGGCGGGGAGTCCCTCATCGTGCTGCTCGACGAGATCGCGCAGCGCGCCGCCCACGACTCCCTCGACGAGGTGTGCATCGGCATGCCGCACCGCGGCCGGCTCAACGTGCTGGCCAACGTGGTGGGCAAGAAGTATGCCTCCATCTTCAAGGAGTTCGACGGGCAGGTGGACCGCAGCGGCACCGGCGACGTCAAGTACCACCTGGGTGCTGAGGGCACGTTCGTGGCGTCCAACGGCGCCACCATCAAGGCGTCGGTGGCCGCGAATCCCTCTCACCTGGAGGCCGTCAACCCGGTGCTTCAGGGCATTGCGCGGGCCAAACAGGACACCCTCGGGGCGGACGACTACCCCGTGCTCCCCCTCACCCTGCACGGCGACGCGTCCTTCTCCGGCCAGGGAGTGGTGTTCGAGACCCTGCAGATGAGCCAGCTGCGCGGCTACAAGACCGGCGGCACCATCCACGTGGTGGTCAACAACCAGGTGGGCTTCACCACCGCGCCCACGGAGTCACGCAGCTCCACCTACTGCACGGACGTGGCCAAGTCCATCTCCGCACCTGTGCTGCACGTCAACGGCGACGACCCGGACTCCTGCATCCGGGCGGCCCGCGTGGCCTTCGACTACCGGCAGAAGTACCACAAGGATGTCGTCATCGACCTCATCTCCTACCGCCGGCGCGGGCACAACGAGGGCGACGACCCCAGCTTCACCCAGCCCAACATGTACGACCTCATCGAGCAGAAGCGCTCGACGAGGCGCCTGTACACCGAATCGCTGATCGGCCGTGGCGACATCTCGATGGCGGACGCCGAAGACGTGATGAACCGGTTCCGGTCGCGGCTGGAGAACGTGTTCCGCGAGGTCCGCGAGAGCACCGAGGCGGACGACGACTACCGCAAGGTGCCGTACTACCCCACCAAGCCGGATGCGCGCCTCACCGAGATCACGCAGGAGATGCTGAAGACCATCGCCGACGTGCACACCCAGTTCCCGGACGGGTTCATGGTGCACCCCAAGGTGATGCCCCAGCTGGAGCGCCGCGCCCAGGCCATCCTGGAAGGCCCCATCGACTGGGCCACCGCGGAGATGATCGCCATCGGCTCCCTGCTCATGGAGCGTCGCCCCGTGCGGCTGGCCGGCCAGGACTCGCGGCGGGGCACCTTCTCGCAGCGGTTCGCCGCGATCGTGGACCGGGTGACCAACGAGGCATGGGTGCCGCTCAAGCACCTCACGGAGGACCAGGGCACCTTCGACGTGTTCGACTCCCTGCTCAGCGAGTACGCGGCGCTGGGCTTCGAGTACGGCTACTCGGTGGCCCGGCCGGACGCCCTGGTGATGTGGGAGGCGCAGTTCGGTGACTTCGTCAACGGTGCCCAGATCATCTCCGACGAGTTCGTGGCCTCGGGCAACGCCAAGTGGACCCAGAAGTCCGGCGTGGTGCTGCTCCTCCCCCACGGCTTCGAGGGGCAGGGTCCGGATCACAGCTCGGCCCGCCTCGAGCGGTGGCTGCAGCTCTGCGCCGAGAACGCGCTGGCCGTGTGCCAGCCGTCCACCCCGGCCAGCTACTTCCACCTGCTGCGGCAGCACGCCTATGTCAACTTCCACCGCCCAGTGGTGATCGCCACGCCGAAGTCCATGCTGCGCAACAAGCTGGCCACCTCCACCCCGGAGGACTTCACCTCCGGGGCATGGCATCCGGTGCTCGACGACCCCACCGTCGAGGACCCGGCCACGGTGGATCGCCTCATCCTCTGCTCCGGCAAGGTGCGGTGGGACCTGGTGGCCAGCCGCGACAAGCGGGGCCTGGCGGGCAAGGTTGCCATCGTCTCGCTGGAGCGGTTGTACCCGCTCCCCAGCGAGGAACTGGCCGCGGTGCTCAAGCGGTACGCCCACGTCACCGACGTCCGCTTCGTGCAGGACGAGCCGGAGAACCAGGGCGGGTGGCCGTTCCTCTCCGCGCACCTGCCCGCGGACGTCAAGCGCCACTTCCCCGAGTACGACCTGCGCATGACGCGGGTCACGCGGGAGTGGTCGTCAGCGCCGTCGGTCGGGTCGCTCAAGGTCCACAAGACCCAGGAGGAAGCGCTCCTCGACGCGGCGCTAGGCTGAGCCGGTGTACTTCACCGACCGTGGGCTCGAGGAGCTCGTCGACCGGCGCGGCCACGAGGAGATCACCTTCGAATGGCTCGCCGAACAGCTGCGCACATTTGTGGATCTGAACCCGGAGTTCGAGACTCCGGTGGAGCGGCTCGCCTCCTGGCTGGCCAGGCTCGACGACGAGGAGGACGACTGATGCTCGATCTTGACGCGCTCACCGGGCGCTACCGGCACCTGACCGGTGCCGAGCCGGAGGGCCTGTGGTTCGCGCCCGGGCGGGTGAACCTCATCGGGGAGCACACGGACTACAACGACGGCTTCGTACTGCCGTTCGCCTTGGAGCGCAAGGCCGTCATCGCCGCCGGCCGTCGCGACGACGAGCGTCTCGTCATGGTGTCGTTGGAACTCGACGACGAGGTGGACGTCGCGCTGGCGGACCTGAAACCCAGCACCGACGGGTGGGCGTCCTACCTGGCCGGCGTCGCGTGGGCGCTGCGCGAGGCAGGCCACCCCGTCGGCGGAGCCACGCTCGTGATGACCTCCGACGTGCCGCTGGGCGCGGGCCTGTCGAGCTCGGCAGCCATCGAATGCGCCACCGTCGCGGCGCTGGCGGACCTCTACGGCCTCGAGATCGCCAAGATCGACAGGGCCAAGCTGGCCCGCGTGGCCGAGAACAGCTACGTCGGCGCCCCCACCGGGCTGCTGGACCAGGCCGCCAGCACCCTGTGCGAAGAGGATTCGGGCCTGTTCCTGGACTGCCGCACCCTCGAGACGCAGCAGGTGCCGCTGCCGATGGCGGACCAGGGCTACGAGATCCTGGTGCTGGACACCAAGACCCCCCACAGCCACGTCGACGGCGAGTACGGAGCGCGCCGCGCCTCCTGCGAGGAGGCGTGCGCCATTCTCGGCGTCCCCGCCCTGCGGGACGTCACGGACCTCGACGACGCCCTGGCCCGCCTGGACGACGACACGCTGCGCCGTCGCGTCCGTCACGTGGTGACGGAGAACGAGCGGGTGCTGCACGCCTTCGAGCTGGCCAAGGCCGGCGACCTCGTCGGTCTGGCTCCCCTGCTCGACGCCTCCCACACCTCGATGCGCGACGACTACGAGATCACTGCCCCCACCGTCGACCTCGCCGTGGAGGCTGCCCGCCGCGCCGGGGCCCTGGGCGCCCGCATGACGGGTGGCGGGTTCGGCGGCTGCATCATCGCGCTCACCCGCGCCGGGGAGTCGGACGGCATCGGCCGGTCCATCGCGGCGGAGTTCGCCGAAGCCGGCTACGGGGCCCCGGAATGGTTCTCCGCCACCCCAGCCCCCGGCGCGGGTCGGTTGATCGAGGCCTGAGTTCGCTCAGCCCAGGCGTTCGAGCTCGCGTCGGCCCACGGCCAGGACGGCGGTGACCACCGTCGCGAGCACGAACGGCGCCACGATCAGGCTGCCGATGAACTGCGCCCTGTCCGTCGTGGTCAGGAAGCTGCCCACCACCATGAGGTGCAGCAGGGACGACGCCACCACGAGCCCCAGCGCCCAGGACACGCGCCGGACGACCAGCCAGGCGATCAGCACCAGACCGGCCCCGTAGGCGACCAGCACCGCCGCGACGCCGACGCCGAAGAGCCTCGAGTTGGCCACGAGTGTCGCGGCTCCGAGCCCGATGCCGGCCAGGCCTGTCAGGGCGGTCAGCACCACGCAGATGGCGAGAAGGGGACGACGCAGGACGGCTTGCACCCCCCGAGCCTGCCGCACGCGGAGTTCTCACGCAAAGTTGGGGTCAACCTTGGGCGTGGATCCCGCGCCACGCGCCCTGATTGCCTAAGGTGGAGCGCGGGAGTAGCCTTCTTGAGCTTGCTGGCTATTCTTGCCTCGACCTGTCCCCACACGAAGGAGCCCCCACTATGGATTGGCGCCATAAGGCCGCCTGCCTCACGGAGGATCCCGAGTTGTTCTTTCCAGTCGGAAACACGGGCCCCGCTCTGCAGCAGATCGAAGAAGCGAAGAAGATCTGCCTGCGGTGCGTCGTGCGTGAGCAGTGTCTGTCCTGGGCCCTCGAGGCGGGCCAGGACCATGGCGTGTGGGGCGGCCTGAGCGAGGACGAGCGGCGCGCCATCAAGCGCCGTGCGGCACGCTCGCGGTTGCGCAACTCCTGAGCGGGCGCGGCACACTGGACCCATGACCATCAGGGTTCAGGCTGCATTCGACGCCGTCCCGCGCGTCCAGTTCCTCCCCCCCGATCTGCGCTACGACGCGGCAGGCGACTACCCGCTGTCCATCGGTCACGGCGCCACGAACTCGCAGCCCTCCACGGTGGCCTACATGCTGGACCTGCTGGACGTCGCCCCCGGGCACCGCGTGCTGGACGTGGGCAGCGGCTCGGGCTGGACCACCGCGCTGCTGGGGGAACTCGTCGGGCCGGCGGGTGAGGTGATCGGTGTGGACATCGTGCCTGCCCTGGTGGCGATGGGCCGGGAGAACCTGGCGGGGCGCTGGCCGTGGGTACGCATCGAGCTGGGAGCCGACGGCGTTCTCGGGTGGCCGGAGGCGGCCCCCTTCGACCGCATCCTGGTGTCGGCCGACGGCGGCGCCGTCCCCGGTGGCCTCGAGGATCAGCTCGCCCCCGGTGGGCGTATGGTCATCCCCGCGGATCACGTCATGGTGGTCGTGGACCGCGCCGCTGACGGCGCCCTCTCCCGCAGGCAGGCGAAGGGCCGCTTCAGCTTCGTGCCGCTGCGTTGACTCAGGCGCGCACCGCGGCCGTCAGATCACCACAGGCGGCACGGGCAGCGCGATGGTGGCGACGGCGCCCTGGGCGTCGGCCCGGTTCTCGATGGTCAGCGTCCCGCGCAGGTCCTTGATGAGCGTGGAGATGATCGCCAGGCCCAGCGAGGTCTGGTTGCCCAACCGGAAGTCCTCCGGCAGGCCGTGCCCAGCGTCGACGATGCGGATGGTGAGCAGGTCCCCGTCGCGCTCGGGCAGCACCTCGACGTTGCCGGAGGAACTGTCCATGCCGTGCTCGACGGCGTTCTGGCACAGCTCGGTGATCACCATCGACAACGAGGTGGCCATGTCCGCCGGGATCACCCCGAAGGTCCCGCGGCGCCGCGCCTTCACCGTGCCGTGGGACGCGGCCAGATCCCCCACCATGTCCAGGATCTTGTCGCACACCTCGTCGAAGGCCACGGCCTCGCCGAGGCTGTAGCTCAGCGTCTCGTGCACCATCGCGATCGACGACACGCGCCGGGTGGCGTCACGAAGGGCCTCCTTGCCCTCCGGTGACGACAAGCGCCGCGACTGCATCCGTAGCAGCGCCGCGACCGTCTGCAGGTTGTTCTTCACCCGGTGGTGGATCTCCCTGATGGTGGCGTCCTTGGTGACCAGCATGCGGTCGCGGCGACGGAGGTCCGTGGTGTCGCGGCAGAGCACGAGCATGCCGGCCGACGAGTATTCCAGCCACAGCGGTAGCAGCACGAACCGCATGGACGCGTTGCGGGCCTCGACGTCGAACTCCAGGGTGAGCCGGCCGTTGAGGTCCGCGTCGACGGTCTGCCCCATGGACTCGACGCCGGTGCGCAGCTGCCTGGTGAGGTCGCGGAAGTGCTCTCCCTCGATGTCGCCGACGGCGCCGAGCCGCCGGAAGCCGGTGATGGCGTTGGGGCTGGCATACGAGATCACGCCGTCCGGCTGCACCCGCAGCACCCCGTCGGCGGCACGCGGGGCGAGCGCCTTGTCCGACGGCGTCACCAGCGGGAACTCGCCGCGCATCAGCATCTGCGTGAGGATCTCGGCGGCCTCGATGAAGTTCTCCTCCAGCGCGCCCGTGGCGCGCATCCCCATCTGGTTGGTGTGCCGCTCGATGACCGCGATCGGCCGCTCGTGGCGCAGGACGGGGATGGCCCAGACGTCCACCGGGATGCCCGCGCCGATCTCGTTGTCGCTGGTCTCGGCGATGGCGTGGGTCATGAACGCCACCGTCACCTGATGGTCCGGCTCGTACTCGATCAGCTCGCCGACGATGTCCTCCTCCAGCGCCGTCGGCCCCGTCACCGGGCGCACCTGGGCGGTGCAGGCGAACACGTCGCCCTCCTCCGTGAGCGGCTTCCACAGCACAAGGTCGGAAAAGCTGAGGTCAGCCAGGAGGTGCCACTGGGTGACGAACGCGTCCAACCACTCGTCGTCGGTCAGCTTTCCGAGGTCTCGCATCACGGGCCCAGCTTGCCATGGATGGGCTTTAGCATGCGCGGGGGTCGATCTGGCACAATGTGGTGTCCTGCAGCTACTGAACTACAAGGAGATCCTCATGGGCAAGACCGGACGCAAGCGTCGCGCTCGCCGCAAGAACAAGGCCAACCACGGCAAGCGTCCCAACACCTGACCGAGGCCCACGCCAAATCAGCCCCCGCGGTTCTCTGCGGGGGCTGTTGCATGCGGGGGGGCTTTCAGAGACGGTGCATCACGCGCAGCGTCTGGATCCGCGCGGTGAGGGTGGACGGCGCCGGTGCCGTCGGCTGGCTGCGCTGGATCATCTCCGTGATGGTGGATTCGATCTCGAAGTTCTCCATACATCGCTCACAGGCGTGCAGGTGGAGCCGGATGAGATCGGCGTCGCGCTCCAGGAGTTCGTTGTGCAGGAACGAGTGCACCTGGGACAGGGCCTGTACACACTCGTCCATCTCGTCGTGCTCGTGGGAGTACATGTCGGGATCTGCCATCACCGTCCCCCGCTCCGTCGTCCGATGCCGTTGTCCCGCGCGTACTCGGCCAGAAGATCACGCAGCTGCGCGCGGCCGCGGTTGAGCCGGCTCATCACCGTGCCGATCGGGGTGCCCATGATCTCGGCGATCTCCTTGTAGGAGAATCCCTCCACGTCGCTGAGGAGCACCGCCATCCGGAAGTTCTCCGGGAGCTGGGCCACGGCCTGGGCGACGATGCCGTCCGGCGTCTGGTCCAGTGCCTCCATCTCAGCGCTGCGCAGGCCCGCCGAGTCGTGTGAGGCGGCCCGGGCGAGCTGCCAGTCCGAGACCTCCTCGTCGCCGCTGGACTTCGGGGACCGCTGCGCCTTGCGGTAGGCGTTGATGTAGGTGTTGGTGAGAATCCGGTACAGCCAGGCCTTGAGGTTGGTGCCGGGGGTGAACGTGTGCCGCGACGCGAACGCCTTGGCGTAGGTCTCCTGCACCACGTCCTCCGCGTCGGCGGGGTTGCGGGTCATCCGCAGGGCGGCGGCGAAGAGACGGTCCAGATGGCTCAGCGCTTCCTCCTCGAACGCCTCCGCATCGGCGTCGAGGATCTCGGCGGCCCCCTCGGCCGCGGCAAGCTCGCTGTCCATCAGGACAGAGAATAGCGCCTGGTCCACGATCGCCTCTGCGCAGGCCAGCGCAGCGGACGAATCGCTGTGCAGGAGGCGGGCTGGCGCGGCGGGCTTCATGCCCGTGACAACACACACCCCCGGGGGTCTATTCCCGTTCGATCAGTTGCGGTCCGTCGTTGCGCACCGAGTTCACGGCGCGCGAAACCCGCCGATGCCCCAGGGAGATGGGTGTCCGCAGCAGCGCCACAGCCACCGTCGCGTTCGTCAGGCCCGGGTCCAGCCACTCGTCCCAGGCGTCGCGCGGCACGGTCATCGGCATCCGGTCGTGCACCCAGCCGAGTTCGTCGGTGGCCTCCGTGGTGATGATGGTCGTGGACGACAGCCAGCCTTCGGGACCCTTCCAGAACTCGTAGAGTCCGGCCATCACGAACAGCCCCGTCTGCGGGTACAGGAAGTAGGGCTGCTTGACGGGCCTGGGGGCGCCCTCCGGCGTCTCGGCGCGCCACTCGTAGTAGCCGACGGCGGGCAGCAGGCAGCGGCGGGCCGCGGCGGCCTTGCGGTAGGCGGGCTTCTCGGTGAGGGTCTCGACGCGGGCGTTGATCATGGTCGAACCGGGGACCTTCGCCCAGCTGGGGACCAGGCCCCACCGCAGCGGCACCAGCTTCCGCGTGACACCGTCGTCGCCCGATGCGCGCTCGAGGACGCCTGGAACGAGGTCCGTGGGGGCGATGTTGAAACGGGGGCGCGCCACCTCGGCCATCTCGTCGGCCACGAAGGAGATCTCGAACTCCTCCACCAGTTCGTCAGGGTTCGCGGTGGCTGCGTATCGTCCGCACATGCACAAAGCCTAGTAGTGTAACGACATGAGTCTGTTGCGGTTCGTTGCCCGGAGTCTGTTCGCCAGCTACTTCATCGCGGAGGGCGTCAAGGCTGTCACCAAGCCCGCCGAGAGCGCGCCCGACGCGGAGCGCTTCACCTCAGCGGTGTCCCCGCTCCTGCAGCGCGTCGTCCCCGCGGATATCGCCTCGTATGTCCCCGAGAACGCCGAGACGTGGGTGCGCATCTCGGGTGTCGCGCAGATCGTCGGCGGCGCCATGTACGCCACCGGCATCGGCAGGCGCCTCGGCGCGCTGCTGCTCGCCAAGGCCTCGGTACTCAATCTCGCCATCGCCCTGCCGGACAAGGGAGCCTCCTCCGTGGCCAAGGACGCCTCGCGCCCCGAGGTGCTGCGCAATGCGGCCCTGCTGGGCGCCGCTGTGCTCGCGGCCCAGGACACCGAGGGCCGGCCCAGCCTGTCGTGGCGCGCGGATCACGCCGCCAAGGTGACGGAGAAGAAGGCCGCGGCCATCGGTGACGACGTGAGCCGGTCCGCCCACCGGGCCGCCGCCCGTGCCGAGAAGCAGGCCCGGCAGCTGTCGAAGAAGGCGCGCAGGTCGGCCAAGGCGTTCACCAGGAAGATCGAGGCAACCGTCAGCTGATGACGAGTCCGCTCCCGTTCACACAGGCGCCCGTCAGGGGCGAGGTGGTCGTGCCCGGCTCGAAGTCGGAGACCAACCGGGCGCTCGTCATCGCCGCGCTCGCCGACGCTCCCAGCACCCTCACCGGCGCCCTGGAATCGCGCGACTCGGCGCTGATGATCGGCGCGTTGAGAGCGCTCGGGGTGCAGGTGGTCGAGCGCGGGGACAGCGTCGTGGTGACGCCGCCCGAGCGCTTCAGCGGAGCGCCCTCCATCGACTGCGGTCTGGCGGGCACGGTCATGCGCTTTGTTCCTCCCCTGGCGATGCTGGCAGACGGCCCGTCGTCCTTCACGGGGGATCCCCACGCGAGCGAGCGGCCGATGGCGCCGCTGATCGACGGCATGCGCCAACTCGGCGCACAGGTCTCCGGCGAGGCGCTTCCCTTCACGGTCACCCCGCCCCGTGAGGCACACGGCACCGCCAACATCGATGCGTCAGGCTCCAGCCAGTTCATCTCGGGTCTCCTGCTCGTCGGCGCCAGGCTCCCTCGTGGCCTGACCCTTCGGCACACCGGGCAACGGCTCCCCTCGCGTCCCCACATCGCCATGACCGCCGCCATGCTGCGCGACGTCGGGGTCCAGGTGGCGGAGCTCGACGACCGCACGTGGCAGGTGTCGCCCGGGCGCATCGCGGCCCGCAGCCACACCATCGAGCCGGACCTCACCAACGCGGCCGTCTTCCTCGCCGCGGCTGCCGTCACGGGCGGCCGGGTGACGGTTCCCGGCTGGCCGGCCCGCAGCCTCCAACCTGGGGCGCTGTTCCTCGACGTGATCCAGGCCATGGGCGCCACCGTCGAGCACTCCCCGGACCGCGTCTCGGTCTCCGGCCCGGGCTCGCTGGCGGGGATCGACGTGGACCTGACGACGGCCTCCGAGCTGACGCCGGTGGTGGCCGCCCTGGGGGCGCTGGCCGAGGGGGTGACCACCGTCCGGGGGGTGGCCCACATCCGCGGGCACGAGACGGATCGTCTGGCGGCGCTCGTGACCGAGCTGCGCCGCCTCGGTGCCGAGGCCGAGGAGACCGAGGACGGGCTGCGCATCGTCGGGGGCGGGGATCTCAGGCCCGCGGTCCTGCACACCTACGCCGATCACCGCATGGTGCATTTCGCGGCGCTGCTGGCGTTGCGGGTACGCGGGATCGCGGTGACGGATCTGGAGTGCGTGTCCAAGACCATGCCGCACTTCGCCCGGGACTGGCGCGGGCTCGTCGGCCCATGAGGCGCCCGTGAAGTCCCTGCGCGAGGATGACCACAGCGGATTCGACCGCCCACGGCGTCGGACCCGGCCCCGCACGAAGGAGCGCCCGGACTACTCGGCTCTGCCTGTGGCGCGCGTCATCTCCGTGGATCGCGGCCGCTACCGGTGCACGCTGGACGGCCAGGACGTGACGGCGGTGCGGGGGCGGCTGATCGACCGCAAGGGTGGGGTGCTCGTCGGAGATCGCGTGCGCCTGGATGGCGACAGCACCGGCCAGGAGGGCACGCTGTCGCGCATCGTCGAGGTGCTGGAGCGCTCGACGGTGCTGCGCCGGTCCGCCGACGACGCGGACACATTCGAGCGTCCGATCGTGGCCAACGCGAACCAGCTCTTCATCGTCACGGCCCTGGCCGACCCGCCCCCCAGGGTGGGAATGATCGACCGCATCCTGGTGGCGGCGTTCGACGCGCGGATCGACCCGGTGCTGTGCCTCACCAAGGCTGATCTGGCCAGCCCGGAGGAGCTCCGCATCGCCTACGAGCCGCTCGGTGTGCCCATCCTGGTCACGGACCCGGAGGCGGACCTCACCCACATCCGGGAGGCGCTGAAGGACAGGGTGACGGTGTTCGTCGGTCACTCGGGCGTGGGCAAGTCCACGCTGGTCAACCGGCTCATCCCGGGCGCTGGCCGCGCCGTCGCGGAGGTGAGCGAGCTCACCGGCAAGGGTCGGCACACCTCCACCTCGGCGATCGCGATGGAACTGCCGGGCGGCGGCTGGATCGTCGACACTCCGGGCGTGCGCTCCTTCGGGATCAGCCACGTGCAGACCACCTCCATCCTGGGGGCGTTCCCGGACCTGCTGGAGCTGGCGGAAGGGTGTCCGCGCGGTTGCCGGCACGACACCGGCGTCATCGAATGCGCGCTGGACGACGCCGTCGCCGAGGGGAAGCTCGCGCCCGAGAGGCTGGCGTCGTTCCGCCGCATGGGCCGGGCCTTCGCCGGAACCGCGGCGCCGACCCGGTAGGTTGGTGACCATGGCTGTCTCGAAGGACCTCACCGACGATCTGCGCCTGGCGCACCTCATGGCAGACGACGCGGACTCGTTGTCGATGAACAGGTTCAAGGCGCAGGACCTGCGCTTCAGCAGCAAGCCGGACAACACCCCTGTCACCGAGGCGGACACCGCGGTCGAGGAAGCGATCAGGCGCACGTTGGCGCGAACCCGCCCGCGGGACGCCGTGCACGGCGAGGAGTTCAGCGACACCGGGGAGTCGTCACGGCGGTGGATCATCGACCCGATCGACGGCACCAAGAACTACCTTCGGGGCGTGCCGGTGTGGGCCACGCTGATCGCCCTCGAGGTGGACGGGCGGATCGCGGCGTCGGTGGTCTCGGCGCCCGCCCTCAGCCGCCGCTGGTGGGCCAGCACGGGTGGCGGCGCCTACACGGGCCGCTCGATCCTCAGCGCCACTGAGCTGCGGGTCAGCCGCGTGGCGGACCTGGCGGATTCGTCGCTGTCCTACTCGGACATCGCGGAATGGGTCGAGACGGACCGGGGGCAGGGGTTCATCAACCTGATGCGCGACTCGTGGCGCACCCGAGCCTACGGCGACTTCTGGAGCTACATGCTGGTGGCGGAGGGCAGCGTGGACGTGGCGTGCGAACCGGACCTCGCCCTCTACGACATGGCCGCCCTGGACGTGATCGTCCGCGAGGCGGGCGGCAGGTTCACCAACCTCGACGGTGCCGACGGCGTCAACGGCCCCGGGGCGGTGGCCACCAACGGCCTCCTCCACGAGGCCGTCCTGGACTACCTCCGCTCCCCCACCGCCTAGAGAACGCGGACGCGGACCGTCTCGTCGAGGGACTCGAGCTCGGCGAGTAGACCGTCGTACTTCTCGCCCTGCACGTCGGTGACCACATAGCCGAGCGGGCCGCGCGTGGCCAGCGTCTGGGAGCCGATGTTCATCGAATGCGAGGCGAACAACTGGTTGAGCCTCGCCAGCACACCGGGCACGTTGTGGTGCAGGTGCACGATCCGGGCGGTGGTGGTGGGGCCCGCGGGCACCTCGGGCAGGTTCACGCTCATCGACGTCGAGCCGAGGGTCTCGTAGTCGTGCAGCTTGCCGGCGACGAAGCGGCCGATGTCCACCTGCGCCTCCTGCGTCGAGCCGCCGACGTGGGGGGTGAGGATCACGTTGCTGAGACCCTGCAGCCTCGACACGAACGGCTCGTCCTTGGCCTTGGGCTCCGACGGGAAAACGTCGATGGCGGCGCCTGCGATGTGGCCGGAGACGAGGTTGTCGTAGAGGGCGTCGAGATCCACGACGCCGCCGCGGCACAGATTGAGGAACAGGGACCTCGGGCGCATCATCGCGAACTGCTCGGCGCCGAACAGGCCCTTGTTCTCGGCCCGGCCGTCGACGTGCAGCGACACGGTCTCGGACTGCGCCAGCAACTCCTCGAGCGAGTCCACGCGGCGGGCGTTGCCGAGCGCCAGGCGGTCCACCAGATCGTAGTAGAGCACACGCATGCCGAGCGCCTCCGCGACGATGGACAGCTGCGAGCCGATGTTGCCGTAGCCGATGATGCCCAGCGTGCGGCCGCGCACCTCGTGCGAGCCGATGGCGGACTTGTCCCAGATGCCGGCGTGCATGTCGCGGTTACGGTCCGTCAGGCGGCGGGCCATGGAGATGATCTCGGCGATGGCCAGCTCCACCACGGAGCGGGTGTTGGAGTAGGGGGCGTTGAACACCGCGACGCCGTGGTCCGTGGCCGCATCGAGATCGATCTGGTTGGTGCCGATGCAGAAGGCGCCGATGGCGCTGAGCTGCGGCGCCGAATCGAGAACGCGGCGCGTCACGTGGGTGCGCGAGCGGATGCCGAGATAGTCGACACCCTCCAACGCGGCCATGAGGTCCCGTTCTGCCAGCGCACCCGCCCGGGTGTCGACCTCGTAGCCCTTGGCCTCGAGGGCCTTCACGGCATCGGCGTGGATGTTCTCAAGTAGCAGTGCCTTCACGAGGCGACATTCTACGGCTGCGCGACGGCGGCGCCCGCACGCGTCCGCTAGCGGCGTACGGTGCCCGGGTCAGAGGCTGAGGGTGGCCTCGACGAGGGCGTTGGTGTACGGGTGCTGCGGTGAGCCGAGTACAGCGGCCACGTCGCCCTCCTCGACGATGCGGCCGGCGTTGACCACCACCACCCGCTCGCACATGTGACGCACGATGGCCAGATCGTGCGACACCAGCACCAGAGCCAGCGACCGCTCCTGCACCTCGCCGCTCAACAGGTTGAGCACCTGCGCGCGCACCGAGACGTCCAGCGCGGAGACCGGTTCGTCGGCCACGAGGAGCGACGGGTCGCTGATGAGCGCGCGGGCGATCGCCACGCGCTGCCTTTGCCCGCCCGAGAGTTGGTGCGGGAACCGGTCCAGCATCTCCTCCGCCAGGCCCACGCCGTGCAGCGCTCCCGCGATGACCTCGCGGGTGGGTTCGGGGATGTCGCCGCGACCCCGCAGCACCGGTGAGCGCAGCGGCTCCGCGACGATGTCCTGCAGCCGCATCCGCGGGTTGAGGGAGGAGTTGGGGTCCTGGAACACCATGGACGCCGAAGCCCGGAGGAAGCCGCGACGCTTCTCGGGCAGCCCGACGATGGAGCGGCCGTCGAACAGGACGTCCCCCCGCGACGGGGGTTGCAGCCCCAGCATCAGCCGCGCCATGGTCGTCTTGCCGGAGCCGGATCCGCCGACGATGCCGAGTCGCTCGCCATGCTCCACCACCAGGTCCACGCCGTGCAGGGCGACGAACGGCCTGCCTGCCCGGCGGAAGGTGACCTCGGCGTCGCGCAGTTCGACGAGGCTCATGCGGAGACCCCCGGGTAGTAGTCCGCGACACTGGGCAGCAGCTGCCCGACCGGCACCCGGTCGATCCGGGCGGACGCGATGAGCCCTTGCGTGTAGGGATGCCGGGGGTGTGCGATGACCTCGTCGATGGCGCCCTGCTCGACGATCTCGCCTTCGAGCATCACCGCGACCCTCTGGCACACCTGCCGCACCACCGCGAGGTCGTGCGAGACGAACACCGCCGCCCTGTCCGCCAGCTGCACGGCCAGGAGTTCCAGGATCTGACGCTGGACGAGCACGTCGAGGGCGGTGGTGGGCTCGTCGCACAGCACCAGGCCTGGCCGGTTGGCCAGGGCCATCGCGATGAGCGCGCGCTGCCGCTGACCGCCGGAGAGTTCGTGCGGGTAGGAGTCGGCGATCCGCTCGGGCTCCGAGATACCGACGCGCCCGAGCCAGGTGAGGACCTCGTCGCGGATGGTGCCGCGCCGCTCGATGTGGTGCAGCGCCACCACCTCGCCCACCTGCCTCCCCACCTTCATCGTGGGGTCCAGCGCGGTCATGGGCTCCTGGAAGATCATGGACACCTCGTCGCCGCGCAGCTTCTGCAGGTCCCGCTCGGGGAGGCCGACGAGTTCGCGGCCGCCGAGCCGGATGCTGCCCGTCACCTGGGCGTGCGCGGGCAGCAGGCCCATGATGGCGAGGGCGGTGACCGACTTGCCGGAGCCGGACTGGCCGATGATGCCCAGGCGCTCGCGCTCGTCGACGGTGAAGCTGATCCCGCGCAGGGCCGGCTTCTGGCGCCGGCCGAAGGAGACGTGCAGGTCCGTGACCTTGAGGTAGCTCATCGGATCTCCCTCAGCCGCGGGTCGAGGAGGTCGCGGAGACCGTCGCCGAGCAGGTTGAACCCCATGGTGGCCACGGCGATGGCCAGCCCCGGCCACAGCGCCAGCTGCGGGTCGCTGAAGATGTGGCCCTGCGCCTCGCGCAGCATCCGGCCCCAGGTGGGCGAGTCCGGGCCGGAGCCGAGCCCGAGGTAGGACAGCCCCGCTTCGGCGAGGATGGCGATGCCGATGCTGACGGACACCTGGACGCCGACGACAGGCGCGATGTTGGGCAGGACGTGGCGCCATGCGACGGCCAGGTACGGGATGCCACTGAGGCGGGCCGCCTCCACGTAGCCCTGGCTCATCACCTGCAGCGTGGCGGCGCGCGAGATCCGCACGAACGCGGGGATGGAGGCCAGCGAGATGGCCATCATGGCCGTCCACGTGGAGCCGCCGAGGGCGGCGGCGAACAGGATGGCCAGCAGAAGGGCGGGGAAGCCGTAGAGGATGTCTGCGAGGCGCGCGGGGATCTCCCCGGCCCAGCCGCGCACCATGCCGGCGAGGATGCCGAGCGGCACCCCTATGCCGGCGGCCACGGCCACGGAGGCGATACCCACCAGCAGGATGATCCGGGCTCCGCTGAGCACCCGCGACGCGATGTCGCCGCCGAGCCCGTCTGTCCCGAGCAGGTAGGGCCAGCCGGGCGGCTGGAGCCCGCTGGAGACGACGGCGTCCGGCGGGAACGGGGTCCAGAAGGCCCCGACGAGCGCCATGAGTACCACCAGCCCGATGAGGGTCGCGCCCACGTAGAGGGTGCCGCGCTTCATCGCGCCTCCCCGCTGCGGCGCAGGCGCGGGTCGATCACCTGGTAGGCGATGTCCACGATGAAGTTGATGGCCAGCACCGCCCACACCAGCAGCAGCACGATGGCCTGGACCACGCCGAGGTCGCGCTGGGACACCGCCAGCAGCAGCGACGAGCCCAGTCCGGGGAGCGCGAACACCTGCTCGATGATGATGGCACCGACGAGGAGGGTGGCGAGCTGCAGCCCGATGACGGTGAGCAGGGAGATGGCGGTGTTACGCAGCCCATGGCGCCACAGTGCCCCGGTGCGGGACCATCCCACGGCGCGGGCGGTGCGGAAGTAGTCCTCATGGAGCACCTCGAGCACCGAGCTGCGCACGTAGCGCGATATGACGCTGGCCTGCACGATGGCCAGCGACGTCACGGGCAGGATGAGGTGCCGGATCCACTCGCCCACGGACTCCCAGTAGGACACGTATCCGCCGGCGGGCAGCCAGCGCAGCTGGACGGCGAAGAGGACCACCAGCCAGATGCCGGCCCAGAACGCGGGCACCGCAAGGCCCACTTGCGAGAGGGCGGACACGGCCACGCCGTCGAGGTGGCGGCGCCGCACGGCCGCGTAGGCCCCCACCGGGAGCGCGATGACGATGGCGGCGATCATCCCGAACAGGATCAGCCAGACCGAGACCTCCAGCCGCGACGCGATCAGGGGCGCGATGGGCCGGCGGCTGAGGTAGGACTCGCCGAAGTCGAACCGGACCGCGTCCCACAGCCACTCGAGGTAGCGCGTGAGGAACGGCCGGTCCAGCCCGAGTTCCGCGCGCAGCCGCGCCGCCTCGCCAGGCGAGGCGTTCGTGCCGAGGATCACCTGGGCGATGTCGCCAGGGAGTGCGTTGGTGGCCGCGAAGATCAGCAGGGATGCCAGCAGGAGGCTGGCGAGCAGCCAACCCACCCGCGCGCCCACCCGGCGCAGGGCCACGGGGGTCAGCCCCTGGCGGCGATCGTGGTGAGATCGAAGGCGAGGCTGATCTGGTTGGCCTGGATGCCGGAGATCTCGGGGGTGGTGATGACGATGTTGGGCAGCAGGAACAGCCAGTCCGCGGCCGCGTCGTCGGCCAGGATCCGGGCCGCTTCCTGCAGCTTCTCTACCTGCTCGGCAGGGGTGCCCGCGTCTGCCTCCGTGACGAGACGCTGGAACCGCGGGTTGTCGTAGCCCCAGTAGTACTCGGGGTTGGCGAAGGCCCCGAGGTCGCGCGGCTCCACGTGGGCCACGATGGTCATGTCGTAGTCGTACTGGGTGTAGACCAGATCGAGCCAGCGGGCCGGGAACTCGAGCTCGTCGAGCTGGACGTCGATGCCCACCTCCTTGAGCTGGGCCGCGATGAACCGGCCGGCGGGCGGGCCGTAGGGCAGGTTGGGCACGCGCAGCCTCAGGGTGAGCCCGGCGGCCAGGCCGGCCTCCGTGAGCAGCTCCCGAGCCTTGTCCGGGTCATAGGGGTAGGTGTCGGCAAGGTCCTCGTACCAGGGATCCGTGGGCGGCACCATGGAGCCGATCAGGGTGCCCTTGCCGCCCCACGCGGCGTCGATGAGGGCCTCGCGGTCGATGGCGTGGTTGATCGCCTGGCGCACCCTGAGGTCCTGCAGGGCGGCAGTGCGATGGTTGAAGCCGAGCACCACCTCCCCGTCCGTGGTGCCCTCGTGGACGGTGAAGCGCTCCTCGTCGGCGAACTGCTCGATGGCCTGCGGGACAGTCAGGTTGGACACGATGTCCAGCTGGCCGGCCAGCATGGCGGTGTTCATCGCGTTGGGGTCCGCGTAGTAGCGGAAGAAGACCGATTCGAACCGGCTGGGGGTGGCCCAGTAGCCGGTGTCCGCCCGCAGCTCGACGAAGGAGCCCTCTTCCCACTGCACGAACTGGAAAGGTCCGGAGCCGGCGGGCTGGGTGTCGAGATTGGCGGCGCCGGTGGGGTCCGTGACGATGCCGGCGGGACCGGTCATCTCGTAGAGCCACTGGTTCGACGGCTGGGTGAGGGTGACCTCGACGGTGTTCTCGTTCACAGCCTCGATGGTGTCCACGACCGCCCACTTGCCCGAGATCTGGTCCGTGGCTTCCGCGCCGCGGTTGCGTTCGAAGCTCTCGACGACGGCCTCCGCGGTGACGTCCGTGCCGGACGAGAAGCGGGCGCCCGAATCGATGGTGAAGGTGTAGACCGTGTTGTCCGCAGAGGCGACCCACTCGGAGGCCAGCAGCGGGCGGATGGTGCCCTCGCCGTCGAGCTTCACGAGCGTCTCGTACACGTTGTACAGCAGCACGAAGGGGGTGCCGGCGCCGGAGACGGTGATCATGTCCAGGCCGGCGGGCTCCCCCGTGGCACCGATGTTGAGCGTTCGCGTTTCCTCGCCCTCAGCCGGGGGGCGCGTGCACGCACCCAACGCCACCGACAGAAGGAGGACCATCACGATCCCCAGGGTGCGGGCTCGGCGCATGTTCTTCGGTTCCCTTCCGGCAACGGTCAACGGCCCGCTCAGTGTACCCGTCGGCACCCTCCGCCTTTCCCTTCACTTCACGAGGGGCGTAATCGGCCGTGATTGGGCAGGATGGGCGCCATGACAGAGGATCACCGGCACGGCTTCTCGTGGCACGGCACTGGCAGGGCGTTGCAGCGGGCGTCGATCCGGGCGTTCGACCTCTCGGAGCGCACCGCGCGGCGCGGCTGGCGCTCCCAGCAGCGGCGCGTCGGGAGGTGGCGCTCGCGGCTGTTCATGATCCTGCAGATTTCGCTGGCGGCCGGAGCGTCGTGGTGGATCGCGCGGTATGTGCTGGGGCATGAGGCGCCGTTCCTGGCCACGGTCGCGGCGATCATCTGCCTGGGGTTCTCGTTCGGCCAGCGGCTGGGGCGCGTGGCGGAGGTGGCCGTCGGGGTCACCGTCGGGGTGTTCCTGGGTGACGTGTTCGTGCACTTCTTCGGCACGGGGGCGTGGCAGATCGTGCTCGTGGTGGCCATCGCCATGTCCATCACCACGTGGATGGGTGCCCGCACCTTGATGGTGACGCAGGCGGCGGTGCAGGCGGCCGCGGTCCTGACGGTGCTGCCCGGCGCGGACACGGGGGTCGCGCGGTGGCAGGACGCTTTGGTGGGGTGCGCGGTGGCGCTGCTCTTCGCGACGGTGGCGCCCACCACCCCCATCGACCGGCCCCGGATGATCGCCGCGAAGGTCCTGCACGAGGCGGCGCTGACGGTTCGCGCCATGGTGGGCGCGCTGCGTACGTGTGACGTCGACGCGGCCGAGCAGATCCTGGAGCGCGCGCGATCCACGGAGGACGAGCTGTCCTCGCTGCTGACGGCGGCGTCGGAGGGCATCGCCGTCGTGCGGTCCTCGCCGTTCCTGCGCCGCCACCGCGACGAGGCGTTGCAGATCTCCGATCTCGTGGTCCCACTGGACCGGCTGATCCGGAATCTGCGCGTCCTGGCGCGGCGGGGTGCGGTCGCGACCTACCGGAACGAGAAGGTTCCCGAGGAGTACCTGACGCTGCTGACAGAGTTCGCGCAGGTGACCGACGAGTGTGCGGCAGAGCTGTTCGCCCGGCGCAGGCCGACGGCGAAGCTGGCGGACCTGCGTGCCCTCGCGGAGCGCTCGGCGCACATGCCGATCCTGCCGAGACTGTCGTCGACGGTGGTGCTGGCGCAGGTCAGGTCCATGCTGGTGGACCTGATGGAGCTCTGCGGCGAGGACTACACCGACGCGCGCGACGCGGTGCCCGACATGGACTGAGCGGCCCGTCGACCTGTCAGGCCTCCCGCGTCTCGACGATCGGGTGCACGAGCACTCCGCCACCTGCGTGGGGCGCGGCCTTGGTGAGCTGCGCCAACACCATCTCGAGCGCGATCCTGGCCACCTCGTCGACCGGCTGCCGGACGCTCGGCAGACGGATGGCCCTGGCCACGGGGGTATCGTCGAAGCCCACCACGTCGCCTCGCGCCACCGACTTGTCCGCGGTGAAGGCGCCGAGCGCCAGGCTGTCCGACGCACACACCGCCCCCGTTGCTCCGCGGGCAAGCAGCTCCGCCATGCCAAGTTCCCCAGCCGCGACCGTGTCCTCCCCATCGACGGTGAGCCTCGCCGCCTCGTCATCGGTGAGGCCCAGCGCCTGCTGCCAGCCCGCGCGCCGATCCGCGCCCACGGGCGACCCGTCCGACCAGCCGAGGAAACCGATGTGCTCGTGGCCGGTGCGGCGGAGGAAGCGTGCGGCGGCAGCGGCCCCGACCCTGCCGTCGACGTCGACCCACAGGCCGTGGTCCGGCCCGGTCCAGGGCCGTCCGAATGCCGAGAACGGCACCCCGGCCTCGGCCAGGCGGGCGGGGCGGTCGTCGTCGGGCCATGTGTCGGTGATGACGCACCCGTCGATGGCGAGAGTACGGCGCAGCTCGACGAGCGTGTCGATCTCCTCCTCGTTCGACGTGGCCGGGAACACCACGACGCGGTAGCCGCGCCGGTCAGCGGCGGTGATCAGCTCGCGGGCGAAGTCCCCCATGAACGAGCCGGAGATGCCGTTGCGGGGGTTGCTGAGCCTGAGCCCGAGCGTCATGGCGCGCTGGTTGCGCAGGGCGCGCGCGGCCGCCGAGGGGCGGTACCCGGAGGCTTCGATGGCGTCCTGGACGCGGGCTCTGGTCTCGGCGCGGACGCGCTCCGGGAAGTTGAGGACGTTCGAGATCGTCTGGCGCGAAACTTTGAGCTCCGCCGCCAGGCTGGCGAGCGTCGGCTTCTTCATCGGGCCTCCGTTGATCGTTCAAGGTAGCCGCCATGGTCCAACCCTGCGGAAAGGGGTGTCAACGAATCCGGAGGAATCGTTACCGATCTGACACCCGCCGGAGGCCTGGCCGACCCTCCCGCATGCCGCGGCGGATGAGCTCGCCGTCCACATTCACACCGACGCCGTCGGAGATCTGAGCGGGGTGGCGCGGGTCGAGAAGGCCGGCCACATCACCACCGCCCTGCTCGCCGAGCTGTTGACCGGCCTGGACGTGACGGTGCAGCCGGTGATCGACCTGCCCGACATGCCGCCCGAGGACCAGTACGTGCCGTCGGTGCGGTTGAAGAAGGCCATCCTGCTCGGCCTGGATCGCGAGTTCCATCGGGCTACCGACACGAGGTCACGCCCAGCGGCAGCCGCATGCTCGCGTAGCGTCTGGTGTATTCGCAGGTTCACCGGTCGATCTGGCGCTGCTGGGCCTCCGAGTAGCGGTCCCCCACGGCGCTGAGCTGGGCGCCGGCGATCTCACTGAAGTCGTCGTCGCTCAACGCCAGCTCGGTGGCGGCGATGTTCTCCTCCAGCCGGTGCAGCTTCGTGGTGCCTGGGATGGGCACGATGAAGTCGCCCTGTGCGAGGATCCACGCCAACGCCACCTGCGCGGGGGTGGCCCCGTGCCGTTCCGCGATCCTGCCGAGCAGCTCGACGAAGGCGCGGTTGGCGTGTCGGGCCTCCGGGTCCGTGAAGCGCGGGATGGAGTTGCGGAAGTCACCCGCCTCGAACTCCTTGTCGTCGCTGATCGCGCCGGTGAGGAACCCCTTACCCAGCGGGCTGAACGGGACGAAGCCGATGCCGAGCTCCCGCAGCGTCGGCAGCACCGAGTCCTCCGGCTCCCTCCACCACAGCGAGTACTCGCTCTGCAGCGCCGTCACGGGCTGGACGGCGTGCGCGCGACGTATGTTGGCGGCGCCGGCCTCGGACAGCCCGAAGTGGAGCACCTTTCCCGCCTCGATGAGCTCCTTCACCGCCCCGGCCACGTCCTCCATGGGAACATCAGGATCCACGCGGTGCTGGTACAGCAGGTCGATGTGATCCGTGCGGAGCCGGGCGAGCGAGTCGTCGACCGAGCGACGAATCGTGTCCGGCCGGCTGTCGAGGCCGGTCACCTGCCCCGTGGACAGCTCGAAGCCGAACTTCGTGGCGATCGACACCTGGTCCCTCACAGGCTCCAGGGCCTCGCCGACGAGCTCCTCGTTGGTGAACGGCCCGTACACCTGGGCGGTGTCGAAGAACGTCACTCCGCGGTCCACGGCGGTGCGCAGCATCGTGACCATGTCGTCGTGCGGCGGGAACGGCGGGAAGCTCTGGCTCATGCCCATGCAGCCGAGACCGAGGGCGGACACCGTCAGGCCGGTGCCCAGAGTGCGTGTCAACATGCGTTTCTCCTAGATGAGGTCAGGGGTGTTCCTCAGGCTACGGGCGCGCTACGTACCGCAACAGTGCCTGTCGGACCAGGCACTGGCAGTACACCCCAGGGCAGTGATCAGAAGCGCAGGATGGCCGCGACCTCGGCGCCCTCCGACACTTCCTGGGACGTGGCGTGCACCATGCCCCCGAAGGCGAGAGTGTCCGCCGCCGCCTTGTCCTCCGTCTCGCAGTCTGCGAAGCGGTCGTCCTGGCCGAGCCGCACCACCGGCACCTCGCTCCCCGCCACCCGTTCCCAGCACCAGGGGTTGGTGTGCATGAACAGCGTGTCCACGCGGCCCTGGGCTGCGGCATCGCTGATCAGCTCGAGGCTGTCGGAGACCCGCTCCCCTCCGCTCATGTCGTGGTAGCGGGCGATGGTGGCGCTGCGCTCGGCGCGCAGCCGCGCCTCGACGATGGGCCACGCCAGCTGGTGCAGCTCGTCACCCGACAGGTCGTCGGGGTTGCGCAGGACGGCCTCGTCGAGCACATTGGCGTAGGTGTTGACCTCGCGGTAGGCGGCTACGTTCTGCTCCAACCCAACGAGCACCAGCGGCGCGGTCTGGCCGGCCAGCACGTCGTGCAGGCCCGCGGCCATCTCGCGGAGGAAACGCATCAGGTCGTCCTTCTTGGCGTCGTCGTCGCCGGCCCCGTGTCCGTAGAACACGGAGCGCCCTCCGCGGCCCCCGCTGAGCGAGCGCGCCATGGCATCGGATCGTGGACCCTCGGGCTCCACCACGTCGGAGATCTGGGTGGGCACATCGTCGAGTTCGATCTGGCGCACCGTGTGCCGGCTGCCGTCCATGAGGCGCACGTGGCCCTGGCTGATGGCGAGCAGCAGGAAGTGGGCGTCGCCGGACAGCAGCCGCATCAGCGGGCCCGTGACGAAGCGGTCGCCTGCCGTGGCGAGCGTGGGAAGCGACGCCGGGATGCGGACCATCCGGTGCTGGCCGGGTTTGATGAACATCGCCAGACCGTCGCCCATGGACTGCCAGGCCAGGCCGTCGCCCTGCAGTTCGCGGGCCGGAGCTAGCAGTGCGTCGACGTCCGGGCGACGCATCTCCTGCAGGAGAAGGGCTTCCATGCCACTGACGAGGTTCTTCCACTGCACCTGATCGGCTTGGACGCCGCTGCCGTAGCGGTGCGTCGGCATGAGAAGGGAGACGTGCATGCCGTCAACCTCCGAGACGGCGAGCGACTGGATGTCCGAACGGGTCAACAGATCCATGTGATCCTCCTTGTATCGGCTTCGTTCCAGCCTACGCGTGGAGGGCGGTCGGCGTCAGGGTTCGGTGACCTCCGGCAGGTAGGGCGATGCACCCGGCCGGGAACGATGCCTGCGAGGTGACCAGTGCCCTCAACCGCGAGGCCCGATCCATGGTGCGCTCCGGGGGGACGAAGGATCCGGACCGGCCTGATGGCCGATCCGGATCCTTGTTGTGGTAGCGGGGACAGGATTTGAACCTGTGACCTCTGGGTTATGAGCCCAGCGAGCTACCGAGCTGCTCCACCCCGCGTCGCTCGACCAACTATAGGTCAATGTCTGCGGACAAACCAAATCGCGACGAGACTCACACATAGTCCCCGCGTACGTAGGGGCCGTGCCTCACACACTTTTCCCCGCGAACGTGGAGGCTGGCCACGATGGGGTGTGGAGGTTGAGGAGAAGCTGTCGATGGCAGCCCGGTTCGAAGTCACGAAGAAGTACGCCCAGGCCTACGCCGCGGCCCCGAGGAAGGGCAAGAGCGTGATCCTGGACCACGTGGTCGAGGTCACCGGCTGGAACCGTGATCACGCCCGTCAACAGCTGGTCGCCCGGCTGAAACAGGCCCCCGGTCGGGCGGTTGCCACCGTCGCAGTGATCGACCGCCGCAAGACCAAACCGCGGAAGTACTCCTACGATGCGATCAAGGTCCTTCAACTGGTCTGGGCCACTGCCGGGGGCAGCTGCGGCAAGTACCTCGCTGTTGCGATGACCGACTGGCTCGACGCAATGGAAACCGAAGGCTCCCTGGTCTCCGGCCAGGATCGGTACAGCGCTGAGGTCAGAGCCGAACTCGAGTCGATGTCGCCGGCCACGATCGACCGCTACCTGGCCCCTGCCCGAGCCACAGACCCACTCCGCGGGAAGTCCGCCACGAGGCAGGGAAGCCTGCTTCGCAACTCGATCCAGATCCGCAAAGCCGGTGACGAGGTCGAAGCCGAACCCGGGTTCTTCGAGGTCGACACCGTCGCCCACTGCGGCCCCACCCTGCAAGGAGAGTTCGCCCGCAGCGTCAACTTCACCGACATGCACACCGGCTGGACCTTCACCCACGCGATCCGCAACAACGCCCACATCCACATCCGGAGCGCGTTCGACCTGCTCATCGACCAGGTACCGTTCGCCGTGACCGGCATCGACAGCGACAACGGCTCTGAGTTCATCAACCACCAACTCATCGACTGGGCCGGCCAACGCGACGTGTTCTTCACCCGCTCAAGGCCCTACAAGAAGAACGACCAGGCCACCATCGAGTCGAAGAACAACCACCTCGTGCGCCGCTACGGCTTCTACCACCGCTACGACACCCCTACCGAGCTGACGCTGCTCAACCAGCTCTGGACCCTGGTCAACGACCGACTCAACTTCTTCACCCCGACCAAGAAACCCGTCGGCTGGTCCACCGACACCATCGGGCGACGCAAGAGGCTCTACGACCAGCCCCGCTCCCCGTATCAGCGGCTGCTGGCCGCCGGCGTCCTCAGCTCCGCCCAAGAAGCCGAACTCGCCGCCTACAAAGCCACCCTGCAACCCGCCGCGATCGCCCGCGCCATCACCGAGATCCAACACGAACTCACCCGACTCGCCGCCGGGAAAACACGGCGACTCCAAGACCAGATCACCTGGAAAGCACCCACCCCCGGTGTCCTCAAGACCCGAGCCAGCTAACCCGTTACACGGGGAAAACTATGTGAGGCACGGCCCCCCACTATCCGGGGACTTGACAGTGAGGCACCACGA
>NZ_JBUZNP010000007.1:11926-180480 GCF_055326215.1 Tessaracoccus pujii | reverse complement strand
CTAGCCTCCCTCTTTCATGAGGCGGCTTGAGAGCTGTCAGCTGGGCTGTCGGAGCCCGATTTGAACACTGGGCCGGTTGAGGGCGTGACTGTTGGCCGGCTGACGCTGCCGGGCGGCGGTTCTCCAGGTTTCCTCGGGTAGTGGCGGTCGGTTGGGGTCAGGCTGGTGGGATCGCGGCGATCCGGGCGAACGCGGCCACGAGGTGCTCAACCCAGGGCCAGCTCTTCGGGAGGCGCAGCCGTCGCCGCCGGGCGCCGTGGACCAGTCGGGCCGGGACGTGCAGCAGCCGATACCTGAGTGCCTTGGGTTCGGCCTTGGCGAGGTCACCGTCGAGGGCCAGCATCTTGAACCAGGCGACCAGGTCGGCGGCGATCATCGTCAGGGTCAGCCAGGTCTGGTTGATGCTGAACTCGCGCGACGGGAAACGTCCCAAGCCCGAGTCCTTGGCGTGACGGATCCGGTCCTCAACCCGGGCATGCGCCCGATGCCGGGCCTCAAGGAACTGCAACTGCCCCGCGGCTGTGTTGGTGGCAAACGCTTGATACCGCCACCCGTCGGCCTCTTCAAACAGCGACAACTGCGCCCCCGGATGCGGGCGTTCCCGGCGCAGGATCACCCGCATCCCCGCCGGCCAACCATCGAGATTGAGCAGTCCTGTGACCTCGGCGACCTCCCCGCCCTCTCGAACCTCACCATCGGCCTTCAGCGCCGGAGACCATGACCCGACCGGCAACTGCGTGATCGCATCGCGCACGTTCTCGCCGATGGTGAACCCCACGCTGTAGTGCAAGATCCGGCCTCTGACTTGGCCTTGCGCATGGAGCCAGTCCAGCAACTGGTGGGAGGCGCCGGCCCCGTCACAGCGGATCAACAGGTTGCGGCGATACGGCATCGGGATCTGGGTGATCGCCTCGCCCAGGACCTGAATGTGATCCACGGCGGTGTTCGACCCCGCCCGACCGGTTCGCAGCGCGGCGGCGAGGAACTCGTGCGTGTTGTCGCACCACACACCGATCGGGTGATACCCGAAGGTTCGTTTGAACGTCGGCGACGCGAGTTCCTTCTCCGAATGCGTGACCACGATCGTGGCATCGACATCCAACACCACGGTGCTGCCGAGATCGGTGCCAGCGACCCGAGAGGCCGGAACTCCGCCAGCGCCTGTCAGCTGGGCCCAGACGTGGCGCCGGACACGGGCCCGGGCCGTGGCGATCTTCCTACGCCTGGCGTCCGTGACCTCATCCAGCGCCCGCCACACCGTCGGAGCTGAGGCGACCGGCCCCAGCACTTGGGATTGGTGACGCAGGACGTCGATGTCGGAGATCGCCTCACCGCCGTCGGCGAGCAGCACCGCGACATCGGTCAGCACCTGGCCGCGGTCATGGACCGAGGGGACGAAACCGCGCCTGGCCATCGCTGTCGAGAGACCACCGGTCAGCCCGACCCGGTCAGCCAACAAGCGAAGCCCGATGCTGCCTGCGTGGGCGACCACCCCGGTCCCGTCACCTGTGACTGACAACCCCGACGACCACGCAGTATCCTTCACTTGCCGAGTGCCTTCCGCTATGGGTCTTTTGAGCTTCGCAACTCCAAGTATCCCGTAGTCAGAAGGCACTCTGGCTCATTTACGGCACAGGTCGCCCACACGCCATGAACGATCGAGGCTAGTGATCGGCAGAACATATGAAGCGAGCCGGCGCCGTAGCCCTCTCCGCTCTCCTGGCCATGACCGCGCCCGTCGCGGCCCACGCGGAACAGGCCCAGGATCCACTCGACCGCTTCGAACGCACCGACGGCGGCCGCATCTCCTCCAGCTTCGTGCCGGCGTCGGCCGACGGCGCCGCGAAGGTGACGGTCATGGTGGAGATGCAGACGGAGCCGGTGGCCGTCGTCGACGCCACCAACCGGGGGCAACTCACCCGGACCCAGAAGGACTCGCTCAAGGCCGCCCGCAAGGCGGAACAGGACTCGCTCAAGCCCGCCATCGAGAGGCTCGGCGGGCAGGTGACCTCCCAGGTCCAGTCCGCGTACAACGGCATCAAGGTGCGGCTGGCCCGAAAGGACGTCGCGACGCTGGAGGGTCTCCCCGGCGTCAAGGCGGTGCACAGCGTGCAGGTCTACGAGCCCACCAACGCCACGTCGGTGCCGTACCTCGGCGTGGACCAGGTGTGGGAGGACAACGGCTTCACCGGCGAGGGAGTCAAGGTCGCGATCATCGACACCGGCATCGACTACACGCACGCCACCTTCGGCGGCCCGGGCACCAAGGAAGCATTTGCCGCCGCGGACGCCGCCTCCCACCTCGAGGCAGACCCCCTCCTCTTCGGCCCCGAGGCGCCACGGGTCAAGGGCGGGTGGGACTTCGTCGGCGACAACTACGACGCCAACGACGACTCTCCAGTCCTCAAGCCCGACACGAACCCGCTGGACTGCCAGGGACACGGCACCCACGTCGCCGGCACCACCGGCGGCGGCGGCGTCACTGCCGAGGGAGAGGCCTACGCCGGACCCTACGACTCCACCACCTCCGGGACGGACTTCCTCGTCGGCCCCGGCGTGGCGCCCCAGGTGGACCTCTACGCGCTGCGCGTCTTCGGCTGCGAGGGTTCCACCGACGTCACCGTCGAGGCCATCGACTGGGCCGTCGACAACGACATGGACGTCATCAACATGTCGCTGGGCGCCAGCTACGGCACCAACGACGACCCCACCGCTGTCGCGTCCTCCAACGCGGCCGCCGCGGGCATCGTCGTGGTCGCCTCGGCAGGCAACTCCGGCCACAACCCCTACCTGACCGGATCCCCGGGTGCGGCCGACGGCGTGATCAGCGTCGCCGCCGGCGACTCCACCGAGAGCTTCCCCGGCGCCACCCTCACCATCGGCGGTGACACGGAGGTGGAGGCGATCAATGCCAACGACGCCCCGCTCCCCGGCGATGATTTCGAGATCGTCGTCCTGAAGGATGATGCGGCGACGACGGACTACAACGAGTCCCTGGGCTGCAAACCCGAGGACTTCGTCGCGGCGCTCGCAGGGTCGACGGGCACCGGCCCCCACGTCGCCGTGTCGTTCCGCGGCACCTGCGCTCGGGTGGCGCGCGCCATCCACGGGCAGGCCGCCGGCTTCGAGGCCGTGGTCATGGTCAACTCGGATGACTCGCTTCCGCCGTACGAGGGCCCCATCACGGAGAACCCGGACGACGGCACGCCCGCGAACGTGACCATCCCCTTCCTCGGCGTCCGGAAGGCCGACGGCGCCAAGCTCGTGGACGGCGAGACGCTCACGATGGCCCCCAAGACCCTGGCCAACCCCGGTTACGAGCGCTACGCCTCCTTCACCTCCGGTGGCCCGCGTTCGAACGACTCGGCCCTGAAGCCCACCGTCACCGCTCCGGGTGTGTCCATCGCCTCCGCGGCCGTGGGTTCAGGCACCGGCTTCGCCATCATGTCCGGCACCTCGATGGCGGCACCGCATGTCGCGGGTGTCGCGGCGCTGGGCGTGCAGGCCCATCCGGACTGGACCGGTCAGGACGTCTCCGCGGCCCTCGTCACCACGGCCAGGCCGGCTGAGATCCTGAACTACCGCGTGACGACCGGCGGCGGTCTGGTGGACGCCAAGGCTTTGGTGGAGGCCGACGTGTTCGCCTACGGAGACGCCGTCGTCGACGGCGACGCACCTTACCGCGAGTCCACGCTGAGCTTCGGGTTCGCCGAGCTGGCCAGGGACTTCACCGCCACCAGGACGGTCACCGTGGTGAACACGGGAACCGCTGAGCGCACCTACTCAGTGGCGTATCAGCCGTCGGCTCAGTCGCTGTCCGCGACCGTCACATTCGACCACTCCTCGATCACCGTGCCGGCCGGTGGACGCGCCACGGTCGATGTGACCCTCGACGTCGAGGCCGCCGCCATTCCGTCGAGCCTGACCGGCAGCGGCCAGCACAAGTTCCGCGAGGTGTCGGGCAATGTGGTGCTGACCAGTGATGACGACACCCTGTCGGTCGGCACGCTGCTGGTGCCTAGGCCGTCGACGAACGTCACGGCAGAGCTCAAGCCCAGCCTCAAGGCCCCGAACACCTCCGCGAACGTGGTCCTGACCAATGCGGACGCTGTGATCGCGGGCGATGCCGACTTCTACACCTGGGGGCTCGAGGACGCCGATGACCAGGAGGTCCAGGGCGGGTTCGACCTGCAGGCCGCCGGCGTCCAGTCCTTCCCCTTGGAGGGCAACGACACGCTGCTCGTGTTCGCCGTGTCGACACACGACCGGTTCAGCAACGCCGCAAGCATCGAGTTCGACGTCCTGCTGGACACGAACAGAGACGGCAAGGATGACATCGCCGTGTTCAGCTACGACTCCGGGGCGATCCGGGCGGGCGCCCACAACGGTGTGAACGAGGTCTTCGTCTACAACTTCAAGACCCGGGCGCTCTCCGCCGCCGGCTTCTACGCCGGCTCACCGACCGACTCCAGCACCGTGCTGCTGCCGGTCAGGGCGAGCGCCCTCGGCCTCAAGGGGGCCTTCCGATTCAGTGCGGCGTCCTTCTACGGTGACGCCGACTGGGACCAGTTCGCGGGCAGGGCGACGTACGACCCCGCCTCGAAGGCATTGACCGACGGTTCCTACGTAGAGGTCGCACCTGACGCGACGGTCTCCGTTCCCGTCACACTCGACCGGGGAGTCTTCTCCTCGCACAAGCCGAAGGGCTTCATGGTGGTGTCCTACGACAACCCGGCCGGCAGCGAGGCCCTGTTGGTCCCCGTGAAGTAGTCCGGCCATGACCCACGAGGGGGTCCGTTCCATGAGGGCGCGGGCCCCCTCGTCGCATCCCCGTGAGCCGATGCCCAGGTCTGACCAGCGGCAGGGGACAGGACCGACGTCCCCGCGAAAGGGCGATAAGGTGGGCTTCGTGACGAAAAGCGTTTACATTGCCTCATCGGAGCGGCAGGTCAGTAAGTCGTCGATCGCCCTCGGCCTCATCGACCTGTTCGCGCGCCAGGTGCGCTCCATCGGCGTCTTCCGTCCACTCGTGCACTCCACGGAGTCGGACGCGGTCACCGAAGCCCTCCTCTCGCAGAAGGGCGTCTCCGGCACGTTCGACGACGCCGTCGGCGTCACCTACGCGGAGTACGCGGCCAACACCGGCGAGGCGATCGACACCATCGTGGCGAAGTACAGCGCGCTGGCCCAGACCCACGACGCCGTCGTGGTGCTCGGCTCAGACTACGAGGACATCGAAACCCCCTCCGAGCTGGGGCACAACGCCCTCATCGCCGCCAACCTCAACGCCCCCGTGCTCTACGTGTGCAAGGCCCTCGGCCGCACCGTCGAACAGGTGGCGCGAGCCGCCGAGTCCGCCATCGAGGCGTACGAGGCCAAGCACAACACGGTCATCGCCATCATGGTCACCCACGCGGAGGCGGCGGATGCCGAGGCCCTCCGCGAGGCGATGCGCGCCGTCCGCGATGTGGCCATCTCGGTGCTGCCTGAGGATCCGGTGCTCACCGCGCCGCTCGTGGGCGCCCAGTTCGACGCCGTCGACGCCACCCAGTGGCTGGGCAAGCCGGAGTTCCGTGCGCTCGAGTCACTGCACACGCTCGTCGCCGGTATGACGCTGCCGAACCTGTTGCCCCGTCTGAAGCGCGAGGCCACCGTCATCCTCCCCGCGGACCGGCTGGACCTGCTGCCCGGCCTGGTGATGGCGCACCGCTCGCCGGACTACGGTCCTCTCGCGGCGCTCATCCTCACCGGCGGGTTCGAGGTGCCGGAATCGGTGTCGAAGCTGTTCGCCGATTCGGAGATCGATCTGCCCATCGCCGTCACCAAGGGCGACACGTTCCCCACCGCCGTGCGGCTGCAGAGCGTGCAGGGCACCTCCACCAGCTCGCCGCGGAAGATCGAGGTCTCGCGCGCCCTGTTCTCACGCCATGTCGACGAGGCGGCGCTCCTGGCCGCCATCGACCTTCCGCGCACCGAGATCCGCACTCCCACCATGTTCGAGCACCAGATCATGCAGATGGCGCGCGCCCAGAAGCAGCGCATCGTGTTGCCCGAATCGGCAGACGACAGGGTCCTCACCGCGGCCGCCGTCGTGCTGCAACGCTCCGTGGCCGACATCATCCTCCTGGGCGACTCGGCGAAGATCAGCCGCCGCGCCTCGGAGCTCGGCCTCAACCTGGCCGAGGCCGCCGTCGTCAATCCGGATGATCCGGCGCTGGTGGAGAAGTTCGCCGAGGAGTACGCCCGCCTGCGCGCCCACAAGGGCGTCAGCATCGAGAAGGCCCGCGAGACGCTCAAGGACCTCTCCTACTTCGCCACCATGATGGTCCACTTCGGGATGGCCGACGGCATGGTCTCCGGCGCCATCAACACCACCGCCAACACCATCCGCCCGTCGCTGGAGTTCATCAAGACGGAGCCGGGCGTCGCAGTGGTCTCGGGCTCGTTCCTCATGTGCATGAGCGACCGTGTGCTCGTCTACGCGGACTGCGCCGTCAACCCGGACCCCACCGCGGACCAGTTGGCCGACATCGCCATCTCGTCGGCCAAGACCGCGGAAAGCTTCGGCATCGAGCCGCGCGTGGCGATGCTGTCGTACTCCACGGGAGACTCCGGCTCCGGCGCGGAAGTGGACAAGGTCCGCGAGGCCACCCGCCTGGTCCGCGAGCGGGCGCCCCACATCAAGGTGGAGGGCCCCATCCAGTTCGACGCGGCCGTCGACGAGGTGGTGGCGAAGAAGAAGATGCCGAACTCGGAGGTGGCCGGCCGCGCCACCGTGTTCATCTTCCCGGACCTCAACACCGGCAACAACACCTACAAGGCAGTGCAGCGCACCTCCGGCGCCGTCGCCATCGGCCCCATGCTCCAGGGGCTGCGCAAGCCCGTCAACGACCTGTCCCGCGGCGCGCTCGTCGACGACATCGTCTCCACCATCACCATCACAGCCATCCAGGCCCAAGCGGTCTGACCCAGAAAGGGCGTCATGTCCCAGCCGATCCTCCTGCTCAACTGCGGCTCGTCGTCCATCAAGTACCAGCTCCTGGATCCCGACGTCGGAGCGCCGCAGGCCCTCGGCATCGTGCAACGCATCGGGCAGCCGGTGTCCACCATCACGCACGAGGTCGGCGAGGCCGAGTACCACGACGAGCGGCCGTTCGCGAACCACACGGAGGCCGTCGCGGCCGTCGTGGCCATGTTCCGGGCCCACGGACCAGACCTGGCCGACGTGACGGCCGTGGGCCATCGCGTCGTGCACGGCGGCTCGAAGCTCGTGCACTCCACCCTCATCGACGACGACGTCGTGGCCCAGCTCGAGGAGCTGTCCGGCCTCGCGCCGCTGCACAACCCCCCGGCCGTCGCGGGCATCCGTGCCGCCCAGGAGGTCCTGCCGGACGTCCCCCACGTGGCCATCTTCGACACCGCGTTCTTCTCCACCCTCCCGGCCGCCGCCTACACCTACGCCATCGACTACGACACGGCGACGCGCTTCGGCGTGCGGAAGTACGGCTTCCACGGCACCTCACACAGCTTCGTGTCCAAGGAGGCCGCGACCTTCCTGGGCCGCCCCATCGCGGAGACCAGGATCATCGTGTGCCACCTCGGCAACGGGGCGTCGATCTCCGCCGTCGACGGCGGCATCGCGGTGGACACCTCCATGGGGCTCACGCCGCTGCAGGGCCTCGTGATGGGCACGCGCTCCGGGGACGTGGATCCCGGTCTCCACACCTACCTCGCGCGCAACGGCATGACCCACGAGGAGATCGACGACCTCCTCAACAAGCGCTCCGGCATGGGCGGCATGTGCGGCTACACCGACATGCGCGACGTCGCGGCCCAGATCGAGGCCGGCGACGAGCGCTCCCGGCTCGCGCTGGACGTCTACGTCCACCGGCTCATCAGCTACATCGGGGCCTACATGGCAGTCCTCGGCGGGTGTGACGCCCTGGTGTTCACCGCCGGTGTGGGCGAGAACGCGGCTCACGTGCGCCGCCTCGTCGTCGACCGCCTAGCGGGGCTCGGGTTCGAGCTGGACGTGCAGGCCAACCTGGTGCGGTCCCGCGAGCCCCGCGAGATCTCCACACCGGCATCGGCGGTCCGCGTGCTCGTCGTGCCGACCAACGAGGAGTTGGCGATGGCCCGCGAGACGGTCGCTGTGATCGCCTCGGCCTGAGGCCGCGCGCACCCCATGACGACGCCCCCAGCCATGCGCCGGGGGCGTCGTCCTTGTGACAGCACTACAAACGCCGGAGGTGTGGGCTGTGGAAACACCACTAACGGGGCTGCGTAGCCGCCGTCGACATCGCGGCGACCTCCTCCGGTGGCGTACCTTAATACCCATGGCTTCAGCACTGATCACGGGTGGAACCTCAGGCATCGGACTCGCGTTCGCGCGTGAACTCGCCGGCCGCGGAACCAACCTGATCCTCGTGGCCCGGGACGCCGACCGACTGGAGGCCGTCGCGGCGGAACTGCGGGCAGAGCACCGGGTGGAGGTGGAGGTCATCACGGCGGATCTGGCCGTCCGCGAGGACGTGCTCCGCGTGGCGGACCGTGTCGAGGATCCCGCCCGCCCCGTCGACATGCTGATCAACAACGCCGGGTTCGGCCTGCACACCACGCTGCTGGACAAGAACGACATCGACCTGCACGCCAAGGCCCTCGACGTGATGTGCCTGGCGGTGCTGATCCTCGGGGGCGCCGCTGCGCGCGCCATGCGGTCGCGTGGGCACGGGCGGATCATCAATGTGTCGTCCACGGCAGGCACCATCTTCACCGGCAACTACTCCGCCGTGAAGGCCTGGTGCACCACCTACTCGCAGGCCCTGGCGCTGGAGCTGACCGGCACCGGCGTGACCTCCACCGCACTGTGCCCTGGATGGGTGCGCACCGAGTTCCACGAGCGCGCCGGCATCAAGGCCAGTTCGCTGCCCAGCATCGTCTGGATCGACGCCGACACCCTGGTGCGGGGCGCCCTCAAGGACGCCGAGAAGGGGCGTTTCGTCTCCGTGCCCACCCTCATGTGGAAGATCGCCAACGCCCTGGCCGTGCACGGGCCGCGTTCCCTCACGCGCTGGTTCTCGCGCAAGCTGAGTGCGTCGCGGAAGAGGCACTGAGGTGGCCAAGGACCTCGACCCGAACACCAGGTACACCTCGCGGATCCAGGCCACGACGCGGCAGACCGCCCAGATACTGCTGCTCAAGCCCGCACTGCTGCGCCTGCTCCGGATCCACGTGCACGGCGTGGCCAACATGGACGGCCTGGAGGGCGCGTTCGTCGTCTTCGGCAACCACTCCTCCCACCTCGACGCCCCACTGATCCTGAGCTCCATGCCGGCGCGCCTGTCCAAGTTCGTCGCCACCGGCGCCGCGGGTGACTTCTTCTTCGACAACTGGGTCAAGGCCGCCTCGATGTCGCTCTTCATGAACGCCTTTGCCATCGACCGCGGCAAGGGGGGCAAGGGCAAGCGCGGCATGTCGGCGCAGCTGCTCGACGAGGGCGTGCCCATCCTGCTGTTCCCCGAGGGCACACGCTCCCGCACGGGCGCCATGGCGCCCTTCCTCCCCGGTGTGGCATCGCTGTGCATCTCGCGCGGCGTCCCGGCGCTGCCTGTCGCCCTCGTCGGAGCGTACGACGCGTGGCCGTCCCGGCAGAAGCACCTGCCGAAGGGCCGGCCAGAGGTCCACATCGTGTTCGGACGCCCCATGGCTGCGTACCCCGGGGAGATCGCGCACGAGTTCAACGAGCGGATGCGCCGCCAGGTGCTGGAACTCCACGACACCACCGCGCGCGCCTACGGCAGGAAAACCCTCGCCGAGTACGCGCGGACCGAGGCCATCGAACTGGCCCAGAAGACCCAGATAGCCGCCTTGGTTGAAGACGCCAAGGAACAGGCAGATAAGCAGGAGGATCGATGATCGAGGGCGTCAAGCAGCAGAAGTGGTGGGGCTGGGGCGAAGAGGGCAAGGCATACCACCACGAGGACAAGCCCAAGTTCGCGCCGTTCGTGAAGAGGCTGGTGGGCGTGGACATCACAGCCCCCACGGAGCCCATTCCGCCGTTCTCCTCGCTCGAGGTTCCCGCCACCCGGCTGAGCGACTCCCTCCGGTCCGAGCTCGTCGCGATCCTCGGGGAGCGGTACGTCCAGACCGACGACGAGACCCGCGTCGTGCACGCCTTCGGCAAGGGGGTCCGTGACCTCATGCGCGTCCGTGCGGGCCAGCTGGAGCGGGTGCCGGACGTGGTGCTCTATCCGGGCACCCAGCGCGAGGTGGAGCGCCTCGTCGACGCGGTGGTCGCGGCAGACGGCGTCGTCATCCCCTTCGGCGGCGGCTCCAACATCGTCGCGGCGCTGGAGGCGGAGCCGGGCGAGCACCGTCAGGTGGTCTCGGTCAACCTCGGCCGGATGCGCAAGGTGCTGGAGATCGACGAGATCTCCGGGCTCGCCCACATCGAAGCCGGCGTGTTCGGCCCGGACATGGAGGACCAGCTCAAGGCCCGCGGCTGGACCATGGGCCACCACCCCGATTCGTTCGTCTGGTCCACCCTCGGCGGCTGGATCGCCACGCGGTCCTCAGGCATGCAGTCGGACAAGTACGGCGACATCGCCGACATCTGCCGCGGACTCACCATGGTGATGCCCGGCCAGGTCCTCACGCTGCGCCCGCTGCCCTCCACGTCATCGGGCCCGAGCGTTCGGGAGATGGTGCTCGGCTCCGAAGGCCGCCTCGGCATCATCACCTCGGCGTGGGTCAACGTGCACCGCATCCCGGAGATCCGCGAGCTGCAGGCCTACTTCTTCCCCACCTACGAGGACGGGCTGCGCGCCTGCCAGGAGATCGTGGAGTCCGACGCGGCGGTCATGATGGCGCGGGTGTCGGACGCGTTGGAGACGCAATACATCATGGCCAACGGCAAGAAGTCGAGCCGGCTCGGGTCGCTGAGCAGCAAGGCCATCCAGAAGATCATGCTCCAGAAGGGCTGGGACCTCGAGCAGATCGCCATGAGCTTCGTCGGCTTCGAGGGATCTACCACGCACGTCAGGTACGAGAAGGGTCTCGTGGGCAAGATCGTGCGCAAGCACGGCGGCATGGGCGTGGGCAAGGGCCCGGGCTCGCTGTACGACCAGAAGAAGTACGACACCCCCTACATCCGCGACTTCATGCTGGACAGGGGGCTGGTGGCGGACGTCTCGGAGACGACGACGCCGTGGAAGTACGTCGAGCAGATCCACACCAACACGGTGGCCGCGTTCTACCGCGCGATGGACGAGATCGGCGTCCGGGGGGTGGTGTTCTGCCACCTGAGCCACTCGTACCACTCGGGTGCGTGCCAGTACTTCACGTTCGCGATCGCCGACAAGTCGGACAAGGCGATGGCCACCTACGATCACGCCAAGCGCGTCCTGCAGCAGTCGTTCATGGACAACCACGGCACCGTCTCGCACCATCACGGCGTGGGAGAGGAGCACAGCCCCTGGATGGACCAGGACATCTCCCCCGCCGGTGTGTCCATCCAACGGGCACTGTTCGACGGCGTGGACCCCGGCCGGAACCTCAACCCGGGCAAGATCATCCACGACGGCCGGCCCGGCATCTCGAGCAACTCCCAGGACGCCTGACACCCCGCAACCTCAGGCCCCCGGCGCGGCCCGACGGCTGTTGAGCTCGTCGACAAGGTGCTCCGGGGGCGCCCGCGACTACACTCGACGCCATGCTCACTGTGCTGTCACCGGCGAAGTCCCTGGATTTCGACACCCCGTTGCCCACGCGGAAGCACTCGGAGCCGCGCCTCCTCGACGACGCGGCTGACCTCATCGGCGTCATGCGGCAGAAGTCTCCGGCGGACATCGCGGCGCTCATGCACATCTCCGACGACCTGGCGCACCTCAACGCCACCAGGTACGTCGACTTCCAGCGCGAGCACACCACCCGGACGTCGCGGCCCGCGCTGCTCGCCTTCAACGGCGACGTCTACCAGGGCCTGGCCGCCAAGACCTTCGGCGAGCGGGACTTCACCGAGGCGCAGAAGAGCCTCCGCATCCTCTCCGGGCTCTACGGTCTGCTGCGCCCCCTCGACCTCATCCAACCCCACCGCCTCGAGATGGGCACCCGGCTGCAGACCGAGCGGGGCCGCTCGCTGTACGACTGGTGGGGCGGCCAGGTCACGGACCTGCTGCGCCGGGACCTCGGCGAGTCCCCCGGCGCCCAGGTGCTCGTCAACCTGGCCTCGCAGGAGTACTTCGGTGTCGTCGACGCGGAGCGCCTCGGCGCCCGCGTGATCAGCCCCCGGTTCGAGGACAGGGACCCGCACGGTGAGCCGCGGGTGGTCAGCTTCCACGCCAAGCGCGCCCGCGGCACCATGGCCGCCTGGCTCGTCCGCGGCAGGGTGCGCACCCCGGGCCGGCTCGTCGACTTCGACGGTGACGGCTACACCTACGACGAGGCGCGCTCCACAAAGGACCATCCGGTCTTCGTCCGCTGAGCGTGCGCAGAGCGGTGAGCGGACTATAGCCCTGCCGCACGCGCACGACACGGTGGCCCAAATGCTCGCCCACCCGTTGCCGGGGGCACGTGTGGACTACGCTACGCGGGTCAGTTCCCCCACTCCCTGAAGGGAGGGCACATGTCCGAACCCACCCTCGTGAAACGTGAAGTGTTCAGTTCGCGCAATGTCTTCATCCTGGCCGCGATCGGCTCCGCCGTCGGCCTCGGCAACATCTGGCGATTTCCGTACGTGGCCTACACCAACGGCGGCGGCGCCTTCGTCATCCCCTACCTGGTCGCACTGCTGAGCGCCGGCATCCCGCTGCTGTTCTTCGACTACGCGCTCGGCCACCGCTACCGCTCCGCGCCCCCGCTGGCGCTGCGCCGCGCCGGCAAGAAGTGGACGGAGGCGTTGGGCTGGTGGCAGGTGCTCGTGTGCTTCGTCATCGCTGTGTACTACGCCGCGATCCTCGCGTGGGCGGCCATGTACTTCTTCTTCAGCTTCACCGAGGCCTGGGGCGACGACCCGGCCGGCTTCCTCATGGGCGAGTTCCTGCAGGTGGCCGAGACGCCGGGGGTGAGCTTCGACTTCGTGCCGCAGATCGCGATCCCGATGGCCGTGGTCTGGATCCTCACGATCGGCGTCATCGCGCTGGGCGTCAAGCGTGGCATCGCCCGCGCCAACGTCATCATGATCCCGCTCCTGCTTGTCATGTTCCTGGTGCTGGTCATCCAGGCCGTCACCCTGCCGGGTGCCATGGACGGGCTCAACGCCTTCTTCACGCCCAACTGGGAGGCGCTCCTGGAGCCTGGCGTGTGGGCCGCTGCCTACGGCCAGATCTTCTTCTCGCTCTCGGTGGGCTTCGGCATCATGATCACCTATTCGTCGTACCTGCGCCGCCGCACCAACCTGGCCGGGTCCGGCCTCGTCGTGGCGTTCGCGAACTCCGGCTTCGAACTGCTCGCCGGCATCGGCGTGTTCTCCGCGCTCGGCTTCCTCATGCAGGCCACGGGCCAGCCCATGGAGGACGTCGCCGCCGGCGGCATCGGCCTGGCGTTCATCGCGTTCCCGAGCATCGTGTCGTCGACGGGCATCGGCCCCATCCTGGGCGCCCTGTTCTTCGCCTCGTTGGTGTTCGCCGGCTTCACGTCGATGATCTCGATCGTCGAGGTGGTCGTGGCGGCCATCCAGGACAAGCTGGACCTCGGCCGGGTGCAGGCCACCCTGGCCGTCGGGGTGCCGATGGCGCTGGTGTCCATGCTGCTCCTGCCCACCACCACGGGCCTGTACTTCCTGGACATCACCGATGAGTTCATCAACAAGTTCGGCATCCTCATGGGCGCCTTCGCGATGGTGGTCGCCATCGCCTGGGTGTTGCGGAGGCTTCCGCTGCTGCAGCGCCATGTGGACCGCGTCTCGAGCGTCAGGTTCGGCAAGGTGTGGCTGGTTCTCATCGGCGTCGTGGTGCCGGTGGTGCTGGGCTACATCCTCATCAACGAGGTGGTCACGAAGCTGACGACCCCCTACGGTGGCTACCCGCTGGGCATGCTGGCCGTCTTCGGCTGGGGCATGGCGGCGCTGCTCATCGTGGCCGCGGTGGCCCTGGCCTTCACCCCGTGGAGGCGTTCCACCATCACCCATGTCGACGAGGACGCGCTCGACACCAAGTACGAGGAGATCATGGCGAAATGACCACCACCGCACTGATCATGATGATCGTCGCCATGCTGACGCTGTGGGGCGGGCTCGCCGCCTCCCTGGTGCACCTCCTCCGCTCGCCTGAGGTTGTCGTCGACGAGGGCGACGACTGAGCGGACCAACCGACGCAGAGGGCGGGGCGACCACTGGTCTCCCCGCCCTCTGCGCGCGTTGGGACTTTCAGTACATCGTGGCCGCGAAACCGAAGAGGAGGACGAACCAGAGGACGATCAGCACCACGGAGACGATCTGGATGATGCCCAGGATCTTGCCGATCAGGTAGCCGATCTTCAACTGGCCCTCCCACTGGTACGGGGCGCCCGCGTCGATCTGCCTCTTGATCTGTCCCCCCATGTACCAGGCGACGAACGGCACGACGGGCACGAAGAAACCGAGGATGCCCAGCACCAGGATGGTGGTGGCGCTGGGGTGCTCCGGCTGGCCGTAACCGTAGCCCGGCTGTCCGTACGGTTGTCCGTAGCCGACCGCGCCGTAGGGCTGGGGTGCGGGCTGGCCGTACGGCTCCTGACCGTAGGCGTTCCCGTACGGGTTCTGCTGCTGGCCGTACTCCGCACCGTAGGGCGACGGCTGCGCATAGCCGGTGCCGGTGCCGGTGCCGAAGCCGCCGTCGCGCGGCAGCTCACCGTAGCTGGGCTGCGCGTAGGCATCGTGGGCGCTCTGCGGGTACGTGGGCATGCGTTCGGTCTGACCATAGGTGGGCTCCGGCTCGTAGCCCGGCTGGCCCTGGCTCGGCTGGGTGTACGGCTCCGGCGTGCCCTGGTAGTTGGGTGGCGGTTGGGACTCGGGCGGACGGAATCCGGGCTGGTCGGACATGATGCTCCTTGACGACGGTCTCTACTGCTCGATTGTCGACGATGGCGAGGTCACACGCCAGCCCCGCGGGTCCCGATCTGGCGGGCCACACCACCGCGTCAGTCGGATCCGGACGCCCGCCACGCCTCGAATTCCGTCAGGCACGCCACCAGGTCCTCGACGATCAGCCGCATGTCGGCCGTCGAGAAGACGCGGATGTCGCGGCCACCGAACCCGGTGGGGTAACCGTCGTCGCCCAACTGGACGGCGGGGCGGGTCTGGAACTGTGACGACGCCGGGGTGGTCTCGAACACGGTCTGCAGGGAGGTCAGGCTCACCAGGGGGCTGTCGCCGATGACGTAGGTCGCCCGGCGGACGCCGAAGATCTCGGAGACCCACCGCTCGGCGCGACGGAGCTCGTCGTAGAGGAACTGACCGAGGCGCCCGACGGGACGGATCCGCGTGCGGAGTTCCGCGTCGCTGATCAGGCACTGGCGGTACACGTCGCGCGGCACCTGCCACAGCTCGACCTCCGACGCGAACAGCGCCTGGGCGGCCGGGATGTCGATGCTCAGGTTGTACTCCACCGGGTTGCCGGGGACAGGCTCGGTGGTGTCCGGGTACTCCGGCCCGCCGATCCACACCACCGTGAGCCGTGACGCGATCCCCGGCTCGGCGACCAGGGCGCTGGCCACGTCCGTGAGCCCCCCGCCGCACACCACGAACAGCGGCCGAGGGTCCTCACGGCCCGCCTCGCGGATGATGAGGTCCACCCCGTCGCTCGTCACGGGCGTGCCGGGGTCGGGCATCGACACCTCGGACCCGGTGACCAGCCGGCCGTCGAGATCCAGGTCCATGACCGCAGCCATCCGCTCCACGTCCAGCCGCGCCTGCAGTGCGGTTTCCTTGGCGTCCGTGAAGGGATCCATCGGGCGCAGGTGGGAGGCGACGATGCCGACGATCTCCGCCCCCGGGTTGAGGATGTGGTGGGCGAGCTGCATGAAGTCGTCGGGATCCCCGGCGAAGTCGTTGTCGACGATCACGCGAATCGCCGGGGGTTCGGGGCTCAGGTCATCGAGCCAGGGGTATGTTCCGATCTTCCACGTCATGGTGGTCCTCACTGGTGTGTCTGTGTGTCAGGGCAGGAGTGCGGCGGCGGGATGGGACGGTCGACGCCCACCGGGGCGGGGACTCACCCAGTGGGCTCAGACGATCCCCCGACGATGAATCCCCGCATGGCTGCTACCTGCGAAGGCTGGCGGCAGTCCGCGCGATGCCTTCGGGATTGATGCCGAAGTGGTCCAGGATCCACTCAGCGGATCCGGTGGGGGCGAAGGTGTCGGGCAGGCCCAGCATCGCGACGCGCACGGGGTGGTTCCGCGCGACCGTCTCGGCGACGGCGCCGCCGAGACCGCCGCTGGCGAGACCCTCCTCGACCGTGACGATGCCACCGGTCTCCCTGGCCGCGGCAATGATCGCATCCTCGTCGAGCGGCTTGACGGACGCGACGGACAGGACCCGGGCCTGGATGCCCTGTGCGGCCAGCAGTTCGGCCGCAGCGAGAGCCCGATGGAGCACGGTGCCGTTGGCGGCGATCGTGACGTCTGACCCCTCACGCAGGACGACAGCCTTGCCGGGGGCGAAGGTGTAGTCGTCGGGATGGACGGCGGGCACCTTCATGCGGGAGACCCGGATGTAGACCGGGCCGTCGTGGCGGTAGGCCCAGCGAATTGCCTGCTCGGTCTCGATCGGGTCCGCCGGGACCAGCACGGTCATATGCGGCAGAACCCTCATCCACGCGACATCCTCGATGGAGTGGTGCGTGGCGCCGAGTGCGCCGTACGCGACGCCCGGGCTCTGGGCGCACAGCACGACGTGCCGCCGGCTGTAGGCGAGATCGGCCTTGATCTGTTCGGTCGCGCGGGCGCTCAGGAAGCACCCGGCCCCGGACACGAACGGCACCTTGCCGCCGTTCTCCAGGCCGGCGGCCGTTCCGACCATGTCCTGCTCAGCGATGCCGACGTTGATCATCTGAGCCGGCAGTTCCTTCTTGAACGTGTCCAGCTTCGAGGAGCCGACGGAGTCGTTGACGACGACGATCACGTTGCGGTCGTTCCTGGCGAGCTCGAGGAGTGTGCTCGAGTAGGCCTCGCGGCAATCGTAGGTCTGCGTGCTCACTTGGCTGCCTCCAGTTCGGCCAGGATGCCGTCGATCTCGGCCTCGGTGGGCACGTGGTGGTGCCAGGCGACGTTGTCGCTCATGAAGGAGATCGGATGACCCTTGTGGGAGTGGGAAATGATGAAGGTCGGCTTGCCAGGCTCAGGGGCCTGCCCGAACGCGTCGAGGATCTCGTCGAAGTTGTGCGCGTCCATCTCCCGGACCGTGAACCCGAACGCGCGGAGCTTGTCGGCCAGCGGTTCGAGGTCCATGGTGTCGGCGACCGTGGCGCCCTGCTGGAGGTGGTTGCGGTCCACGACCGCGACGAGGTTCTCCAACTTGTAGTGCGACGCCGTCATCATGGCCTCCCAGTTGGAGCCCTCCTGCAACTCGCCGTCGCCCAGCAGCACCACCGTGCGACGGGGAGAGCCGTCGAGCTTCGCGGCCAGCGCGGTCCCCACCGCGATCGGTAACCCGTGCCCCAGCGGCCCGGTGTTGGCCTCGATCCCAGGGATGTAGGTGCGGTTCGGGTGACCGTTGAGCCGGGACTCCGGGTCCATGAACGTCATCAGCTCATCGACGGGGAAGTACCCCGCCAGCGCCATCGCGATGTACAACGCGCCGGCGGTGTGCCCCTTGGACAACACCAGGCGGTCCCGCTCCGGCGCGAGCGGCTCCGTCGGGTCCAGGTTCAGCTCGTGCAGCATGAGGGTGACCAGCACGTCCGCGATCGAGAAGTCGCCGCCGATGTGCCCGTTGCCCGAATGGGCGATCATGATCGGGTCCCTGCGCCGCAGTTCGTACGCCGCGGCCTTCAGGTGCGCGACGACGTCCTCACGGGCGGCGTCCTTCGCGATCCGTCCGAGCACTGGCGTGGCGAAGTCCCACTTGCTCGTGTCACTCACAGATCGACCGCCATCGACTTCAGCAGCGCGTTCTGGATGATCCGCTGCGCACCGAGCGCGTCCTGCTTGGACTGAGCCGCGGCCAGCCCCTCCTCGTCGAGCGTCTCAAGGGCGCGGTGAATGGCCTTCAAAAATCGGATGGACAGCTGGGCGTTCTCGACGGCGTCCTCACGGAACGGGAACTGGTCCAGGTTCCACACGCCCTCCCAGTTGTTGACCTTGAGGACGTGGAAGAACTCGAAGATCTCGACCATGTGGATGGACCCGACCATCATGTCGTCGTCCCAGCCGCGGTAGTTGTCGTTGACGTCCATTCCCCACAGTAGGCCGTGGTCGATGAGCATCTGGGCGGCCTCGGCCGGCGGCTCGCCGCCGAACATCGCGTGGCCGAAGTCGAGTAGGACGCCGACGTTGTCCACCCCCATCTGCTGGATGCCGAGGATCGTCTTCGGCGCCGAACTCCAGAACATGTGGGTGCGGGGCTCGCGGGGCTTGTACTCGATGACGAACTTCAGGTCCGGGTGCCCGGAAGCCAACTCACGCATGCCCTCGACCGCCAGGCGGTTCAGCTCGCGGTAGTCGACCTGGAACGGGTAGTCGAAGCCGTCCTGGCCCGGCCAGATCTTCACGTACTTCGCGCCGAGCTCACGCACCGCGTCGGCCGCGTCGTTCATGATCGCCATCGCCGAGGCGCGTTTCGCGGGATCGGGGTTGGTGAACGCGCCCTTGCAGTGCTCACGGAGGTAGATGTCCGGCGTGAGGCCGATGGCCTTGATGCCGTGCTCTGCCAGCTTGGCCTTCACGTCGGCGACGGACACCCCGGGCGAGAAGGGGAAGTTCAGGTCGACCCACGTGATGTCGCCGACCTGCGCGGCCAGGTCGATCTGGTCGAGCGTGCCGCGCGGTTCGCCATAGCCGTCCGTGGCGTACCGGTCGACGTAGGTGGCGAAGTTCCAGAGGCCTGCTCCGAACTCGGGTGTCGTCATGTTGCGTCTCCTTCGATGAGGTCCGGGCGGGCGTTCCGCCAGTATGCATATTCATTCATTCCTGGGTTTACATTCAAGTATACGCCAGGGCCCATCCATGTCAACGCTTAGGTCGGCGCTCGCCTCGGTAAGGGCGCCAATCAGGCCGGGGCCGCACTCGCGCGCGCCGACAACCATGCTCGGCGCCGTCGGCTCCGACGAATCCCGGCACACGGCGCTGCGACTACTGAACGAGGCGGGGGTTGACATCGAACACGTCCTTAAGCCGCCAGACCCCACCGGTCTCGCCGTGGTGTCGGTGTCGAGCGACGGCGAGAACACGGTCGTGGTGGTGTCGGGGCAAGCGCGCAGGTGTCCGTGCAGCACGTGGAACAGTGGGCTGCGCTCATCAGGGACGCCGACATCGCCGTTTCCCAGGGAGACATTCCGGCCGAGGCCAACGCGGCGGTGGCGACCCGAGTGATGTCAGCGAGAAGTTGCGCTGAACGCAACGCTCTGGAAACTGTGCGACGGGGAGGGTGCCGCGTTGCATTGTGCGCAACGCATCCACGTGTTCCGGTTGTGCGGACGCTTCGCGATGTCTAGCCTCGAGTCATCGGAACAAGGGGCCTTGGAGGGAGGTTGGAGGTGAGTCAGCAGGGCATCGAACGCAGCGGCCTTGAGCGCGGCCTGCGTGTCATCCGTCTTCTCATCGAGTTGGAGAGTGACCCCGCCCTGCAACACCGTGGCCTTTCTGTTCAGCAGGTCTCCTACGAGCTTGGGGTCCACAAGAGCACTGCCTCGCGCATCCTGCGGACGCTCGCCCAGGAAGGATTCGCCGTCGCGCCCGCGCGTTCCCGGCGAGGCTACCGGCTCGGGCCGGCGCTGCGTTCACGGTTCGGCCTCACCACCGCCCAGCGGCGTTTTCGCCATCTCGCTTCGCCGTTCCTGCAGGAACTCGTCGGCCTGACCGGGGAATGCGCACACGGGGCGGTGGCCGCGGACGGCGAGGCTCTGGTCGTGGACGCCATCGAGACGGCCCAGTCGCTGCGTGTCGTGCTGGAGAAGGGCCGGTTGCTGCCCCTCCACTCCACGTCGGTCGGCAAGTGCCTGCTCGCCTGGGAGCTGGCCCCGCTACCCGTCCAGCTACCCGCCCGCACCGGTCACACCATCACCGATCCAGACCTGCTTCGAGATCACCTGGCGACGGTCCGCTCTCTCGGCTACGCCGTCGACAGCGAGGAGAACCACACCGGGGGCTGCGGGATCTCGGCGCCGGTGTTCGAAGGTCAGGACGGACCGCCGGTGGGTTGTATCGGGATAGGCGGCCCCATCCAGCGCATCAACCCAGCAACCATCGAGGACCTCGCAAGGCAAGTCACCCTCGTAGCGAACCAACTCACCCAGGCGATCGTCGACACCCCCGCCTGATCGCCGCCCCACACGTCCCCGGTCGCCGCCGGGGCAGCAAGACCACCCACAACCCGGCCTGGCCCCGCCATGCCCGCACACCGGAGGAACACATCATGAAGACCTCACCATTCGCCGCCGTCAACACCCACGCCGCCGCTGCCGTCATCGCAGTCTTCCTGGTCTTTGCCGTGCTGTTCGGCAACCCCGACCCCACGCCCGTGACCGGCCAGGGCACCGTGGAAGTCTCCCAACAGCAGAGCCTGGGGTGACACTGGAGGAGGTACCAGACGACCACCACCCCCGGATCCATCCTGCGTGAAACAGGGTGCGGGGCCGACGTCGGCGGCCCCCCGACTGACGAATCCCGACGCGTCCCGTCGCCAGCGGAGGGCGGCGGGAGTCCCGAACCGCATGCCCCCGACGCGACTCGCAGCGCGCGTCCGAGTTGACCCCCGACTGGGTCAAGAAGGACCTGTACCCCCTTCTGCAAGGCCCGATTCGAGCCGCGGGGCTTACCCTCCTCCACGACAGCGGCATCGCGATCCCTCTAGGGAACACAAGAGACGAGTTCATCAACGGATCAAACACCGCTCGCGAGTGGCTTCAACCGTCAAGCGGCGGTCTAGACGACGCCGCTTGACCTGTTTCCCGGACCCACGGGCTCGCGTGGCAGCTCTGCCCCCCGCGCGGCAGTTTCGGGCGTTCAGGCGGTTCGTGACTCGACAGTGTCAGCCCGTTCGTTGTGGGGACATGTCCCGTCGAGCTAGAGGGCCGCTCCACCTCAGACGCGGGATCCAACCCGAGCCTCCACCGCGGAGACGGTCCCCCAGTGCCGCCCCCCACGCTCAACCCGGTCCTAGGCCACCACCACTACCGGCACTCCTCCGCGGACAAGGCCACCGCCCACCTCCAGGTGATGAACCTTCCAGACGCGGAAACGCGCCCCCAGTGGCACCCCGTGCTCCACCCGCTGAGCGTGGACTCCCGCACTGGCGTCCCGCCACCGCGGACACCCTCGATGACAGCGGCCATCACCACCGCGGCGCCGATGCAGAACCCGACGACTTATCCGTCCGCGCGGCGGCATGACCGTGACGTCAGCGATGGGTCTTGATGACATTCGATGGCGCAGCGTGGGCCGGTGGATCTTGAGAGGCGCCTGTCGCCGGTGACCAGGGGCGCTTGGAGTGCTACGGAGAGGGCAACGTAGGCGGCGTCGTAGATAGTGAGGTTGTCACGCAGTTCCCCAGCGGGCGGCCCGGCCCGCTTCCCCGAAGGAACGTGTTGAGGCGCGGGGGGGACCACTAGGCTCTCCAGAGCGAGTGATCTCTCGAATCGCCGCCACAGGGTCGCGGGACCTGCGATCACTGACGAGAAATGGGGCTTGAGGAGCATGAACGTTGTTGTCGTCGGTTCGCTCAACGTCGACCTTCACCTGCGGCTGGCCCGACACCCGATCCCGGGGGAAACGCTCCTGGCCGAGGGTGGCAACCTCTCCCCCGGCGGCAAGGGCGCCAACCAGGCCTGCGCCGCCGCCTTGGCCGGTGCGCAAACGACACTGTTGGGGGCGGTGGGCTCCGACGACTCCCGCCACACAGCGCTCCGCCTCCTGAGCGAGGCCGGGGTCGACCTCAGCCACATCGTCGGCGTGGACGGGCCTACTGGCCTCGCCGTGGTTTCAGTCTCCGCCGACGGGGAGAACACCGTGGTCGTGGTGTCTGGAGCCAATGCCCAGGTTGATCCGGCGATGATCCGGCGATGGGCGCCGCTCATCGCAGAGGCCGGCCTGGTGGTTTCCCAGGGCGAGATCTCGGCCGACGCATTGCGTGCGGTCTCGGATGTGGTGTCCGGGCGTTGGCTCCTCAACCTTGCCCCCGTCATCGAACTCGACCCAGCGGTCATCCGTCGAGCCGACCCGTTGGTGGTCAACGAACACGAAGCAGAAGCTGTCCTGGCTCAGCTGGGCGGATCCTACACAGGCGGGCCCCAGGACCTGGTTCTGGCTCTCCGCGCACAGGGAGTGGCCTCGGTCGTGCTGACGCTGGGCGCCCAAGGTGCGCTCATAGCCGGCAAGGAGGGCGTCGACCGCATCACCAGTCCCCGTGTCGATGCGGTCGACACAGTTGGCGCGGGGGACGCATTCACCGGCGCCCTCGCAGCACGCCTGGCCGAGGGCGTCGGGCTGGTTGAGGCCGCGCGCTACGCCGCACGGTTCGCCGCCTACTCAGTTCAGTTCGAGGGCGCCCAGTCCTCCTATCCCCGCCCAGATACCCAACTCCCGGAGATCCCATGAAACGTGCCGGCCTGCTCAACCCCGACCTGGCCTCGGCAATTGCGAGGCTCGGCCACACGGACACCTTCGTCATCGCCGACTGCGGACTGCCCATCCCGGGCGGCGTCCGCGTGATCGACCTGAGCCTGGTCTTCGGGATCCCGCGGTTCGCCGACGTGCTCGGAGCGGTTCTCTCCGAGGTGGTGGTGGAAGGTGCTGTCGCCGCCGAGGAAGCGCGGGCCGGCGAGGTGGGGGCGCTCCTCGCGAGCACCCTGGAGGTCGATGTCGAGTGGGTACCGCACGAGGAGTTCAAGCGGCTGGTGCGGGAGGCGTCATTCGTGATACGCACCGGCGAGTGCACCCCGTACGCCAACCTGATACTGCGCTCAGGGGTTCCCTTCTAGACGACCCCGGGGAGTTGGGAACGCGCTGACATCGCACCCGTTCACCTCCCGTCGGGAGACCGGCGGCTCAGCCCTACTGCCTAGCCGGGCGTTGTTCCGGAGGAGATCAGCGCCCGCGCCGTATTGACGTCGGTGATCAGCACATCGCACCAACCACCGAGGAGCGCCCCGCGGATCGCCGCGAACTTGCTGTGCCCCCCGGCCACGCCTATCCGGCGGGGGATCTTCTTCAGGGTCGCGGCATCGATCCCGAGGGTCCTGTCGTGCAGGTCGTTGTCGACTTGTTGGCCGGCAGCGTCGTAGAAGTTCAGGCACACGTCCCCCACAGCTCCCTGGGCGCTGAGTCCGGCGAGATCCGTGGCGGAGAGGGTGTTGCCGGATGAGACGAGCAGAGGCGAGGGCTGCACGTTTCCGATCCCCACGAGAGCCATCGTCAGATGGGCCCACGAGTCACGGACCGCAGCGATATGCGGGTCGGCCATCAGTGAGTCCCGGACTTGGGGGGAGGACACGACTCCAGGGGCCGGGAAGTAGTTCACCTCACCGCCCGTCACCTGCGCCAGTCGTTCGGCCAGGCGGGTTGCCGACACCTGCGCCCGGGGGTCACCGACACCTCCCAGGAGCTGCACGATCGACTTCGCCGAGCGGGTGGTCCGAGGCGACATCGCGTCGACGACTGCCAAGAGCGAAGTGGACCATGAACTCAACCCCACGCGGTCCGTCGGCAGCATCGTCGACTCGAGGTATCGGGCACCTGCCGCACCGAGCGCGGACAGCAGTCCCGACTCGTCGTCGTCGACACCGGTGACCACGACGTCACGGAGACCGTACGTGTCGCGGACGCGTTCCTCCACCTCGGTGAAGGAACCGGGGGGGTCCACAACGACCGTACGAACCACTCCCACCTGCGTTGCCTCCTTCAGGAGGCGCGAGACCCGCGACTGGCTCATATTGAGCCGGGTGGCGATTTCCGGCTGGCGTAGCCCTCCCTCGTGATAGAGGCGGGCCACCTTCACGATGAGTTGAAGGCGATCGTTCTGCAGCAGTGACGGAGCCACGACGCCGTCGTCATCCCTTGACATGTCGATCAGTGCTCCTGACGGGTAAGCGACAGTGCTGAGGCCCATTCGGCGCGAGCAGCAGCATTGTCGCGCTGAGGCGTGAAACGCGCGGACGGGACGCTGTCGAACTCTACTCCCAGTGTGTCGGCCGCCAGCTGGGCAGCGCCACGGGCAGACAACCCGGCATGGCTCGGCCGCTGGACGGCGCGGCCTCCGAGATCCGCCTGCAGCTGCATGAGGAAGTCGTCGGCGCTCGGTGCGCCGTCGGCGAGGATGACATCGATGGGCCCCGCGGACTCGGCAGCGTCGACCACATCCGTGATCTGGTGGGCGATGGCCTCCATAGCGGCCCGTGCCAGGATCGCCGGATCTGTGCCGAGGTCGAAGCCCACCAGCACGGCGCGGGCATGGGGATCCCAATGGGGGGCGCCGAGCCCCGCGACCGCGGGTACGAGCACCACGCCGTGGTCTTCGGGAGCTGTTCGCGCGAGCGTCGCGAGTTCCTGGACGCTGCGCCCCAGCAGACGAGACAGCCACGCGACGGTGGCGCCACTGGCCAGGATGTTTCCTTCGACGGCGACGGCGGACCGGTTCCCCAGTCGCCACGCGACCGTCCCCACCAGGCCCGGTGGGACGCTCGCCGCATCGTCGACCAGGCCCATGACCGACGAGCCGGTCCCGTAGGTGGCCTTCAGGGCACCGGGGCCCCGAACCCCGTGCCCGTACAGCGCGGCGTGGGAGTCCCCGAGGACGGCCTGGATCCTGCTGCCGGGCAGCACATCCAGCGCGCGGCTCGGTTCGTCCGACGCGGCCACCCGGGGCAGGAGTTCCTGCGGAATGTTGAACAGGCCACACAGCTCTTCGCTCCACTGGCCCGTGGCCAGGTCCAGAAGCTGGGTCCGCGACGCGTTGCCCGCTTCGATCCGGTGTTCACCCGTCAGCCGGGTGACGAGCCAGGAGTCGACGGTGCCGATCGCCAGTTCACCGCGTCGTGACCGGCTGCGATCCGGGTCCACGGCTTCGAGAAGCCACTGCAGTTTGAGTGCCGAGAACATGGGATCCAAGGGCAGGCCACTGATGGCGCGGACTCTGTCCGCATGCTCGGCCAGCTCGGTGACACGGTGCGCAGTGCGCCGGTCCTGCCATCCAAGCATGGGCCCGACAGGTTCGCCCGTGGCCCGGTCCCACACCAGAGCCGACTCGCGTTGCGTACTCAACGCCACCGCCGCCACCTCATGGGCGGACGCGATCTCCGTGATGACCTGCCGCACTCCGTCCAGGATCTCAGTCGCATCCTGCTCGACCCAGCCGGGTCGCGGATGGGCCTGCCCCAAGGGGACCGAAGCGGACGCGAGCGCCGCGCCCGTCGCGTCGAAGAGGGTGGCTTTGGTGCTGCTGGTTCCTTGATCGACCGCGAGGATCACAGGTGTGCCTTTCCGGTGGTGTGGTTGGCGCTCAGCCAGAAGCGGTGACGGGGTGGCGATGATCACCGATCACCACCACCCCGTCAGTGTGTCGTCACTCGAGGGCGAACACCGTGTAGCGGTCTGCATTCGACGCGTCGATCAGGACGCAGTCGATCGACTGCTTCTCCGGCTGGCCGGTCTCGCCGGTGCGGATGAAGGTGTCTGCCTGCTCCACAGCGAGCTCCGAGATCGCGACAGCAGGCTGCAGGCCGGTGGCCAGGAGCTTGCCGTCCTTGATCGCCTGCACCGCATCCGGGGCGCCGTCGAACCCGGCGATCGTGATCTGATCAGCCTTACCCGCCGCATCCACAGCGGCCACTGCGCCGAGAGCCATGGTGTCGTTGGCTGCGATGATCCCGGTCAGGTCGGGGTAGCGCTGCAGGAGTGTCTCGACCTTCGAGAAGGCCTCCTGCTGATCCCAGTTGGCGGTCTCCTGCGCGACCATCTCCATGTCCGTGTACTGGTCGAGCACGCTGTGGAAGGCCTCGGACCGGACGGCCGCGTTGGTATCCGTCTCGCGGCCCTTCAGTTCGACGTACGTGCCCTTGCCCTCGAGCGCAGCGCCGAAGGCCTCGGCCACCAAGGCCGCACCCTGGGAGTTGTTTGCCACGATCTGGGAGGTCGCGAGCCCGGTCTGGTTGATCTCGCGGTCGATGAGGAAGACCGGAATGCCCGCATCCACGGCCTTCTGCACCGCCCCGATCGTGACGTCGGCTCCGGCGTTGTCGAGGATGATCGCGACGGCCCCGTTCGAGATCGCGGAGTCGATCAGCTCGGACTGCTTGTTCGGGTCGTCATCGTGGGAGTCGGACGTGGTCTCGTAGCCGAGTTCCTCGGCCTTGGCGACGGCAGCGTCCGCCTCCGCCTTGAAGAAGGCGTTGGAGTGGGAAGGGGTGATGACGGCGATCGTGCCACCCGCTTCAGCCGCGGGCTGAGTGGACTCGGCGGCCGAGGTCGAGGGTGCGGCGGTTGTGCTCGTCGGCGATTCTGAGGTGCCGGCGCAGCCGGCCAGAGCGAAGGAGGCCGCGATGAGGGTTGCGGCCAGGGAAAGAAGGGGTGTGCGCATTGTTTTCTCCATCGTGAACGTGCGCGGATATCGGAGTGGACTTGCTGACCGGCGGTCAGATGACTAGGCGGAGACGGACGGGGCTGCCACCTCCTTCTCTCGACGGACGCTCGCTGCCGCTGCGGCCGCCGCTCGCGCGGTCTGCAGTCGCTGTTGGACCTGGTCGAGCATGACCGCCAGGACGATGACGGCGCCCTTGATGAACACCTGCCAGAAGCTCGAGACTCCCACCAGCACCAGGCCGTCGGAGAGGAACCCGATGACGAACGCGCCGATCAAGGTGCCCTTGACGCTGCCTCGTCCGCCCGCGAGCGAGGCGCCGCCGATCACGACCGCGGCGATGGCGTTGAGTTCGAAGGACGTGCCGGCTTGGGGCGCGGCGGAGGTGAGCTCGGATGCGATGATCAACCCCGCCATCGCCGCACAGGCACCGGAGATCATGTAGACCGTCGTCGTGACACGCTTCACGGGCACGCCGGACAGTTCGGCCGCCCGGGGGTTGCCGCCAGTGGCGTAGAGCCAACGCCCGAAGGGGGTCTTGGCGATGAGCAGCCACACCGCGATCGCGATGACGATCATGAGCCAGACCTGCGTGGGTACGCCCAGCGGCCGGCCGGTCCCGATGAACCAGAAGCCCGTGTTGCCGATGGCGGGATCGCCCTTGAGGTTAGGGAAGGTCGAGCCGTTGGAGATCAGCAGTGCGGCACCGCGCGCCATGTACAGCGTGCCGAGCGTGGCGATGAATGGAGCGACGTTCAGCCTGGTCACCAGAGTGCCGTTGAGCCATCCGACCACCGTGCCCACCAACAGGGCCACGAGAACGACGACCAGGACCGACGGGTAGGCGTTGACGTTGAACAGGTCACCGATGCCGAGGCCGACCCCGTCCAGCATCACACCCGCGACGATTCCGGAGAGGCCGACGATGGAGCCCACCGACAGGTCGATACCTCCGGTGAGGATGACCAGGAGCATTCCCAGAGCCAGGATGGCGTTGTACGCCACATGCCGCGTCATCGTGAGCAGGTTCGAGCCCGACAGGAATGCGTCCGACAGGCTGGCGAAGACGACTATCAGGATCAGCAGGGCGATGAACGCTCGTTGGTCGAGGATGAACTCCCCGATCGAACGGTCGCCGAGGATCGATCGGGTGAGACCCCTTTGCGGATTCCCGGTTGCGGCTGAGCTCATCGGGCTTGTCCTTCCATCGTGTGTTCAAGGGCGACGAGCTCTGAGTCGTCGGCCGCGGCGAGCACGTGCTCGCGCGTGGCGTGGGCGGGCGACATCTCGGCGACGATCCGGCCTCGCGACATGATGAGGAGGCGGGAGGTCGAGTTCAGCGCCTCCGCTACTTCCGATGTGGCGAAGAGAACGGCGACGCCTTCGGTGGCAAGTTCAGCCATGAACGCGAAGATGTCCGCCTTGGCCCCCACGTCGACCCCGCGGGTCGGTTCATCCAACAGGATGACTTTGGGCTTGGTCAGGAGGGCCTTGCCCACGACGACCTTCTGCTGGTTGCCGCCGGACAACGAGCCGATGGGCGCCCCCTGGCCTGACGCCTTGACCCTCACGGAGGCGATCACCTCGTCATTGCGCACGCGTTCTCGCGCGCTGTTGGTGATGAAGCGGCGGGTGAATGCAGCAACAGAGGCCAGCGACAGGTTGACGCCCACCGACTGGCCCTGGATCAGGCCGTCCTTCTGACGGTCCTCCGGCACGAGGAACATCCCACGGTCGATCCGCTGACGAATGCTCGTCGCTGTGATGTCTTCACCGAACAGCATGATCGCCCCTGCTTGAGGCTTGTTGCGTCCGATGAGGGTTTCGAACAGTTCCGTTCTACCGGCCCCCATGAGTCCGTAGACGCCTACCACCTCACCGGCACGGACTTCCAGGGACAGGTCATCGACGGCGAGACGCCCGGGCTGGCTGGGGTCGGCCAGAGTCAGCCCCTCGACCTCCAGCGCCACGTCGCCGATCTCGGCGTCGATCGCTGTGAACAGGTCGTCGTGCGCGCGTCCCACCATCGCGGAGACGATCCACCCGATGTCGATGTTGGCGATCTCCTCGGTGGCCACGACCGAACCGTCCCGAAGGACCACGGCGTGGTCTCCGATCTCCAGCGTCTCGTCCAGGTGGTGGGAGATGTAGACGATCGCCACCCCCTTCGACGTCAGATCACGGATGACACCGAACAACACCTCGACCTCGGTGGCCGACAGTGCCGACGTCGGCTCGTCCATGATCAGGACCCTCGCCTCCTGATCCAGGGCGCGGGCGATCTCCACCAACTGCTGCTGACCCAGCCGAAGGTCGCCGACGATCGACCGGGGGCTGATCGGTTCCTTCAAGCGGGCGAGGGCGGCCTCGGCACGCCTACGCTGAGCCTGCGTATCCACCAGACCCCCGCGGGTGAGTTCGCGCCCGAGGAAGATGGACTCGGCCACCGTCAGGTTGGGGCTGAGATTCAGTTCCTGGTGGATGATCGCCACGCCGCGCGCAACCGCAGCGGTCGGGCTGGAAAAGGTGACACCCTCCCCATCCAAGGTGAGGGTCCCGTCGGTAGGTGGCTCGATGCCCGACATGACGCGCATCAGGGTGGACTTGCCTGCGCCGTTCTCGCCGAACAGGACCGTGACCTTGCCCGCCCGGATGTCGAAGTCGACATTGCGAAGCGCGCGTGTTCCGCCGTAGACCTTGGAGACGTTTCGCGCAGACATGACCACCTGGTCGACCGCAGCGGCAGGGGTAGGACTCATGACACCGTCTCGATGGAGATGGGCGTGATCTTGACGTGCGTCTCGTTGTCGTGGGTGAAGGCGCCGAGCACGGTCACCTCCTGGCCCAGGAGCGAATCGAAGTCGGTCTCGCTGAGGACGGTCTCCTTGACCCTGTTGTTGAGTTCGGTGGCGACCGAAGCGAAGTCGATCTGGTTGAGGAACATCTCGAAGGTCATGAGGCCGGTGGCATCCCGGATCGCGGTCCCCGTGACCGCGGGCCCGGTCTGCACTCCGACGGTGACGTCCGGGATCCCCGCGACCTCAAGCCCTACCTCGCCGAACGATCCCTCCACGACGGTGCCCGTCACACGGACCGGGAACGAGTACGGGGATCCACCATTGCGGAACCCATAGTCCTCTGCCGAACCCTCGTCCGCCGCCAACTCGTCGAGCAACGTGGGCAACTCGACGGCCTTCGCCTCGATGGCGGGGACGACCTCGGCATCGTAGGACGCCTGCGCGTACGCCACCGGATCGGAGACGACGTCGCTGTCGGCGACAGCGTCGGTGAAGGGTTCGGTGCCGGGAGCGTAGAACCTTGTCCCAGCGAGAATGGCCACCAGGAGGACCGCCATGATCGCCATCCGCGACAGCGCCGGCCGCTTCCACAATGGAATGGTTCCTGATGATTGCATGTGTCACTTCCCTGTGAGGGTGAATACATACTCACCGTTGCACTGATGCCAGTCTTCCACGGGTCGGGTATCCTGTCAATGACGAATAGGCTAGCGCGCCAGGCAATGCAGGCATGTGGCATCGAAAGTCACGCACTCAGGCGCCGACACAGAAGCGGCCCGCCCACCCGTGAGGGTGTGGGCGGGCCGCTGTGGGTGCGTGGTCCAGATCAGGAATTGTCGCCGCGGTAGTCGATCCGGTCGACGGCCACCGTCCCCTGCGTCGCGTAGACGCCGAACACGCGCCCCGTGAACGAGGCGGCCACCTCGTTGGACAGGTAGCGGCCGTCCACCTCCTCCATCACCGTGACGGAGCCGTCAGCGCCCAGGAAACCGAGGGAGACCATGTCCGACGACTGGTGGCCCATTCCCTCCGCCCGCGCCGGCGCGGAGGACAGGACGAGCGTGACCACCTCGTCCGGCACCTCCACGGACGACTCGCGGACGAAGCCCGGGACGACTGCCCTCGCAGTCATCCTCCCGTTGCCCGCTTCGACCTCGTAGTGGAAGCCCTCGTCGTAGCGCACCGCGAGGCCGCCGACGCCCTGGGAAGCATCCACGACGGCGCGGATCTCGCACGTCTGGTGTTCCTGGCGGTGACCGACGAAGACCGGGCGGAAGGCGCCCATCCCGTCGCCTTCGCCGCTGAGCGTGAGCCAGCCTGGCCGGGAGGTGAGTTCCGCCACCTGATCCGGGCGACGGCGCACGCCCATCCACTCCGGCCCGAGCGGTCCGTCGAAGTCCTCGGACCACCCGAAGCCGGCGCGCGGGTTGAGCTCCACCGGATCGATCTCGAGCCAGTCGTCGCCGTTCCAGCGGGCCGGGGAGATGAACGTCTCTCGACCCAGCGCGGAGAAGGAGCGCACCATGCCGCGCGGGCGGGTGCCGAGCATCACGACGTACCACTGGCCGTCCGGCCCCTCGACGAGGTCGCCGTGGCCGGTGCACTGGACCGGCCTGGCGGTCCCGCGGGCGGTGACCAACGGGTTGGCCGGGCACGACGTGAACGGCCCCTCGGGGGCGGTGGCGCGTGCGATCGAGATCGAGTGCCCCCGCTCGGTGCCGCCCTCGGCCACCATCAGGTACCAGTAGCTGCCGATGTGGTAGAGGTGCGGCGCCTCCGGGAACATCCCCCCGTCACCGGACCACAGGGACCGCTTCTCCCCCAGCACCTCGCCGGTGGCGACGTCCACGCGGATCTGCTCGATGCCGCGGTGGGCGCCGATGTCGGGGCCGGAGAGCACCAGGCCGGAGTAGGTGACGTAGGCGTTGCCCTCGTCGTCCCAGGCGAGGTCGGGGTCGATCCCCTCCAGGTCCACCACGACGCCGTCGCTCCACTCGCCGGCCGGATCGGTGGCGGTGAAGATGCACGTGCCGCGGCCGGCGGTGTCGGTGACGATGAGGTGGAACAGCCCGTCGTGGTGCCGGATGGTGGGCGCCCACACGCCGAGGTTGGTGGGCGCGTTCGGCACCCCCAGCTGCACGTCCCGCACCGCCACGTTGGCCACATGGGCCCAGGTGACGAGGTCCCGGGAATGGTAGATGGGCAGGCCCGGGAGGTACTCGAACGTGGAGGTGGCGAGGTAGTAGTCGTCGCCGACGCGCACGATGCTCGGGTCGGGGTTGAAGCCGGGGAGGAGGGGGTTGGGCAGTGTCACGACAGTTCAACTTCCATGGTGAGGGGGGTGTCGGTCACGCTCGCACCGACGTGGAGCGCGAAGACGCCGGGCTCCAGTTGCCATCCGCCGTCGAAGTGCTGGAACCGACGACGCGCGACTGTGACCTCGACGGTGGCGCTCTGGCCTGCGTCGAGGCGGACGGGGGCGAAGCCGGCCAGCCACCTGACCGGGCGGTCCACGGCGGTGTCCGCTCGGGAGGCGTAGACCTGCACCACGTGCTTGCCGGCGCGGGTTCCCGCGTTGGTGACCTCCACCTTCACGACGACGTCCTCGGCCACCCCGGCGGTGGCGTCGGCGAGCTCCCATGACGTGTAGCCGAGGCCGTGACCGAACTCGAAGGCCGGGCTGACGCCGGCCTTGAGCCAGGCACGGTGGCCGATATGGATCCCCTCGTCGTACCGCAGGGCGCCCCCTTCGGGGGTGCAGTTGAGCACCGGCACGTCCGCGAGCCTGGCGGGCCAGGTGGTGGGCAGCCGGCCGCCCGGCTCGGCCAGGCCGAGGAGAACGTCGGCGATGGCGTTGCCGAACTCCTGGCCGCCGAAGTAGCCCAGCAGGACTGCGGCGACATCGTCGCGCCAGGGCATGAGCACAGGAGAGCCCGAGTTGACGATGACGATGGTGCGCGGGTTGGCGGCCGCGACGGCGCGGACCAGGTCGTCCTGGTGGCCGGGCAGGTCGAGGTTCTCCCGGTCGTAGCCCTCTGACTCGACCTTGGAGTTGGTGCCGACCACCACGACGGCGGCGTCCGCCGCCGCCGCGGCCTCGGCGGCCTCGCGGATCAGGTCCTCCGGGTTGTGGTTGGACGGCGCCGTGCCGAAGGTGAGGCCGATGGCGCCGGCCACGGCGAACTGGGTGGACCCGAGGTCGAACTCGACGCGCAGGTCGACGGCCTGACCGGCGGTGAACTGCACCGGGCGGGTCTCCGACGGGGGCGCCAGCAGCGCCGCCCCCAGGTCGGTGCCCGTGACGATGGGCTGGTCCTCGAAGAGGAGCTCGCCGTCGACGAAGACGCGGCCGCGCATCGACGTGGCGAAGCCGAGCTCCCGCTCCTCGGTGACGTCAGGCGTGAACCGGGTGTCGAGGGCCAGGACAGAGGACCGCTGGATGACGTCCACGCCGCCGCCGAACCAGGTCAGCGAGGTGGCGAAGCGGTCCTCGGTCATCAACTCGTTGCCGTCGGCGTCGAGGAAGCTCGCCACCAGGCCGGGCCCGCCCGTGCGCGGGTTGGTCAGCTGGTCCGGGTTGAGGGCCGCGACACCTTCCTGCACCACCGCCCCGAGGCTGTAGGTGACCTGGGCGCCCGGCAGCGCGGCGCGAAGCCCGTCGAGCGGATTGACCACACGCTCCGGGATGACGGTGGCGCTGCCGCCGCCTTGCGTGCGGGCCTCGTCGGCGTTGTGGCCGATGAGCGCCACCGTGGCCAGCGCGCCGCCGTCCAGCGGGAGGATGCCGTCGTTGGAGAGCAGCACCATGCCTTCGGCCGCGGCGCGGCGCACGAAGGCGATCCCATCCACGTCGGCCGGAGCCTTCGACCGCGCGTCACCCAGGGCGCCGACACGCTCCGCCAGCAACAGCAGCCGCGCCACGTGTCGGTCGATGGCCTCCTCGGACACCTCTCCGGCCTCGACGGCCTTCAGCAGCGCCGCTCCCCACACGCCGGGGGCCGGCATCTCGAGGTCCTGCTCCGCGTCGGCGGCGGCGGTGCTGCGCACCGCGGTCCAGTCGCTGACCACCACGCCGTCCCAGCCCCACTCGCTGCGCAGGGGGTCCCGCAGCAGGGCGTTCTCGGTCATGGTGGCACCGTTGACGGAGTTGTAGGCGCTCATGATCGACCAGGTGCCGGCTTCGACTGCCCGCTCGAACGGGGCGAGGTACAGCTCACGGAGCGTCCGCTCGTCAGCGACGACGTCCACGGTGAAGCGGTCGGTCTCGAAGTCGTTGGCCACGTAGTGCTTCGGGGTGGCGGCCACACCGTTGTCCTGCAGGCCGGCCACGTAGGAGGCGGCCAGTTCTCCGGTGAGCACCGGGTCCTCGCTGAAGCACTCGAAGTGACGGCCGCCCAGGGGCGAGCGGTGCAGGTTGATGGTGGGGCCGAGAACCCAGTCCACGCCCTTGCGACGCGCCTCTGCCGCCGCCGCCGCCCCGTACTCACCGGCAAGCCTGGTGTCCCAGGAGGAGGCCAGCGCCGTCGCCGACGGCATGTTCAGTGACGGGGACCGCTCGTCCCAGACCGGCCCGCGGACGCCGGAGGGGCCGTCGGACAGCGTCATCTTCCGGAGCCCGATCTCGGGAACCTCGATGGTGGTCCAGAAGTCCTCACCGGTGAGGAGCCGGATCTTGGTGGGCAGGTCGAGCGTTGCCACGAGGGCGTTGATGTCTGACATTGGTTCTCTCTCATCGTGGAGTCGAGGGGTGTGGGTGCCAGGGAGGCCGCAGCCCGCGCCCTCCATGGCAATGTCGTGCGGTTCAGAGCGCGTCGAGCTCCAGCCCTGCGCCGGCCTGTTCCTTCATGGCCGCCTGCTCGGCGAGCATCCGCAGCCGCTGGGCGCGCCGCTGCTCCTGGCGGTCGGGGTCAGGGACGGGGGCCGCCATGAACAACCGCTGCGTGTAGGGGTGCTCGGGGTGCTTGGTCACGGCGTCGACGAGGCCGGACTCGACGATCTCGCCCCGGTACAACACGGCCACCCGGTGGCTGACGTGCCGCACGACGGCGAGGTCGTGGGTGACGAAGAGCAGTGCCACGCCGGTGGCCTCCTGGATCTCGACGAACAGGTCCAACACGCGGGCCTGCGTCGACAGGTCCAGCGCCGAGACCGCCTCGTCAGCGACGATCAGCTTCGGATCCAGGGCCAACGCACGGGCGATGGCGATGCGCTGCCGCTGGCCGCCGGAGAACTCCTTGGGGAGCCGGCTACCGGCATCGGTGGGCATGTGGACCTTGTCCAGTAGGTCCTTCACCCGTGCCCGCGCCGCCTTGCCCTCCACACCGTTGGCTGTGAGGGGCTCGGCGAGGATCTGCTCGATCGTCATCGACGGGTTGAGCGACGAGTAGGGATCCTGGAAGACCACCTGGATGTCCTTGGCCAGCTTCCGGCGCTCCCGACGGTGCAGATGCGAGATGTCCTGGCCGTCGAAGGTGATGGACCCGCCGCTGACCGGGGCAAGCCCGAGGACGGCCCGGCCCAGCGTGGTCTTGCCGGATCCGGACTCGCCCACCAGCCCCACCGTCTCGCCCGGCTGGATGTCCAGGGAGACGGACTTGAGGGCGTGGAAGGGCTTGCGTCCGCCGCCACCTGGGTAGATGACGTCGAGGTTCTTGACCTCAAGCAGTGAGCGGCTCATGCGACGCCTCCTTGGACGAGTGGGGGGCGGACGGGTCCGTCCTCGTCGAGCATGGCGTCGAGGAGGGAGCGGGTGTAGTCGTGCTTCGGGGACGTGAAGATCGAGCGGACGGGCCCGGTCTCCACGATCAGCCCCTCCTTCATCACCGAGACGCGGTCGCAGAGGTCCGCGACGACACCGAAGTTGTGCGTGACCAGGAGCACGGCCATGTGGAACTCGCTCTGCAGGTCCCGGATGAGGTCCAGCACCTCGGCCTGGATGGTGACGTCGAGGGCCGTGGTGGGCTCGTCGGCGATGAGCAGGTCCGGGTCCGAGGACACGGCGCCGGCGATGAGGACGCGTTGCGCCATGCCGCCGGAGACCTGGTGGGGGTACGCGTTGAACGTGCGCTCAGGCTCGGGGATTCCCACCCGCTCCAAGAGAGCGAGCGCCCGGGCCTTGGCGGCCTGCTTGTCCAGCCCCATCGTCGTGCGGAGGGGCTCGACGAGCTGGCTGCCGATGGTGAACATCGGGTCCAGGTTGCTCATCGGCTCCTGCGGAATGTAGGCGATCTTCTTGCCCCGCACGGCCGCGTGGCCGCGGGCGCTGCCGGAGACCAGGTCGGTGCCCTCGAACACGATGGACCCGCCGAGGACCCGCCCACCCGTCGGGAGGAGCCCCAGCACAGCGAAAGACGTCTGGGTCTTTCCGGAGCCGGACTCACCGATCAGTCCGTGGACCTCGCCGCGCCTGATCGTGAGGTCCACGCCGTGCACCACCTCGATGACGCTGCCGTCGGGCTGGTCGTAGCCCACCCGCAGGTCCTTGACTTCGAGCAGCACCTCGCCGGTGCGCTCCGCGATGCGGGCGTCGTCGTCGTGGCGGAGGGAGGCCGGGGCCGCCTTCTGCTGGGGGTCGGACCGCTTCTTCTTCCGGCCCGCGGTCGCGGTGCGCTCCAGGGCGTCGCGCATGGCGTTGGCCAGCAGCGTCAGGGAGATCGTGGTCAGGCCGATGGCCAGCGACGGCCACAGCATGTTGATCGGCTGGCGGTACATGACCTCGAACCCGTCCTTGAGCATCGAACCCCAGGTGGGGGTCTGCGGATCACCGATGCCGAGGAACTCGAGGCCGGACTGGATGGCGATCGCGATAGCCATGATCATCGAGGCCTGGATGATGATCGGAGCCCGGACGACGCCGAGGATGTGCCGGCTCATGATGCGCGCGTCGGACAGGCCGGCCACGCGGGCCGCGTCGACGTAGAGCTCCTCGCGCACCGCACTGACCGAGGCGTAGACGAGCCGGTAGAACGACGGGCTCATGAGGAGGCCGAAGATCACCATGGACCAGTACACCGACGGACCGACCACCGCTCGTGCGGCCAGCAGGACGATGATGCCGGGGAGAGCCATGGTGAGCGAGGTCACCCACGTAAAGGTGGTGTCCAGCCAGCCCTTGTAGTAGCCGGCCAGGAGGCCGGCGGTGACGCCGATGACGAGGGCGACGACGAGGGCGACGAGCGCCGCCCCGATGGAGATCTGGGTGGCGGAGAGCAGCCGGGAGAAAATGTCGCGGCCGGCACCGTCGTACCCGAGCAGGGACCCGTCCCCGGCGGGGGCGAGGATCTTGTACGCGTCGGCGCGGTTGCCGTCGAGGGGGGCGAGCATCGGGCCGAAGACCGCGGCCACACCGATGATGCCGAGGAAGGCGATCGCGGCCACGGCCACCGGGTTGCGGAACACGCGGCGCAGGACGCCTGACCGCTTGGCGGCGCGGGGCGCGACCGGTATCTGGAGCGGGGCTTCTTGGCTCATCCGAGTCTCACCTTCGGGTTCAGCAGGCCTTGTGCGATGTCGATCAGGAGGTTGACGATGATGACGATGACCGCCGTGGCCACCACCAATCCCATCACCATGGGGATGTCGCCCTGCGTCGTGGCGCCGACCGAGAGCTGGCCGAGGCCGGGCATCTGGAAGACCTGCTCGACGATGACGGCGCCGCCGAGCATGCCGATGAACTGGACGTTCAACACCGCGAGTGCGGGGCTGAGGGAGTTACGGAGGACGTGCTTGAAGACCACGCTCCGGGTACCCAGACCCCGCGAGCGGAGAGTGCGGACGTAGTCCCTCTGCAGCGCGTCGACCACGGATCCCCGGATCTGTTGCGCGACCGAGGACGAGCCGCCGATGGCGAGCGCCGTGATCGGCAGCGCCACCGAACGGGCCCAGCCCCCGAATCCGTCCCTCAGCGGGGTGAAGCCGGTGGCGTTGAACCAGCCGAGTTCGATGGCGAACACGAAGACCAGGCCCACCGCGATGAGGAAGCCGGGAACGGCCATGCCGAGCACGGTCAGGAACTGGATGCCGCGATCCACCCAGCCACCGGACAGCGCCGCCAGGACTCCGAGGATCACCGCCACCAAGGCGGTGATGAGCGTGGCACCGACGACCAGCGAGAGCGTCACCATGAGGCGGCTGGTCACGCCGTCGATGACGAGCTGCCCGGAGAACCAGGACCGGCCGAAGTCCCCGGTGAGGGCGTTACCGAACCAGGCTCCGTACTGCTCCCAGATGGGGCGGTCCAGACCGAGTTGTGCCGCCTTGGCCGCCACCTGTTCCTGGGTGGCGGTCTGTCCGACGAGTCGACGGGCGATGTCGCCACCGCCGAGATACAGCAGGAGGAACGCCAGGGTGGTGATGGCGAAGACCAGCACCACCCCGGCGAGCAACCTGCGTCCGATGAAACGCAGCATGTGTCCCAGTTCCGATCAGGCCGGCTTGGTGTCGTAGAGGTTGGGGATGGTGTTCGTGGGGAGCATCGTCACCGTGGTCTCGGGATCGGTGGCGATCACGCCGTTGACCCGGTAGAAGGGGGCGAACCATGCCTCCTCGACGATGTGGGTGTTGAGTTCCTTGATCAGCTCGTCACGACGGGAGTCATCCGCGGTCCGGTACTCGTCCAGGATCTCGGCGACCTTGGGGTCGGCGTACTTGAACGGGTTGAACACGGCGGTCTCGGCGATCATGAACTGCGTCAGCTGCCAGTCGGGGTTCTGCTCAAGCGCCATGAATGCCGCGGAGAACTTCGGGGCAAGCAGGTCTGCAATGAAGTTCTGGCCGGGCTGGACGTCGTTGACGGTGATGTTGATCTCCGACAGGGCCTGGGCGACGAGCGCGTACACCGTGCTGCCCAGGATGGGGGAGCTGGGCATGTCCATGGAGAACCCGGCCTCGTAGCCGGCCTCAGCCATCAGGGACTTGGCCTTCTCGATGTCGTAGGGGTAACGCTCGTCGAGCGCCTCGTCGTAGGCGGCCGAGGTGGGCGGGAACACCTGGCCCGTGACCGTGCCGTAGCCGAGCGCCACGGCCTGGAGCATCGCAGGGCGGTCGAAGACATGGTTGATGGCCTGCCGGACCCGGACGTCGCCCAGCTCGGGGGTCTGCACGCCGCCGCGGTCGAGCAGCAGCAGGCCCTGGAAGTCGAGCTCGTTCTTGTTGAGCGTCCAGCCGGCGCCCTCGGCCTCCGGGAAGGTCTCTGCGGAGGAGAGCTTGGCGTAGTTGACCTCACCGGCGCGCAACGCGTTGAGCATCGCGGTGGTGTCCTGGAACACGCGCATGACGATGGTGTCGTAGTGCTGCACGTCGGGGTTCCAGTAGCCGTCGCGCTTGACGAAGGTGTAGCTGGTGTTGGTGACGGTGTTGGCCAAGTCGAGCGTGTAGGGGCCGGAGCCGACGGGGTTGGTGGCCAGATCCGCGTTGGAGAGCGCGGCGGGGCTCGCCACGAGGCCGGCGGTGCGCGTCAGGTAGTTCAGGAAGGCCGGGTCGGGGGCCGTGAACGTCACGACGACCGTGGACTCGCCGTCGGCCGTGATGGTGTCCACGTTGGTCATGTAGCCGGCGTCGGGGCCGGTGCCGTCCTTGAACCGGTTCATGCTCAGGGCCGCGGCCTCGGCGGTCAGCTTCTCGCCGTCGGAGAACTTGACATCGTCGCGCAGGGTCAGGGTGAGGGTGGTCTGCGCCTCGTCGTACTCGAACTTGGTGGCGAGCCAGGGCTCGATGGTGTTCTCCGGCGTGGCCACCAGCATCGTGTCGTATGCCGCCTGGTAGAAGGGCAGGCGGTTGCCCCATTCGGCGATGGCCGGGTCGAAGGACATGGGGGCGGCGATGAGGCCCATCACGAGCTGGCCCCCTCCGGTGCCGCTGCCGCTGGGAGTGGCCCCACCGCTCTGCGTGCCGGTCCCTGCGTCGTCGGAGCAGGCGGTGGTGATTCCCAACGCGGCCACTGCGACAGATGCGGCGCCGATCTTGAGGAAGTCCCTACGGATCATCTTTGGTCCCTTCACACTGTGGCCGCCGCACCCTTGCTGCGACCTGTGGAGGAACCCTAGCAAGAAAACCGAGCAAGTGGTAGGTTTTGATATGAAGTCGTTACAATCGTTCCGACGCGCGGACCAAAGGAGGTTGCCATGACGCTGTCGCCGATCGTCTCGGAGGAGGCCGCCACAGGCCCGCGCGGCGCCTACCGCAAGACGGCGGTCACACGTGCCCGGATCCTCGATGCCGCCCTGGAGGTATTCGGGGAGAAGGGATACGAGAGCGGATCATTGCGGGAGGTCGCAGCGCTCGCCGACATCAGTCAGGCCGGTCTACTCCACCACTTCCCGAACAAGGTGGCCCTGCTGTCGGCCGTACTGGAACGCCGGGACGAAGGAGCGAGCGACGAGACCGCCGCGACACCACCCGGGATCCACAGCCTGGGCGCACTGGTGGACTATGCACGGCAGAGCGCGTTCAAGCCTGGCGAGATCGAACTCTTCGCGGTCCTGTCCGCCGAGGCGACCCGCCCCGAGCACCCGGCCAACGCCTACATGCGGCGCCGCTACGAGTGGGTCACCGACATCGCGGTGGAGTCGCTGACCGCCGCACGCGACCAGGGCCACCTGAAGCCCGACGCTGACCCGCTGAGGGTTGCGTCGCAGATGTTCGCCCTCTGGGACGGGCTCCAGATCCAGTGGCTACTGAAGGTCAACGACGTCAATATCGCCGAGGGGATCGAGCACTTCCTCGACCTGCACCTCGTCAAGCCCCTCCGCGAACTCCTCCGCGAGGCCGCGGCCGAACGCTGAGTGTTGTCCCCTCCCCCCACCCCCCCCCCCGGGGGGCGGCGGTGCAGCCGGGGAACACACATCCCTGGTCCCGCTGCAGCAGCGCCCCACGGATCGCGGGGGTGAACAGGCGATGGGCCCGGCCCACATCCAACGGCCGAGACGCCGAGCCGAGCACGACGGGGATCAGCCCGGCATCGCAGGCCAGGCGGCGGGCCTCCGCGGCGGATAGCCCTTCCGCCCCTTCCGCCCCGCCCGCCCCGCCGGTGTCGAGGAGGGTGACCGTCCCGAGACCAGTGGTCAGCGTCTCCAGGTCCAGGGTGATGTGGACCTGGGGCCGGTCCATCCGACCCCAACGACCCCGCGACACCCCACAGCGCAGCGATGTACCGCTGCCCCACATCCCGCATCGAATCGCTCACGCGTACTATTCTAGCACCAGCGCTCGGGGCTTGAAAGAGCCACGGCATGAAATTTCCGGGGCGTTGGGAACCCACGGCCCCATCGCCTCCACCTGGTCGAGCCGTGCACGCTCTTGGCCGGGGCACAGAGAGAGGGGCCGCAACGCTCACGTCACGGCCCCCTCTTCACTGCATCAGCGCTGCTTCAGTACCGCCTTCGCCGCTGCGAAACGGGCGATCGGAACCCGGAACGGCGAGCAGCTCACGTAGTCCAGGCCCACCGAGTTGAAGAACTCGATGGAGTCCGGATCCCCGCCGTGCTCACCACAGACGCCCGTCTTGAGCGTCGGCTTGACCGAGCGACCCCGCTCCACGCCCATCTGCACCAGCTGCCCCACGCCCTCGACGTCGATCGTCTCGAAGGGGTTGCGCTCCAGCACGCGCTCCATCACGTAGGTGGTGAGGAAGCCGTTCTCGGCGTCGTCGCGGGAGATGCCGATGGCCGTCTGGGTCAGGTCGTTGGTACCGAAGGAGAAGAAGTCCGCGAACTCGGCGATCTTGTCCGCCACCAGCGCGGCGCGCGGCAGCTCGATCATGGTGCCGACGGTGTAGTCCAACTCGCGGCCGGCCTTGGCCAACTCGTCCTCGACAGCCGCCACGACGATGCCGCGCTGGGTCTGCAACTCCTGGGTCAGGGCCACGAGCGGGATCATGATCTCGACCCCCACCGTCTCACCCTCGCGGTCCAGGACGGCGAGCGCGGCCCGGACGATGGCGCGGGCCTGCATGTCCGGGATCTCCGGGTACAGCATCGCCAGGCGGCAGCCGCGGGTGCCCAGCATGGGGTTCACCTCGTTGAGCCTCTTCACCTGCGCCAGCGTGGCCCTGGCCTCACCCAGCCTCTCCTCGTCGCCGCCCTCGAACTCGAGGCGCTGCACCAGCAGAGACTGTTCGACGAGGTTGGGGAGGAACTCGTGCAGCGGCGGGTCCAGCAGCCGCACCGTGACCGGCAGGCCCTTCATGGCGGTGAAGATGCCCTCGAAATCCGCCTGTTGCATGGGGAGAATCTCCGCCAGCGCAGCGGAGCGCTGCTCGGGGCCCTCGGCCAGGATCATCTTGCGCACCGCCGGGAGGCGGTCCTGCGCCATGAACATGTGCTCCGTGCGGCACAGGCCGATGCCCTCGGCGCCCAACTCGCGGGCCTTCGTCGCATCCTCGAAGTTGTCCGCGTTGGCGCGCACGCCCAGCCGCCGCACCTCGTCGGCCCATTCCACCACGCGGGAGAAGTCCTCGTTGATCTGCGGCGGGATGAGCTCCAGCCCCTCGCCGTAGACGAGGCCCTCGGTGCCGTCGAGGGTGATGACGTCGCCCTCCCGGATGACCTTGTCGCCGATGGTCAGTGTCTTGCCGGCCGTGTCGATCCGGATGCCCTGCGCACCGGCCACGCACGGCTTGCCCATGCCGCGTGCCACGACAGCCGCGTGCGACGTCATGCCGCCGTGGGCGGTGAGGATGCCCTGGCACACGATGACGCCGTGGATGTCGTCCGGGGTGGTCTCGAAGCGGACGAGGACCACGGGCTCGCCGCGACCCCCGCGCTCCGCGGCCGTGTCCGCATCGAAGACGACCTCGCCGACGGCGGCACCGGGCGAGGCCGGCAGACCCTGCGCGATGGGGGTCTTGCCGTGCTGCGGGTCGATGGCGGGGTGCAGCAGCTGATCGAGCTGGCTGGGCTCGATGCGCATCAGCGCCTCCTCGTGCGTGAGGAGGCCCTCGTCCACCAGGTCCGAGGCCACCTTCAACGCCGCTGCGGCGGTGCGCTTCCCGTTGCGGGTCTGCAGGAGGTAGAGCTTGCCGTTCTCGACGGTGAACTCCATGTCCTGCATGTCCTTGTAGTGCTGCTCCATCTTGTGCATGGTCGCGATGAGCTCGTCGTACGCCTCGGGCAGCACCTCCCTCATCTCCTCGAGCGGCCGCGGGGTGCGGATACCGGCGACGACGTCCTCACCCTGGGCGTTGACGAGGAACTCGCCGTAGAGCGACTTCTCACCCGTCGACGGGTTGCGCGTGAAGCAGACGCCGGTGGCGGAGGTGTCTCCGCGGTTGCCGAAGACCATCTGCATGATGTTGACGGCGGTGCCGAGATCGGCCGGAATGTTGTGGGCGCGGCGGTACACCTCGGCGCGCGGGTTGAGCCAGGACTTGAACACCGCGTTGATCGCGCGGTTGAGCTGCTCGACGGGGTCCGAGGTCCATTCGCCGCCCAGGTGGTCGTTGGAGATGTCCTTGAAGGACTGCACGAGCTCCTTGAGGTCCTCAGCGGTCAGGTCCGTGTCCTGCTCCACGCCCCGCTTGTGCTTGAGTGCCGACAGCGCGTCCTCGTAGGCGTGCCCGGGGACGTCCTCGACCACCTCGCCGTACATCTGGATGAAGCGCCGGTAGCAGTCCCACGCGAAGCGCTCGTTGCCGGATTCCTCAGCGACGGCCGTGACCGACTCGTCGGAGATGCCGAGGTTGAGGATGGTGTCCATCATTCCCGGCATGGAGTGCACGGCCCCGGAGCGCACGGAGACCAGCAACGGCTTCTCGCGCCCGCCGAGCTTGCGTCCCGTGCGCTCCTCGAGGCGGGCCAGCCCGGCCGCGATCTGGTCCGCGAGGCCCTCGGGCCATTCGCCGCCCAGCTTGGTGGTCTCGACGCACGCCGTCGTGGTGACAGTGAACGCGTCGGGCACGGGTACGCCCACGCGGTTCATCTCTGCGACGCCGGCGCCCTTACCGCCGAGAAGGTTACGCATGGTGGCGTCGCCCTCCGACAGGTCATAGATGTAACGATCCTCGCTCATACTGGGGGAATCTCCTTTGACAACCCTGGGGACCTCGATGTCCCCATCCGTCGCCCAGCCTAGACCCGACGCCCACCTCAGGCGGGCTAGGGGTGAAGTTCCGCCAGGAGGGTCATGGAGACCAGTGGCTGCCGGTGCGGATCACTCCCGGGGGGCGACGCAGACGCGCGCCAAGCGTCTTCGCCCGGTCGTCCACCATCTCGATGATCCGTGACGCCGCCTCCTCGATCGCAACCCCCGTCGTGTCGATGATCGGGCACCCGAGCCTGCGTTGGGTCCTGCCGATCTCGTCGAGTTCGTCGTAGATCTTCGCCAGGTCGGCGTAGCCGTCCTTCGTGCCGAATCCGCCCATGCCGCGGACGCGCTGCCCGCGGATCATCAGCAGCCGCTCGGCGTTCATCGTCAAGCCGACGATGCGCCAGCGGTCCAGCTCCCAGAGATCTTTCGGCGGCTCGATCCCCGGTACCAGCGGCACGTTGACGGCCTTGTAGCCGAGGTAACCGAGGTAGATCGACAGGGGGGTCTTGCCGGAGCGCGACGGGCCGACGAGGCAGATGTCGCACTCGCGCAGCGCGGCTGGGAGGGCCCCGTCGTCCATCCGGACCGCGAAGTCGATGGCCGCCATCCGCACGAAGTACTCCGCCTCGACGCCCACGGCGCGCATCGCCACCTGATCGGCCTCGAGGCCGGTGACCTTCTCCAGCGCGTGCATGGCCTCGGTCATGAGGTCCGCGAACGGGATGTCTGCGTCACGGCAATAGTTCTTCACCAGTTCGGCGCTCTCCTCACTGACGAGCGTGAAGAAGACCACGGCGGGTGCGGCGCTGTCGCGGACGGCCTCCAGGGCGCGCATGAGCGCGGCCGGCGAGGTGATCCTGCGGTGGCGCACGATGGAGAACTCACGGCTCGGGAACTGCGTGATCGCGGCTCGGGCGATACGCGCTGCGGTCTCCCCCGTCGAGTCGGCGAGGATGTGGATTTCCAGCGGCTCTGCTGACATGCTCCACACTTTAGGGGCAGGCCGTATCCGGTGTTTCTCGCCATCCCCCTGTCGGCGCCTCGCGGGCGGTACTACGCTTGGTCGAACCAGGGCACCGCAGTTGTTGCCCGGTTGAGCAGGAGGTGCGTCATGGACACCATGGAGGAAACCACCGAGCCAAGAAGCGTGAAGGTGACCCGGGTGGTCGCCCGTCCGCTGGAGAGCGTGTGGGCTGTCCTCATGAAACCCCACGGAGCAGAGGCGCTCCTGGGCGCCGGAGGACAACTCGGAAACAAGGGTGAGGACTGGCGAGCAGCGGACGGCACCTACGGGGTCACGCGCAGCTTCCACCCCAAGGAGCAGATCAGATTCTCGTGGCATGCCAGCGACGGGGCACCGCGCACCGTCGTCGACCTCCACATGCGCCCGAGCGGAGACCAGACCGAACTGGAGTTGATCCACGATCACCTCCCTGAGGACGTGGACGCCGACGCTCTGGAGCATCGGTGGGAGTCCGCACTGGAGCGGATCGAGGGCGCTGCCTCGTGACGCGGACACTGGCCCGGGAGTGATCCCGGGCCAGTGTCGTGTTGAGGGACGGCGCACGCCCGGACGCGCCCGACGACGGGGAAATGTACTAACTAACCCCGCCTCATTGTCATTACTACCGGGCGTAGGATGTTCGCGACGGCATGGACGCCGTGACCTGTTTCGAAGGACATGAGATGGACATGGAAGCTCAAGCAACCACAAGGAAGACATCGTGACGACTCCCTCGCTCGCCACCCGACCAGCCACCGGAAGGCCGCGCGGTGTCGTGCGTGCCGCCTTGTACGGCGTGTTCGGGTTCCTGGCTCTGACCCTGTCCGCGTGTGCCGGTGAGCCCGCCGAGACGGGCTCCCACACTTCTGAGTTCGACCTGCCGCTGCCGGATCTGCACGCGGTGACCTTCTTCGGCGGCGCCATCAGCGGCTGGTGGCTCCTGATGGTCGGCATGCTGATCTGCGTGGCCGGGTTCGTGTTCGGCATCTTCAGCTACCTGAAGCTGAAGAACCTCCCCGTGCACGCATCCATGCGCGACGTGTCCGAGCTGATCTACGCCACCTGCAAGGCCTACCTGGTACAGCAGGGCAAGTTCCTGATGTTGCTGTTCGCGTTCATCGGCACCGTGATCTTCGTCTACTTCGGCTTCCTCAACACCACCGGCGGCTGGGGCCGTGTGGTGATCGTGCTCGGGTTCGCGATCATCGGCATGGCGGGCTCCTACGCCATCGCCTGGTACGGCATCCGGCTCAACACGTTCGCCAACTCGCGGACCTCCTTCGCCGCCCTCGAGGGCAAGCCGTTCAAGGTCTACGACATCCCGATGCGCTCCGGTATGAGCGTGGGCATGGTGCTGATCTCCACCGAACTGATCATGATGCTGGCCATCCTCATGTTCGTGCCCGGCGACATCGCCACCGCCTGCTTCCTCGGCTTCGCCATCGGCGAGTCCCTGGGCGCCTCCGCGCTGCGTATCGCCGGCGGCATCTTCACCAAGATCGCCGACATCGGCTCGGACCTGATGAAGATCGTGTTCAAGATCGGCGAGGACGACCCGCGTAACCCCGGCACGATCGCCGACTGCGTCGGCGACAACGCGGGAGACTCCGTGGGCCCGTCGGCCGACGGCTTCGAGACCTACGGCGTCACCGGGGTCGCGCTGATCACCTTCATCCTGCTGGGTGTCCAGTCGGACCTGCAGGCCCACTTCCTGATCTGGATCTTCTTCATCCGCGCCATCATGCTGGTGGCCTCCGCGCTGTCCTACTTCGGCAACGCCATGTGGGCCAAGTCCAAGTTCGGCAACGCCGACCACATGGAGTTCGAGACCCCGCTGACCTCACTGGTATGGGTCACCTCGATCGTCTCTATTGTCCTGACATTCATCATGTCGGCCATCCTGATCCCCGACGTCGGCGGCGACACCACCCTGTGGTGGAAGCTGTCCCTGATCATCTCCTTCGGCACCCTGGCCGGCGCCGTGATCCCCGAGCTGGTCAAGGTCTTCACCGGCGTCCGCGCCAAGCACGTCCAGGAAGTCGTCAAGTCCGCCAAGGAGGGCGGCGCCTCCCTCGACATCCTCTCCGGACTCGTCGCCGGCAACTTCTCCGCCTATTGGCTCGGCAGCGCGATCGTGGCCCTGATGGCCGGCGCCTACGGCGTCTCCACCCTGATCACGCCCGGCTCCATGGTCGACGGCGTGGTCACGGGCGGCGTCATGCTCGTCCCCGGCGTGTTCGCCCTCGGCCTGGTGGCCTTCGGGTTCCTCGGCATGGGCCCGGTCACCATCGCCGTGGACTCCTACGGCCCCGTCACCGACAACGCCCAGAGCGTCTACGAACTGTCCCAGATCGAATCCGTGCCCGGCATCCGTGAGGAACTCGAGCGCGACTTCGGCATCACACCCAACTTCGAACGGGCCAAGTACCTCCTCGAAGCCAACGACGGCGCCGGCAACACCTTCAAGGCCACCGCCAAGCCCGTCCTGATCGGCACCGCGGCCGTCGGCGCCACCACCATGATCTTCTCCATCATCATGGGGCTCACCTCCGGCCTGACCACCAACGTCGAGAACCTGTCCCTGCTCCACGTGCCGTTCCTGCTCGGCCTGATCACCGGCGGCGCGATCATCTACTGGTTCACCGGCGCCTCCATGCAGGCCGTCACCACCGGAGCGTTCCGCGCCGTCGAGTTCATCAAGGCCAACATCGACCTCGAAGGCACCACCAAGGCCTCCGTCGAAACCTCCCGCAAGGTCGTCGAGATCTGCACCCAGTACGCCCAGAAGGGCATGTTCAACATCTTCCTGGGCATCTTCTTCGCCACCCTCGCGTTCGCGTTCGTCGAGCCGTACTTCTTCATCGGCTACCTGATCTCGATCGCCATCTTCGGGCTCTACCAGGCCATCTTCATGGCCAACGCCGGCGGCGCCTGGGACAACGCCAAGAAGATCGTCGAAGTCGACCTTCAGGCCAAGGGCACCGAACTCCACGACGCCAGCATCGTGGGCGACACCGTCGGCGACCCCTTCAAGGACACCTCCTCCGTGGCGCTGAACCCGGTGATCAAGTTCACCACCCTGTTCGGCATGCTCGCCATCGAACTGTCCATCATCATCGGCAACCCGCTGGTCAACGGCATCCTCGCCGTCACCTTCGGCCTCGCCAGCGCCTACATGGTGTGGCGCTCCTTCTACCAGATGCGCATCGACGCCCCCATGCTCACCTCCGCCGACTTCGCCTACCTCAAGGAAGACGCGGCAGCATCAAGGGCCGAGACCGCAGAGAAGGTCACCATCGCCTGATCACACGCTCACCACGACGAGGGCCGGGGGCAGTTGCTGCCTCTGGCCCTCGCCGCGTCCCGGTGTAAGACTGGGATGAGGAGCCCCACGAAAGGTGCAGAAGATGAGCAGCGTCGTCCATTTCGAAATCCACGCCGAGGACGTGCAACGGGCCGTCGACTTCTATGTGGCCGCCTTCGGGTGGAAGACAGAGGATTGGACCGCATTCACCGGCTCGCCCTACATCGGGGTCACCACCCACGATGAGGGCGCGCCAGGCATCCACGGAGCCATCATGCAGCGCGAAGGCGCCAACCCCGAGCAGGGAAGCGCGGTGGTGGGCGCGGTGATCACCATCCAGGTGGACGACTTCGATGTCACCGCGGACCGGATCGAGGCGGCGGGCGGCACCGTCGCGATGCCGAAGTTCCCGCTGACGGGCATGGCCTGGCAGGGGTACTACATGGACACCGAGGGCAACGTGTTCGGCATTCACCAGCCCGACGAGAACGCCGGCAAGTAGACCCCCCGGCTCCTGTGTGGCCCCTCTTGTCCGGGGAGCCGCTGTCAGGTGCGAGGGTCGGGGTGCGCTGAAAGCTCGGGTTCGGGGCTGTCGATCAGTTGAGGGCGACGAGGTCGCAGACGAAGACCAGCGTCTCTCCGGGAGCGATGACGCCGCCGGCGCCGCGGTCGCCGTAGGCGAGGTGCGACGGGATCACCAGCTGGCGGCGACCGCCCACCTTCATGCCCTGGATGCCCTGGTCCCAACCCTGGATGACGCGCCCCGCGCCCAACGGAAACGACAACGGCGCGCCGCGACCCCAGGAGGAGTCGAACTCCTCGCCGGAGCTGAACGCGACACCGACGTAGTGCACGTGGGCGAGATCGCCGGCTTTGGCCTCAGCGCCGTCGCCCTCCACGATCTCGGTGATCTCAAGGTCCTCGGGGGCCTCGCCACCGGGGAAGTCGACTTCGGGCTTCTCGTTCATGTTCGTCATGCCGCCGAGCCTAGCGACCTGCGCCTCCCGCAGGCCAGAAGGTAGCCTGAGCAGGTGAGCATCACCTGTCGACCCATCTCCGCCGAGCAGCATCTGGCGTTCATCGAGCAGCGCGGGGCCGCGTCGTTCCTGCAGACCCCCGCCTGGGCGACGGTGAAGCCGGAGTGGCGTGGGGAGTCGGTGGGCTTCTTCTCCGACGGCACCCTCACCGGCGCCGCGCTCATCCTCTACCGGCAGCTGCCCAGGCTCAAGCGCTACCTGGCCTATCTACCCGAGGGCCCGGTGCTCGACTGGTCCCGTGCGGACGTCGCGGATCACCTGGCCGCCCTCGTCGCCCACGCCAGACGCAGCAGGGCGTTCGCCGTGCGCATCGGCCCCGCCGTGGTGCACCGGCGGTGGAAGGCGGACACCATCAAGTCCGCCATCGCCGACGAAGCCGTCACCCGGCTCTCGGACGTCACCCCGGATGAGACCACCCTCGTCGGCACCCGCGTGATCAACACGCTCATCCACGCTGGGTGGCACACCGACGAATCGGGCCACGGCTTCGCGGCCGGCCAGCCCATGTTCAACTTCCAGCTTCCGTTGCGCCACGACGACGGCACGCAGAAGACTGACGACGAGCTGCTCAAGGGCATGAACCAGCTGTGGCGGCGCAACATCAAGAAGGCGGACAAGGAGGGGGTCGAAGTGCGCCGAGGCGGCCGCGGCGACCTCGCAGCCTTCCACCGCATCTACCTCGAGACCGCCCAGCGCGACGGCTTCACCGGGCGCTCGCTGTCCTATTTCCAGACCATGTGGGACGCCCTCAACGCCGAGGACGCCGACCGCATGCGCGTGTACCTCGCCGAACACGACGGGGATCTGGTGGCGGGCACCACCTTCGTCCGTGTCGGTGAGCACGCCTGGTACTCCTACGGCGCCTCCACCAACGCCAAGCGGGAGGTCCGTGGCTCCAACGCGGTGCAGTGGCGGATGATCCGCGACGCCAGCGCCGCCGGCTGCGCCGTCTACGACCTGCGCGGCATCGTCGAAGGTGTCGGCGCCGACGACCCGGAGATCGGGCTGATCCAGTTCAAGGTGGGCACGGGCGGGGAAGCGGTGGCGTACCTCGGGGAATGGGACTTCCCCATCAACAAGCCCCTGTACTGGGCGTTCGACCTCTACCTGAAGAAGCGCTGACGATGCCCCTGACCCTCACGATCGATCGCCAGCTCTGGCACGCCCATCACCGCGGGCTCCTCGACGACGCGCCCGGCCTGGTCCCGGTGGCGAAGGGCAACGGGTACGGGTTCGGTCTGAGGCTGCTCGCCGCCGAGTCTGCGCGGCTCGGCGTGAAGACCATCGCGGTCGGCATCGCCCAGGAGGTCCCCGCCGTGCGCGACGGGGGCTTCACCGGAGACGTCGTGGTCCTCAACCCCTGGCGCCCGTTCGACGATGCCGCGACCGCCCTGCTCGACGATCCCGGCGTCATCACGACCGTGTCGCGCGCGGAGGACCTCCGGGCGCTGGCCGCCTCGCATCCGCGCACCCGGGTGATCGTCGAGATCGAGACCTCGATGCACCGGCACGGCCTGGCTCCCGGCGAGCTCACGGAGCGTGATCTGGGTGCCATGACGTTCGAGGGGTGGGCCATCCATCTCCCTGCCCAGGGATCGCTCGACGAGGCCAGGCGTCTCGCCGGAGCTGCCCTTGCGGTGCGCCGTGCGCCGGTATGGGTGTCGCACCTGAGCGTGACGGACTACCGAGTCCTCCGCACCGCCCTCGGCGTCCGGACCCACCTGCGGGTGGGCACTCGGCTCTGGCTGGGTGAGAAGCGCGCCTACCGCACCACCGCCACAGTGCTCGACGTACACCGCATCAGGGCGGGCGCGACGCTCGGCTACCACGGGGTCAAGGCCCCCAGGGACGGCTGGCTCGTGATCGTCTCCGGCGGCACGGCCCACGGCGTCGCGATGACGGCACCCACACCGCAGCGCTCGCTCCGCCAGCGGGGGGTCACGGTGGCGCAAGGCCTGCTCGACGCAGTGGGCAGGACCCTGTCGCCCTTCTCGATCGCCGGCCGGAAGCGCGCCTTCGCCGAGCCGCCGCACATGCATTCGTCGATGGTCTTCGTGCCTGGAGCCGACGCGCCCGCCAGGATCGGCGACGAGGTGCCGGTCACCACCCGCATGACCACGGTGACCGTCGACGAGACGCATCTGGTCTAGCCGACGGCGTGCGCGGGGCGTGGCTGAAGCTCGCCGGCGTTGAGCTCGCCCCCGAGCGGGTCCGGTTCGTCGGGCGTGCGGAGTGGATCGCGGCCAGGCTCGACGATGTCCGCCAAGGACGCCGCCAGCACCCACGCCTCCACGGCGGCACGCGCCACGATGGCCCCCCAGTACACGCCGTAGGGGCCGAACTGGCTGGTGGTGAGGCTGCCCGCCAGCCAGCCCCAGATGGCGAGGCAGTGCACGACGTGGGCGACGGTCACTGCGATCAGTTCGGGACGCAGCGGCCGCGACACCACCACGGCGAACAGCACCCACAACGACGTCTGCGGCGGGAACGACGGCCCGAGGACAGTGGTGGTCAGGATCATCACCGCCACAAGCGATCCGACGCGGGGCCGCTTCCGCGTCACGTACAGGTACGCCACCAGGATTCCGAGGGCCAGCACGAGGATGATGAATCCGAGGGATCCGGCGTGCCGCAGCGGCCGTCCCAGCAGTGACAGGAGGTAAAAGAGCGAACCGTAGCCGGCCTCCTTGTGGACCTCCCGGTGGTAGAAGCCGTACACCGCGCCGGCATTCGTCAGCAGGAGAGGCAGGTGCACCACGGCGAAGGTGACGGCCGCCGGGGCTGCGAACCTCACCGCGGGCCACACCCCACCCCGGAGCCCGGCCGCGACGGTCACGGCCAGCACCACGGCCAGCGGCATCGTCCCGGCGGACGCGGCGAGACCGAGCGCGATGCCGGCCTCCATCGCGCGTCCCCGCGCGTACTGCGCCAGGCCCACCGCCGTGATGGCCAGTGGCAGCAGGTCCCAGCTGATCAACCCCGAGGCGAGCACGATGGGCGAGGCCGCCACCAGCATCACGTCCCAGGACGCGAATCGGCCGTCGGCCCGCCGCCCCAGGGCCGCCGTCGCCAGGATCAGCACCATGAAGCAGACGAAGAGACCGACGGCCGTGACGCCGAAGAACGCGACACTCGCGTCCACCTGATCCTGCATCTCCGCGCCAGGCGCCCCGGCGCCTGCGATGAACGTGGCAAGGCGGGACGCGAGCAGGACGGCCACCGCCGCCAGCGGGGCGAACATCAGGGCGTCGGCAGAGAAGGGGGTGCCGCCCAGTCCGTAGCCCTGGCCGAGGAAGGTGGCCTGGATGTCGGAGTAGCAGAGCAACGCGTAGCTGTTGGCCTGGGCCGTGGCGTCGGTCTGCACGCAGGGCGTGTGCCGGAGGAACAGGACGAGGTAGAGGACGGTGCCCGCCCCGAGCGCCCACGGCAGCGGCGTGAACCAAGCCCCGCGGCTCGCGGCGTGGCGACCCATCGGCCCGCCGAGGCCGGGCACCAGAGCGTTCGTCACGCCCGTCACTCTAGCCCCGCCCTCAGCCGTCGGACGGCCTCGGCAGCTAGGCGGTCGCGGTCGCCGTCGGCGTGGGGCGGCTCTGTCCGGGCGGGATCTCGACGCCGGCGCCGGCCCCGGCTGACCCGGCAGTCTCGCTCACGCTGGGGTCCGGCTCGGGGGGACCTGGCTCCTTGCTGGGCTTCGGATCCGGGGTGGGTTCCGGCGACGGCTCCTGGGTCGGTTCCTCGGTCGGCGGCTCGGTGGTGGGCTCCTCCGACGGGGCCTCGGTGGTGGGTTCCTCGGACGGCTCCTCCGACGGGGTGGGCGACGGTGTCTCCGAGGGAGTGGGCGACGGGCTATGGCTCCGGGTCGCCGTGGGGGACGCGCTCTCGGAGCCCGTCGTCGCCCGGATCTCGCGGGGCTCGTCGAACTCCTCCACCGGCATGCCCTCGCTGGCCTGCGCCATGTATTCCACCCACGTCATGAGCGGGTAGCTGGACCCGAAGAAGGTGCGGTCCTGGGGGCGCTTGTACTCCTCCAGATCTTCACTGCCCGAGTCACCCGCCACGTACATGACGGCGGTGGAGATCTGCCGGGTGTAGCCGACGAACCACGCCGAGGTGATGGTGTCCTCGACGCCGTTGGTGCCGGTCTTGCCCGCGACGGGGCGGCCGAGCTCGGCGGCGCGGCGCCCGGTGCCCTCCTTGACGACGGACGTCAGCGCGTCGGTCACGTTGGCCGCGATATTCCGGTCGATGGTCCGCTCGCCTTCTTGTTGCGCCTCGTAGAGCACCGCGCCGCCGCGGCCCTCCACCTTGGCCACGACGTGCGGCGTGTTGCGGGTGCCGCCGTTGGCCAGCGTCGCGTAGGCGTTGGCCATGTTGAGCGGGCTCACCTCCGCCGCGCCCAGCGCGATGCGGTTGTTGGCGTCCCAGCCGCGGCTCGAGGGGGCGCCCGCGTCGTTCGCGGCGGTGATGACCTGGTTGGCGCCGTCGGGGATCTGCTCGGTCATGTCCACGAAGGCGGTGTTGATCGACTCCGCCGTCGCCTGCCGCAGGGTCACGGGTCCGTACTGGTTGCTGAACTCGTTGCGGATGGTCTGGGTGTCGCCGCGGGGGGTGAAGGTGTCGCCGTTGAACAGCGACTTGAGGGAGAACCCGTTGCGCAGCCCGGCGATCGTGGCGAACGTCTTGAACGTCGACGCCGCGGGGCGGTCCGTCGTCGCCCAGTTGCGGGAACTCTGCACGTAATCGGGGCCGCCGTACATCGAGAGCACTGCCCCGGTGGCGGTGTCCACGGAACTGATCGCCACGTGCAGCTTCGACGGATCCGGGTCACCCTCAGCGTCCTCGGCCGCCTGCGCCGTGTACTTCTGCGCGGTGGCGACGGCCGCGGTCTGCATCGCCTGGTTGAGCGTGGTGGTGACCTTCAACCCGCCGCCCTGGATCTCGGCCTCGGTGAACCCCTGCGCCAGGAGCTCGTCCTCGACGCTCTTGATGAGGAAGCCCTTGGGGCCGCCGTAGCGGTCGTTGACCGGCACATCCGGGAACACCGGCAACTGAGGGCGCGCCGCGGCGTGTTCGGCCTGGGAGATGGCGCCCATGTCGAGCATGCCGTCGAGGACGTACTGGTACCGGCCGAGGAGGCGGTCCAGCTTCTCCTGACCACCCGACGGGTTGAACCCCGCCGGGTTGTTCAGGATCGCGGCCAGCGCCGCCGTCTCGTCGACCGTCAGGTCCTTGGCGTCCTTGAGGAAGAACGACTTAGCCGCCGCCTGGATGCCGTAGGCACCGCGGCCGAAGTAGATGGTGTTGAGGTAACCCTCGAGGATCTCCTCCTTGGGCAGTTCGCGGCCCATCTTGATGGCCAGGAAGAGTTCCTTGACCTTGCGGGAGAGCCGCTGCCCGGAGTCCAGGTAGAGGATCTTGATGTACTGCTGCGTGATGGTGGAGCCACCCTGAAGCTCTCCACCGGTGGCGATCGACGCCACGCTGCGGGCAATGCCGGTGGCCGAGAAGCCCGGGTCTTCCCAGAAGGAACGGTTCTCCGCAGCGACGACGGCGTCCTTCATCAGCTGGGGCATCTCGGCGTAGTCCAGCGTGACGCGGTTCTGCACCGCCAGCGAGCCGAGCTGCGTCGTGCCGTCGTCGTAGTAGAGGAAGGTGGTGTTGGTCTGGAAGTCCGCGTTGGGGTCCGGTAGATCCGTGCTGGAGTAGAGGTAGGCGAAGGCACCGAGCCCGCTCAGTCCGGCGATGATGAACAGCACGAGGGCACCGAGACCGATGCGCTTCCACACCGTCCGTGCCGTCGACTTCTTCGCAGCTGCGCGCCTCGCGTTCGTCTGAGCCATAGAGGTCCTCTACCCGTCTTCCCTTGACACCACTTCCGTTCAAGGGTAAATGGCGCGCGGCGGAGCACCAAAGAACAGCACCTGCGGGCTCAGTACGGATTGAACATGACGTAGACGATCACGTACACCCAGGCACCGATCACCGCCGCCCCGATCAGCAGCCCTACCCACGTCGGCCAACGGCGATCGCCCCGCTTGAGAGCCATGGCCGCAGTGACCGCGGCAGCTATGCCGGTGGCCGTGCCCACCAGGTAGAGGCCCTGTGAGTCGAACTGCCCCGACGCTGCCTCGGCCTCAGCTTCGGATGCGAACTCGGGGGCGAAGGCATAGCCGGCTGCCGCCAGCAGCAGCGTCAGGACGCCGAGCGCGAACGACGCCCAGCCCAGGCCGGTGCTCGCGCCCGGTGCCGAGGCCCCCCTGGCGGCGCGCAGGATCAGGACGACGACGAGCGCCGCCACCGCAAGACCGACGAGCACCGAGACGATCATCTGGGTCATGACGCACCACCTCTCTTCGGTCGGCGCGCACCTGCACGCCGAGACATTGGGAGACACCGTCCGGCCACTCCACGTGGGCCGACCGCGCCGCCACTCAGGTCAGGCAGCGACCGGGGCGTCGTGCCTGCGGCGGGAGCCGAGGAGGCCCGCCAGCACCGGGCCCGCGAACACGGCCACCAGGTAGGCCCACGTGCCGAGCAGACCGAACACCGGAACCATGCCGTTGCCCAGGCTCAACAGGAACTGGCTGAGGCCGACGACAGCCACCCACACGGCCCCCCGCCGCAGTCCGTCGGACACTGCACGGGTCTTCAGCAGCATGGCCACAAGGAAGCTGAGGACGATCATGCCGGCCGCGGCGAGCCAGAACATCGCGTTGATCTGGTCCAGCAACGCCGCGGGGATGGTCCCGTCCTCAGGTGCACTCTCGTAAGGCATCGGGAGCCCCAGCAGGGGCCCGGCCAGGCTGGCCGCGAACTGGAGAAATTGGCCCGCGATCGCCAGACCCAATCCGGCGGCGACGTCAACGAAAACCCGCTTGATCATGGGGTCCTCCGACCACAAGTAGTACTTCAACGGTACTCCGAACCCGTGCCTCGGGCGTCGAATCGGAGCACGAATCCTCGCGCACGAAAGCACGCAGTTCTCACATACGGAGGGCTCATGCGGGGCCCATCATGAACGTGCACGGCGAGTCGTGCACGGAGGAGCGGGAGCGCGAGGGTCGGGGAGCGCGAAGGTCGGGGAGCGCGAGGGTCGAGGAGCGCGAGGGTCAGGGGGCGGGGCGGTTGAGGCCGGGGAGGATGGGGCCCCGGATCCCTTCGGCCGCCAGCGCCCGCTGGGCTCGCGCGCGCGCCTCGCGCATCGGGCCCCACTGCTGGTCCGGGCCGGTCTTGAGGAGGATCTTCAGCACCATCGTGCCCTCGTTCATCGACTCGACGCCGAGCACCATCGGGTTCTCCAGCAGCACCTGCGACCACTCGGGCTCCTCGCCCATGGTCCCGACGGCGCTGCGCAGCACCTGCTGCACCCGTTCGGCGTCCTCGTCGATGGCCACCGGCACCTCCACCGTCGCCGTCGAGTAGCCCTGGGAGACGTTTCCCAGCGTCAGCACCTCGCCGTTGCGGACGTACCAGACCGTGCCCGACGGGTCCCGCAACTTGGTCACCCGCAGGGTCACCTCCTGCACCGTGCCGCGCAGATCCCCGACCTGGATCAGGTCCCCGACGCCGAACTGGTCCTCGGCGAGCATGAAGATGCCGGACAGGTAGTCCTTGACCAGGGACTGGGCCCCGAACCCGAGGGCCACGCCCCCGACGCCGGCGGAGGCCAGCAGGGGGGCCATGGGCACCCCGAACGTGGCAAGAACGGTGAGAGTCACCACGACGATCAGCACCACGTCCACCACGCTGCGCAGCAGGGACCCGAGCGTGGCCACCCGTTGCCGTTGCCGCTCATCGCCCAGGCCGCCCGCCCTGGTGAGGATCGCGCGTGCCTTGGCGCCGAGGTCGTCGTTGCGGTCCTGGGGCTTGCTCGCCAAAGCCGCCACCACACGCTTGATCACGTGCCTCAGCACGGCGCGAAGCACCAGCGCCACGACGATCACGATGCCGCTCAGCAGCAGCTTCTCCCACACATCAGCCATGGCGCCATCATTACACCGCCCGTCGGAGCGGTTGGGGACGCGCCGGCGAGCTGGGTCGGACGGTCAGCCGAGCTGCGCCCGTATCTCGCCCGACGGGATCGCTGAAGAGTGCACGTTGACGTAATACTGCTCAGGCGTGCGACGGATCGACTTGATCAGGGCCTTGTCGACGTCGACGCAGGCGTCGGTCACGAATGCGGTCTCCCCCATCTCGACCGTCAGGGGGATCACGATGCCGCCGTTCGACCCGGCCGGCGCAGCGTGAACGTGGGCGCCGGTGACCCCCGCCGACAGATCCGCGACCGCGAGGTTGTAGCACAGGCGCTGGCCCTTGAGTTGGTAGGTGAAGTGGCCGGTGGCGGGGCTCGCGTTCGGAGGAAATTCGTTGGCGCCGGCGAGGTGCACCGTGGTTCCCGGCGCGGCCTGCGCGGCGGCGGGGGCTCCGACGAGGAGCGCGGCGGAGAAGCCGATCACGGCGAGCGTCCGGAGGCGGCGATGAATGGACATGTGTTTCCTTTCGACGACCCTCCGTCCACGGTAGGCGGCGGCGGTCACGCCGGGAAGGTCGCGCTCCGGGCACCACCCACAGCGCGCTCAGCAGGCTCAGTGGTTTAGGAGCGTGACGCGAGTAATGCGCCGGGACCCGCACGACGTAGACTCGTTCCCCGTGCCGAGCCTCACCCAAGCGCAGACCAACGCGATGCATGAACTACTGCGCATCGCGCCCGTCATCGACGACCTGGGCAGCCTGTTCCGGACCGAGGGGCACCAGCTGTACCTGGTGGGCGGGTCCGTCCGCGACGCGTTGCTCGGCTCGCTCGGGCACGACCTGGACTTCACCACCTCCGCCAGCCCGGATCAGACGCACGAGCTGCTCAAGCGCTTCACGCACTCCACGTGGGACATCGGCAAGGAATTCGGCACCATCGGCGCGCTCAAGCGGGCCGAGGAGCAGGACTGGCAGATCGAGGTCACCACGTTCCGCGCCGACATCTACCGCAGCGAGTCGCGCAAGCCCGAGGTGTCGTTCGGCGACACGATCGACGGCGACCTCCTCCGCCGAGACTTCACCGTCAACGCCATGGCGGTGGACATCTCCACGCGCTCCTTCGTCGACCCGTACGGCGGCCTCGCAGACCTGGCCGACGGGCTGTTGCGCACACCGTCGACGCCCGAGCACTCGTTCTCCGACGACCCGCTGCGGATGATGCGGGCCGCCAGGTTCGCGTCGCGGCTCGGGTTCCGGGTGGCGCCCGAGGTGGTGCAGGCCATGACGGACATGGCCGAGCGGATCACCATCGTGTCCGCCGAGCGCGTCCAGGGTGAACTCACGGGGCTGTTGTTGACCGACAACCCCCGGGTGGGCCTGGACCTCCTGGTGAGGACCGGCATCGCGGAGCACATCCTGCCCGAGCTGCCGGCGCTGCAGCTGGAGGTGGACGAACACGCCCGCCACAAGGATGTCTACCAGCACTCGCTGACCGTGGTGGATCAGGCCATCGAACTGGAGAAGGCCCGGGGGCACGAGCCGGACATCGTCAACCGCCTCGCCGCGCTGCTGCACGACATCGGCAAGCCCGCCACGCGGAAGTTCGAGGGCCCCAAGGTCACGTTCCACCACCACGACATCGTCGGCGCCAAGCTGGCCACGCGAAGGCTCAAGGCCCTCAACTACCCCACGCACGTGGTGAAGTCGGTGGCCAAGCTGATCGAGCTGCACCTGCGCTTCCACGGTTACTCCGACGGCGAGTGGACCGACGCGGCGGTGCGCCGCTACGTCCGCGACGCCGGTGACGAGTTGGAACTCCTGCACATGCTGACCCGCGCGGACTGCACCACCCGCAACCGGCAGCGTGCGACGAAGCTTCGCCGCGCCTACGAGGAGCTGGAATGGCGCATCGACGAGTTGAGCGCGCAGGAGGAGCTCGCCTCCCTGCGGCCGCACCTGGACGGGACGCAGATCATGGAGATTCTCGCCATCCCGCCGGGCCGTGCCGTCGGGGAGGCGTACGCCTTCCTGTTGGAGCACCGCACCGAGCACGGCCCCGTCCCCCACGACGAGGCCGTGGCGCTGTTGACGCGGTGGTGGGCCGATCGCGCCGGGCGGTGACCCCGGGCGCGCGGCCTCCGGCAACTACCATGGGACGGTGATGGTCGGTCGGTTCGCGCGCGCGCTGCTGGTGGGAGCGCTGCTCGCACTGGCGATGGCGCTGCCCCCGCGCCCGGCGGAAGCAGCCTCGGGATACCTCGATGTGCAGCTCACCAGCGTCTCGACGCCCACCCTCGATCTGGCTGACGACGCTCAGGTGGTCGAGGTCACGGGGACCCTGACCAACGTCTCCACCGTCCCCATCCGCTACGTCAACGTCCACTTCTGGCGGCTCAGCACGCCCATCACCTCCCCCGGTCAGCTCGCGCAGGTGACCGCGGACGTGCCCATCGGCGCGCGCCTCTACGACGAGGAACTGGGCAACCTGGACATCCTCACCCGCGAGGACGAGTTCGCCCCCGGGCAGCGGGCCGATTTCACCGTCAGGACCACGGTCGGGCAGCTCACCGCCGGCCAGTACGCCCTCACCACCGACGACGCGGGCTACCTGCTTGGCGTCCAGGTGCGCGGCGTCCCCGCGGACGGCGGCAACCAGGTGGTGGGCGAGGACCAGGTGGTCGTCGCGGCCACGACGCGCCCAGTCGAGTCCAGCGCCCTCGTCCTGCTCACCGCCCCGCCCACCTGGCTGCCGGAGGGTGACTTCGTCGACGGCGCCCTGTCCTCAGACCTGTCGGGGCGCCTCGACACGCTGCTGTCCAGCGCCGAGCGCGACGGGGTGACGGCCGCCGTCGATCCGGCGTTGCTCGAGGCGGTGCAGCGGATGACGGAGGAACACGTCGTCGGCGGGGTGCCCACGCCGGGCAGCGGCGTCGCCCTCCGCTGGCTGGCGCGCCTCGACGCCCTGGCAGCGCAGGACCGCGTCTGGCGCCTCCCCTACGGGAACCCGGACCTGGCCAGGGCAGACGCCACCGGCTCCCTGGACGCCGTCCTCGGCTGGTCTGGCGCGGCCACCCCGGAGGAGGTGCTGGAGCTCCCGAGTGTCGCGGTGATCGACGCCGCTGCCGGTGAGGCGCTCGCCGAGCGGCTCGGCAGCCTCGACACCGTCGTGCTCCTCGGCACCACCGGCAGCGAGACCGGCACCCCACGGCTCCTCGGGGCCGCGCCACCGTCGTCGCTGACCGCTCTGCCCCCGGGCGTGCGCACCGGCCGGCTCATCGCCGATGAACTGCTGGCCGAGCGTCCCCCCCTGTACGTGATCGCGACGGTCGAGGCAGCGGAAGCTGACGCCGCGCCCGGGACCGGGCGGAGGCACATAGCCCCGGCCGCAACGCCGCGCTCACCCATCGTGTGGCCGGATACGGTCGCGGTGGCCCCGTGGCCGGACCTGTCCGCCACGCTGGACGACGCGGCGGGCAACGCCGAGTTCCTCCGCCGGCTGCTCGGCGTCGAGGGGCCGGCGGACCTGGCTGCCCTGGGCGCCACGGCGTTCTCGAAGGACTTCCCTGTCGAGTCGGCCGCCGTGGCCTACGTCGAGTCCGCCTCCCCGGCCCGCGTGGACAGCTCCCTCATCACGATCAGGGCCGCCCAGTCGTTCGTCATGGGTTCCCGCACCAACACGTTCCCCGCGACCGTCAGCAACGGACTGGGCGTGCCCATCCAGGTGCTGGTGCGGTTCACGTCGGACTCGCCGCAGCGCATCCGGGTGCCGGAGGTGGGCCCCGTCACCGTGGGCCCCGGGGAGTCCGCCACGGTGGACATCTCCCCGGAAGCCACCGCCAACGGGGTCGCGATCGTGCGCGCGACCGTGACCACCCTGGACGGCGAACCGCTGGGGGCCGCGGTGCCGATCGAAATCACGGCCACCGACTTCGGGCGCGTCGGCTGGATCATCATCCTCGTATCGGGTGCAGTGGTGGTGGGCGGCACCGCCCTGCGCATCCGCGCCGTGCAACGCGAACGGGCGGCCAAAGGAGAACAGTGAGCCAAGTCAGTAGCACCAGGAAACTTGTGGGGGCCGGGGCCATCATGGCCTCCGGCACCATGATCTCGCGCGTGCTGGGCGTCATCCGGGTGATGCTCGTGGCGTTCATCCTCGGCAACGGCACGAGGCAGGCGGACATGCTGGGGCTGGCCACCATGGTGCCGAACTCGCTGTACATCCTTTTCGCCGGCGGGGCCCTCAACACGGTGCTCGTCCCGCAGATCGTGCGCGCCATCAAGAACGACGACGACGGCGGCGAGGCCTACACCAACCGGATCATGACCGCCTTCATGCTCATCGTGACGTCGGTCGCGGTGCTCATCACGATTGCCGCCCCCCTGGTCACGGCCATCTACACCTCCGACGACTGGCGCCAGGCGGACCTCGCCGCGCAGTACGGGTCCATGGTGGCCCTCACCTATCTCACCCTGCCGCAGATCTTCTTCTACGGCGCGTTCTTCCTGCTCGGGCAGGTGCTCAACGCCCGGGACAAGTTCGGCCCGATGATGTGGGCCCCGATCGCCAACAACGTGATCGCCATCGCCGTGATGGCCCTCTACTTCGTGGTGTGGGGCAATCAGGAGAACCACGGCGGCCCGTTCACCACGCCACAGATCCTGCTGCTCGGCCTGGGTTCCACGCTCGGCATCGCCGCCCAGACCCTGGTGATGCTGCCCTACATCCGACAGCTCGGGTTCAAGATCCGTCCCCGCTTCGATCTCAAGGGCACAGGGCTCGGGCACACCTTCTCGCTGACGAAGTGGACCATCGGGTTCGTCGCGGTCAATCAGCTGGGCCTGATGGTCGTCAACCGCCTCGCCACCTCCGCCACGGCCGGCGGCGAGGGCGCCGGCGTAGCCGTCTACGCCAACGCCCACCTGCTGTGGATCCTCCCGCACTCCCTCATCACCGTGTCGCTGGCCACCGCCATGCTGCCCAATGCCTCGCGGCTGGCCGCGCAGGGCGACCTCGACGCAGTGGCCGCCGAATTCACCACGACCATCCGGTTGGCGCTCGTGGCCATCGTGCCTGCCGCCGTCGCCTTCCTGGCCCTGGCCGGGCCGATGGCGGGCCTGCTCTTCGGCCACGGCACGGGCGCGGGCGACGCCATCTGGGTGGCATGGGCGCTCATGGCGTTCGCCCTCGGCCTCATCCCCTTCACCGTCCAGTTCGTGTGCCTGCGCACGTTCTACGCCCTCGAGAACACAAGGATCCCGTTCTTCCTGCAGAGCCTCATCGCCGCGCTCAACATCGGCGGCGCGATCGCCCTGGTCTGGTGGGTGAACTCCTCCGCGTGGGTGGCCGCGGCGCTGGCGCTGGCCTACTCCCTGGCATACACCGTCGGCGTGTTCGTGACCTGGCAGGCGCTACGCCGGCGGGTCCCGGGGATCGACGGCCGGGCGCTGGGCATGCACCTCGTGCGCCTGGTCCTGGGGGCGGCGGTGGGTGGGGCCGCGGCCTACTACCTCTCCGGGTGGCTGATGACGGCGGTACCGGGCAGGATCCTCGGGCACATCGTGGCCCTGCTGGTCGGCGGGCTGCTGATCCTCGCGGCCTTCCTGATCGTGGGGAAACTCCTGCACGTCAAGGAGCTCGGCAGCCTCTCCGGGCTGGTGGCCAGCCGTCTCGGCAGGCGTCGCCCCGCCGTCGAGGGCTCAGGCGGGACCGCCTCACAGGAAGGGGGCTCGCAGGCCGAGGACCTCACCGCCGTGGTCCCGGCAATTCGCGACGACATGATCGACTCGTTCGACACCGGCCCCGCCACCGTGGTGCGCAACCGCCCCGCCGTCACGGAGCACAGCTTCCATCGCCCCTCCGAGCCGGCGCCCGGTGACGGGAACCCGGCGGCAGACGAGCCGCCTCACTACGCCGACGAGGCCACCGGTCCCATGGGCGCGCTGTCGCCGCTCGCCCCCCCGACCGAGCCCGACGAGGAGACCACCGGACGGCTGCTGCACCCCCCGGTGGCGGATGAGCCCACCGGCCCCTTCGACCTTCCCGGACTGTTCCGGGGCGAGCAGGGCAGCAGGATCGCCGCCGTCGGCACCCTGCTCAGCACCCGCTACGAGCTCCTCGAACGGCTCGCCGACAGGCTGGGCACGGAGACCTGGCGGGCGCACGATCAGGTGCTCTCGCGCGACGTCGTCGTCCACGTCGTCGCGCCGGGCGACCCGCGGATCTCCGAGCTGATGGTGGCCGCCCGCAAGGGTGCCGTGGCCACCGACTCCCGCTTCCTGCGGGTGCTGGACGCCGACGAGGTGCTGGACCCCACCCAGGGCATCGGCGCCTACGTGGTGCGCGAGTACGCACCAGGCAGGTCGCTGACGGACATCCTGGCGGCCGGGCCTCTCAGCGCACTGGAGGCGGCGCACATCGTGCGCGACCTCGCGGACGCCCTCGTCGTGGTGCACGCCCAAGGGCTGTTCCACGAGCAGCTCAGCCCGGACACGGTCATCATCACCACCTCCGGAGCGGTGCGGCTCGCCGGCTTCGGGGTGGAGGCCGCGTTGGCCGGCCGCGACGACGACCGGCACGCCTGGTCCGCGCGGGAGCGCTCCGACGTCGTCGGCCTGGGCATGCTGCTGTACGCCGCGCTGGTGCGCCGGTGGCCCGGACGGGCCGCGTTCGGCATGCCCGCGGCCCCGGTCGTCGCGGGCGAGACGGCCCCGCCGCACCAGGTCCAGGCCGGGGTCTCCCCCGCGCTGGACCGGATCTGCACCGTCACGCTCACCCAGCGTGGGGCGATGAGCGAGCCACGGATCACCTCGGCGGCGCAGCTCACCGAGGCGCTGTCCGCCGTGCTGGGCAGCGCGGACGCGTCAGCCGACCTGGAGGAGCGCGTGCGCGCCATCGAGGGCGCGGACACGTTCAGCACGGGCACGCAGCACGAGCTGTACCGCCGCCCCGACGCGCCCACCCGGGTCGGGGCGTGGGCGCCGGTGCCCCACGCCGCCGTCGGAACGGACGATCCGGAGGCCTCCACCCTGGCCCGCACGGCAGGCCTGTCCCGCGGCGGAGACCTGCCGGGTGAGTCGGCCGACGCCACCGTCGGCCCCCGCCGCGGCGGTGCCGATGCCGCGCCATGGGCCGCCGCGACCACCGAGTCGGACAGGCCGCGCACGCGTCGCGCGCTCTGGGCCCTGCTGGCGCTGGTGGCGCTCATCACCGTCGCCTCGCTCATCGCGTTGTGGACGGCGGATCCGGACCAGGCGACCACGACGCCCTCGGGGTCGCGCTCCGGCTCGCCGACGGCAGGGTCGCAGTCGCCGTCGGAGACGGGGGCCGCGCCCACGATTGTCGCGGTGAGTGACTTCGACCCGGAGGTCGACGGCGGCAACGGCGAGGAGAACGGGGACCGCGCGGCCGGCGTGATCGACGGCGACGCCGCGACCACCTGGGTGACCATGCGCTACCTGCGTCGCGCGGACATGGGCGGCCAGAAGCCGGGCGTCGGCCTGATCCTTGACCTCGGCGCGCCCACGACCGTGACGAGCGCGACGGTGACGTTGGTGGGCGGGGATACCGCCCTGGAGCTGAGGGTTCCCTCCGGCGAGCAGCCGTCGGAACGGACGGAAGCGGACTGGGAGGTCGTAGGCGCGGACGCCGCGGCCACCGGTGAGGCGACGATCACCCTGAGCTCCCCCACCGAGACGCAGTACCTGATGGTCTACATCACCAACCTGCCGCCGGTGGAAGGTGGCTTCCGCGCCGAGATCGCGGAGATCACGGTCCGGTAGCGCCCAGCACCCTGGCCAGGTCGTAGCTGACCGGCTCGTCGAGCTGGTCGTACGTGCACGATGCCGGGTCGCGATCCTCGCGCCACCGGACGAACTGCGCCGTGTGCCGGAACCGCTCACCCTCCATGTGGTCGTAGCGCACCTCGACGACGCGCTCAGGCCGCAGCGGGGTGAAGGACAGGTCCTTCTTGGCATTCCAGCGCGAATGGGCGGCGGCCGTCGGGGTGCGCGGGAACGACTGATCGCGGTTGTCGGGCGTCGCCTCCTCCGGCTCCGCCCACGCCCACGGGTGGTCCTGGAACGTCGTGACCAGAGGTTGCAGCTCCAGGAACAGTTCCCGGCGGCGCTCCATGGGCAGGGCGCCGATGACGCCCACCGAGTTGAGCACCCCGTCGTCGGTGTAGAGCCCGAGCAGCAGTGAGCCGACGGCGTCGTCGGAGTCCTTGTACGTGCGGTATCCAGCCACGACGCAGTCCGCGGTCCGCTCATGCTTGTACTTGAACATCACCCGCTTGTCCTCGACGTAGGGCTCCCCGAGCGGCTTGGCCATCACGCCGTCGAGTCCAGCGCCCTCGAACTGCTCGAACCATTCCTCCGCGACGCTCGGGTCCTCCGTCGCCCGCGTCAGGAAGATGGGCGCGGTCGCGGCCGACAGCGCCTTCTCGAGCGCCGCCCGTCGCTCACGGAACGGCCGCTCGACGTAGTTGTCCTGGCCCAGCGCCAGCAGATCGAACGCGACGAAACTGGCGGGGGTGGCCAGGCTCAACTTCCTGATCCGCGACGCCGCGGGGTGGATCCGCTGTTGCAGCAGATCGAAGTTGAGCCGGTCACCGGAATCCGGATCGATCATGACGATCTCGCCGTCGATGACGGAGTGGTCCGGGAAGTTCTCGACGATGGCCTCCACCAACTCGGGGAAGTAGCGGGTCATCGGGCGGGTATTGCGCGAACCGATCTCCACCTGGTTCCCCGAGCGCCACACGATGGCACGGAACCCGTCCCACTTTGGCTCGTAGAGGAACTCTCCCTCTGGCAGCTTCTTCACCGGCTTGGCCAGCATGGGGCCGTAGGGCGGGGCGATCGCGGTGCCCCACTCTGCGTCACGCTCGGCCTTCGGCGCCAGGTACTCGTCGTCGTCCCGGTCCGCGCGACGCTTGCTCGGCGGCACGCGCGGCGGCTCATCCGGCATCTTCGGGTAGTCGGGCGGGAAGTTGAGCTCGCCCAGGCCCCGCTCGAGGTCCGCCTCCCACATCGCGAGCGCACCGGTGGCGTCACCCGGCTCCTCGTCGATGTCCGCCCACGCGCATCCCCTGCGCTCCAGCAGCGCCGGAAGGGTGCGGAGGGTGAACTCCCGCGGATCCGCGTCGGGAAGCTCCTCCCACGTGAGCGGTGTCGACACCGGCGCGCCGGGCAGCGGGCGGGGCGAGTAGGCGGCGGCGATGGTGCGGTCGCGGTTGGCCTGGTTGAAGTCGACGAAGACCCGCTCGCCGCGCTCCTCCTTCCACCACGACGTGGTGACCAGGTCCGGCATCCGGCGCTCCAGCTCGCGCGCGATCCCGATCACCCCGTGCCGCACGTCCTGGAACTCGTGCGTGGGTCGGATGCGTGCATAGACGTGCACGCCGCGGTTGCCGGAGGTTTTCGCGTAGGCCTTCAATCCGGCCTCGGCCATCACGTCGCGCAGCGCGACGGCGGCCGTGACGGCGTCACGGAACCCGCGCCCCGGTTGGGGGTCCAGGTCGATGCGCAGTTCGTCCGGGTTGTCGAGGTCCGCCGTGCGGACAGGCCACGGGTGGAACGTGATGGTGCCCATCTGGGCCGCCCACGCGAGCGCCGCCGGCTCGTCGAAGGTCAGCTGCTCGTGGCGTCGGCGCGACGGGTAGGTGCAGGTCACCCGGCGCAGGAACGACGGCGCGCCCTGCGGGGGTCGCTTGGAGAAGAATTCCTCGCCGTCGATGCCCTCGGGGAACCGCTGCAGGGTCATGGGTCGGTCCCCGTTGAGGTGGAGGAACTCGCCCGCGACGGCGATCAGGTACTCGGCGAGGCCGCGCTTCGTGACGGGCACGCCGTCGGCCATGCCCGCGCCGGGCCACAGCACCTTGTCCGGCGAGGTCAGCTTGATCTCGCGTCCGCCCACCGACAAGACCTCGTGCTCCGCCATGCGCCTAGGCTAACCCGCATTCGGCGGCGCGAACCCGACCCGCGCATCGCCGGCAGCAGCGAGATACCTGATGACGGTCAGGGCACGCGAAAGGGGGCGCCGGTCTCCCGGCGCCCCCCGTCGTGGCAACGTTCAGCCTCGGAGTGTCACTCCTTGACGTCCTCGTCGACCCAGTCGAAGGTCCGCGTGACGGCCTTCTTCCAGTTGCGGAACAGGCGCTCGCGCTCGGCCTCGTCGACCACAGGCGTCCAGCGCTTTGCCTCTGCCCAGTTGTCGATGACGTCCTGCTCGCCCTCCCAGTAGCCGGTGGCGATGCCGGCGGCGTACGCGGCACCCAGGGCCGTGGTCTCCGCGACGACGGGGCGAACCACGTCGACGCCGAGCTGATCGGCCTGGAACTGCATGAGGGTCTCGTTCATCGTCATGCCGCCGTCGACCTTGAGTTCGGCGAGCTTGACGCCCGAGTCCGCCTCCATGGCTTCCAGCACCTCACGCGTCTGGTAGGCCGTGGCCTCCAGTGCTGCGCGGGCGATGTGACCACGGTTGACGTAGCGGGTGAGGCCCACCAGGGCGCCACGCGCGCTGGACTTCCAGTACGGGGCGAAGAGGCCCGAGAACGCGGGCACGAAGTACGCGCCGCCGTTGTCCTCGACCGTGCTGGCCAGCTCCTCGACCTCAGGCGCGGAGGTGAACATCTGCAGGTTGTCGCGCAGCCACTGCACCAGCGAGCCGGTGACGGCGATCGAACCCTCGAGTGCGTAGATGGCGGGCTTGTCGCCGATCTTGTAGCACACCGTCGTCAGCAGGCCGTTCGTCGACGGGACGATGGCCTCGCCCGTATTGAGCAGCATGAAGTTGCCGGTGCCGTAGGTGTTCTTCGCCATGCCGGGCTCGAAGCAGGCCTGGCCGAAGGTGGCCGCCTGCTGGTCGCCCAGGATGCCCGCGATCGGGACGTCCGGAAGCAGACCCCCCGCTCGACCGACGCCGTAGACCTCGGCCGAGCTGCGGATCTCCGGCAGCATCGACATCGGGATGGTCATGTCCGCCGCGATGTCGGCGTCCCAGCTGAGGGTTTTGAGATCCATCAGCATGGTGCGCGAGGCGTTGGTCACGTCGGTGACGTGCACGCCGCCCTCAACGCCGCCGGTCATGTTCCACAGCACCCAGGTGTCCATGGTGCCCATGACGAGGTCGCCCGCTTCGGCGCGCTCGCGGGCGCCCTCGACGTTGTCGAGGATCCACTTCACCTTGGGGCCACAGAAGTAGGTGGCCAGAGGCAGGCCCACGCGGGCCTTGTACTTGTCCTGGCCCTCGTCGCCGCCCAGATCGTCGACGATCTTGGCGGTGCGGGTGTCCTGCCACACGATGGCGTTGTAGACCGGCTCACCGGTGTTCTTGTCCCACACGACGGTGGTCTCGCGCTGGTTTGTGATGCCGACGGCCGCGATCTGCTGGTGGTTCACCGACGCGCCGCTGAGCGCCTCGGCGACGACGGCGCGGACGTTGTCCCATACTTCGACGGGGTTGTGCTCGACCCATCCCGCACGCGGGAAGATCTGCTCGTGTTCCTTCTGACCCGAGGACACGATCTGTCCGCTGTGGTCGAAGATGATGGCTCGGGAGCTGGTGGTTCCCTGGTCGATTGCGAGTACGTACTTGTCAGCCATTGCTGTATTCGATTCCTTTCAGATCAGACTGCGGGAAGGAGAACGCCGGCGAGAAGGCCGGCCAGGACGCCACCGATGATGGGGCCGACGATCGGGACCCAGGAGTAGGCCCAGTCGGAGTTGCCCTTGCCCTTGATGGGGAGGATGGCGTGCACGATGCGGGGACCGAGGTCACGCGTCGGGTTGATGGCGTACCCGGTGGGGCCGCCGAGGCTCGCGCCGATGCCGACGATGAGGATGCCGACGCCGAGTGCGCCGAGCCAGCCCATGTTGACCGGGTCAGCGCCGCCCGCGCCGGTGAACTTGCCTGCGCCGAGGATCACGAACACGAGCACGAAGGTGGCGATGGCCTCAGTGACGACGTTCATCGCGTAGTTGCGGATGCCAGGACCTGTGGAGAACACGGCGAGCTTGAGGGCCGGATCCGGCTCTGCGTCGAAGTGATCCTTGTAGGCCAGCCAGCAGAGGACCGCACCGATCATGGCTCCGACGAGCTCACCGGCGAAGTACACGACGGTGGAAGCGGCGGTGATCGGCACACCCGCGGCGTAGGTCTCCGAACCGGAGGAGAGGACGCCGAGCGTGACGGCGGGGTTGAGGTGGCCGCCTGACTTGTACGAGACGAGGACGCCGGCGAAGACCGCGATACCCCAGCCCCAGTTGATGAATAGGAATCCTTGACCGTTGCCCTTGGTCTTGGTGAGGATCGCGTTAGCGACGACACCACCACCGAGTAGCAGCAGCATTGCTGATCCCACGACTTCCGAGAGGAAGACAACACCCAGAGAGGTTTCCATCCCTCACTCCGTTCCTGACAGCCTTGTCAGATTGGCGTCAACATCGACGCATGCTCATGACGGACCTGGTCGGCCGCCTCTGACAAGCCAACTCTCTGGTGCACGTCGTTGCAACAACCATGCACGTTCGTGCACGGGAGCGCGCTCACAGTGCACTTTGGGGAAGTCGACAGCTCGGTGGCCCCGCAATCCCCCCAGTCAGCGGCTGGTCGGGTATGGAATTGAGCCGGACACGGCTCTCCGTGCCCCCCGTCGAGCCTGAAACTGCTCTCGCGGGCTGAAATTGTGCATTCTAACGTTTCACGGCCCACGAGTGTCGGCTCTGGCTCAAGTTAACTCCGCGAGAGCCGTGTCCGGCTCAAGTTAACTCCGCGAGAGCCGTGTCCGGCTCAAGTGATTCCGCGAGAGCCGTGTCCGGCTCAACCCCCGTCGAGACCACACGCTCAGGGAGACCCCGCTCAGGGAGACCACCCGTTCAGGCGGCGCGACGGAACTGGTCCACCGTGAGCCGACGGCGGCTCGAGATGGCCAGGACGGACAACGCCAGCCCCACGGCCGCCATGAGCACCGCCATCGCCGCCAGGCCGATCTCCCCGCTGCCACCGGCCAGCCACGTCCGCACCAGCAGTAGACCGTTCTGCAACGGAGACACCGCCGCGACCGGCGACAGCCACGACGCCGCCGACGACAGCCCGAGGGCCACCGTCGCCACCAGCAGAAGCAGCGCGACGGCGCGGCCCGCGTTGCCCCACCATGCGGACAGGGCGTGGTTGGCGACCACGAAGGACGCTCCGAGCACCACCAGGAGGGCAGCCAGGGCCACGGTCTTCGCGAACCCGGCCTCCAGTACCACGCCTCCGACGACGCCGAGCACCAGCGCCTGCGCCGCGACCACCGCCAGCGGCAGCCACACCGTCCTGGCCCACAGCGCCAGGCTGGAGGCGCGGGACGTCACCACGTCGCGCGGGACCGGACGCGCCACGACGAAGCTCGCCATCGCCCCCAGCCACAGCGCCGCCACCAACAGCAGCGACACGAGCGGCACGCGCCCGGACTGCATCACGTCGTCGGGCTTGTCCACCGGGGCCGCGACCACCGAGGCCAGCGTCGCACGCTCATCCGCGGAGTAGGTGGGCACCTGGTCCGCGCCCTTGGCGAGCTCTGTCGCGAAGGTGGCCACACCGTCGTCGAGCAGCCCCGCGCCGTCCGAGAGCTGGGCGAGCCCGGTGGCGAGCATGCTCGTCCCGTCCGCGGCCGACGACACCCCCTCGGTGTACTGCGTCACGCCGTCGACGAAGGTGGCCGCGCCCGTCTCGAGCTGCCCGACGCCCCCGTCGAGCTGCGCGGTTCCTGAAGCGAGCTCAGCCGTGCCCGACGCCAGCCGGCGCGCCCCGCTCGAGAGCTGATCCACGCCGGCCGGCAGTGCGCCGAGCTGCTCGTCGAGCTGCTGGATGCCGTCGTTGAGCCGGGTGGCGCCCGACGAGATGGCGGGCGCGTTGTCGACGATGGGCTTGGCCTGCGTGGCCAGCTGGTCGGCGCCGTCGCGGATCTGAGTCAGGCCGCTCTTGAGCTCCGCGAGCTGGGCCTGGGTCTCCGCCGGCAGCTCCGTGACGAGCCGGTCGACGCCGTCGGCCAGTTGGTCCGCGCCGCCCGCGACCCCCTCGGCTCCCGTCAGGAGCGACATCCCGGTCGCGGGGTCGGGGGTGGTCAGCGCCGCGGAGGCCGTGCCCGTGCCGGCCCGGAAGCCCGCGGTCACGCCGGCCGACGCACCCGCCGCGAAGGTGTCGCGGAGCATGTCGCACGTGGTGGAGTCCGCCACCGGGCACTCGAAGGCCGCCGCGACCTGCCCACCGAGCGCCGCCACCTGGTCGGGCGCGGGGATCGCGCCCGTGCTGAAGCCCTGCATCGCCTCGTGGACCTGGCCGAGCCCGCCCGACACCCCGGCCGCGCCGACGGCGGTCTGCCGTGCGCCGCCCGCCAGCAGCTCCAGGTCCGAGAAGTCCTGTGGCTGGTCCAGGCCCACGATCACCTGATCCAGCCCGTCGCGCAGCTGCCCGACTCCACCGACCGCCTGGGCGGCGCCGTCGGCGAACGCGGGCAACCCACCGAGCAGCTGGTCCGCGCCGTCGGCCAGCCGGCCCACACCGTCGACGAGGCCGGGAGTCTGGGCGGCGAACCGGTCCACCCCGTCGGCGTACTGCTCCATGCCGTCCGCCAGCTGACCCGCCCCCTCGGACAGCTGGGAGCTACCCGAGCGCAGTTCGCCGATGCCGATCACGAGCTGGTCCCCGCCGTCGGCCAGCCTGGGGCCGTTCTCCGAGAGCAGGGCCATACCGTCGTCGAGCTGGTTGGCGCCCTGCGAGGACTGCAGTACCCCGTCGGCCAGTTGCGCGGACCCGTCGTTCAGCTGCTCGGCACCCTCGACGATGGTGGTGAACTGCTCGCCGACGGTGTTGAACCCCACGTAGATGCCGTCCAGGTATCCCTCGGTGAGGGTGGAGTTGACGGTGTCGGTGGCCAGGCGGGCGATCTCCTGGGCCACCTGCGCGTCCGTGACCGGTGCGTTGTCGCTGACCTGGACCTGCAGGGTGGCCTGCACCGCGGTCGCGGCCTCGTTCGCGGAGAACGAGGTGGCGGAGGCGGAGAAGCTGGACGGGATGGTCACCACGGCCGAGAACCTCCCCGAGCGCAGCCCCGCGGAGGCGCTGGGCGCGTCCGCCAGAGTCCAGGTGACGTTGTCGCCGTCGCGCTCGATCATGGCGGCCGCAAGCTGGCGTCCCATCGGGACGATCTGGCCGTTGACGGTGACCGCCTCGTCGAGGTTCACGACGGCGGCATCGATCTGCTCGTCGGCGCCGGGCCGGCCCAGTCCGATGAGCGAGGCCACGGCCAGCAGCGGAACCAGCGCCAGCGCGACGACGGCCGGCCAGGTGAGGCGACGTCCGGACAGAGTCTCGGGTGTCATGCCCTGCTCCCTTCGAGAGCGGTTGCCGGGGCGGCGTAGATGCCGTCCAGCATGAAGTGGGTGAGGTGCTCCTCGACGGCGGCGCACAGCACGACGGCGCCGTCGCCGCGGACGCGGTCGATCAGGCCGCCCAGGGCCTCCTCGGCGTCTGGAGAGGTGACGAGGTCCACCGAGTCGATGAACACCAGGCGCCCCGGCCTGACCTGCGCGAGCGCGCGGGCCGGGTGATCCACGTGGGCCAGGTCGAGATAGGTGACGCGACGGCGGGCGTTCCCCGCGGCCTGGGGCAGGAGGGCCCCGGCCACCCTGGCGCGGCCGGCGGTGGTCTCCAGGCGCCCGCTCAGCGCGAGCGCGGCACCCGTGCGCGCGCCGACCGGCCCGACCAGCCCCACCAAGTTTCCGGGGACCAGGCGAAGGTCCATGGGGCCCACCACGCCGTCGACGGCGAGGCCATCGGCGTACAGCAGCGAGCCGTCCCCGGGCCAGCCCTTGAGCGCCATCTCCGTGGACAGGACCTCACCCTCCACGTCGAACGTGGGGAGGATCCGGTCCATCCAGGCGGGCAGCCACCAGGCGCGCTCACCGAGCAGCGCCAGCACGGCCGGCACCAGGGTCATCCGGACCAGGAACGCGTCCACCGCGACACCGACGGCCAGCGCGAAGGCGATGGGCTTGATGGCGCTCATGCCCTGCGGCACGAAGAACGCGAACACGGCGATCATGATGACCGCGGCCGCCATGACGACGGGGCCCGAGGCGACGAAGCCGCCGCGGATGGCCTCCAGCGGGGTCTTGCCGTGCACGTACTCCTCGCGCATGCGGCTGACGAGGAACACCTCGTAGTCCATGGCGAGGCCGAACAGGATGCCCATGAGGAGGATCGGAAGGAAGGAGATGATCGGCATGCCGCGCTCGAGGTTGACCACCTCCTTGAGGAAGCCGTGATTGAACACCAGGGTCGTGGCGCCGAACGCGGCCGCGACGCTGAGCAGGTAGCCCACCGTCGCCTTGACGGGCACCCACACGGACCGGAAGACGGCGGCCAGCAGGATGAGGGACAGCCCCACCACGAGGATCCCGAACGGCAGCAGGGCGGCGGTGAGCTTCTCGCTGATGTCGATCTGGACGGCGGTGATGCCCGTCACGTTGGTGGTGACGCCGTACTCGGCCTCCCAGTCGTCCTGGCGGTCCTGGAGAGCGCGCACCAGGTCGGCGGTGGCCGGGTCGTCGGGGCCGGTGGTGGGGACGATCTGGATGAGGCCGGTGTCGGCGTTGGGGTTGGGCGTGGCGAGCGGGACGTCGGCCACGCCGTCGATGGTCTCGATGTCCGCCTTGAGGCTTGCCATGAGGCCCAACGGGTCCGTCGAGCCGATGATGTCCGCCGTGACGATGAGCGGGCCGTTGACGCCGGGACCGAAGTGCTGGCTGAGGAGGTCGTAGGCGATCCGCGCGGGCTGCTCCTGACGCTGCTGGCCGGCGTTGGGCAGCGACACCTGCAGCCCCAACGCGGGCAGCGCCAGCGCCATCAGGCTGCTCACCACGAGCACGATGGTGACCACCGGGTGCGAGGTGGTGAGGGTCACCCACCACGCGAACGCCCCGCCGCCCCTCTTCGGGGCTGCCGCCGTCCTGCTCGGCCTGGGGCGCATCCGCTCACCCATGAGGCCCATCAGGGCAGGCAGGAACGTCAGCGCGATGGCCACCGAGAACGCGACGGTGACCGCCGCGAAGATGCCCATGACGGTGAGGAAGGGGATGTTCGCCACACCGAGGCCCAGCAGCGCGATGAACACCGTGAGTCCGGCGAACACCACTGCCGACCCGGAGGTGCCGACGGCGCGGCCGGCAGACTCCTCGGGGTCCAGGCCGTCGCGCAACTGGTCACGGTGGCGGGAGAGGATGAACAGGGCGTAGTCGATGCCGACGGCCAGGCCGAGCATCACCGAGAGCAGGGGGGTCGTGGAGTTGATGTCGAAGATGCGGGTGAGCAGGAACATCAGCGCCATCGCGATGCCCACCCCCGTGATGGCGGTGAGCAGGGGGAGGCCTGCGGCGACGATGGAACCGAGGACCACCGTCAGCGCCACGAGCGCCACGGCGAGACCGATGGCCTCGATGACGCTGAGGTGCGGCAGTTCGATGTTGTACGCCTCGCCGCCCATGCTGACCTGCGTGCCCTCCGGCATCGCGGCTTCGAGCGAGTCGGCCACCTCGGTGATCGGTTCCAGCTGTTCCTCGGTCGGGGTCTGGCCGTCGAAGTTCAGGCTGAGCTGGATGATGGCGGCGCGCCCCGAGTCCGAGACCAGTCCGTCGACGAATTCGTTCCACGGCGAGGTGGCCGCCTCCACCATGGACAGCTCCCCGAACTCCGCGACGGCGTCCTCGATCTCCGCCCGCGAGTCGGTCACTTCGTGACCCTCCGGGGCGACGACCACCGCCAGGGCGGACAGCGCCGCACCTTGTGGGAACGTCATCCGCAGCTTGTCCAGGGCCTCCTGGGACTTCGAGGACGGGATCTCGAAGGCGTTGTTGAACGACCCCATGAAAACCCCCGCCGCGCCCCCGAGGATCAGCAGCGCGGCGAGCCACAGTCCTCCGACGGTGAGCCGACGCCGATAACACCAGCGGCCGACGGCGTACAGCACAGCAGACATGCGGGGGGCCCTATCCGTAGAGTGAGCGGAGCGCGTGAGGCTCCGATACAACTATGCATCGGTTCGCCTACATCTCTGAATCCACGCCCGTTGGAGGCACCTGTGACCATGACGACCGATACCACGCCCCGGCGCGAGGACACGCGGCGACGGCTGGTGCAGGCGGCCATCGAGGAGTTCAGCCGGCGCGGGATCGATGCCACCAGCGTCGAGCACCTCTGCCAGGCTGCCGGTTTCAGCCGCGGCGCGTTCTACTCCAACTTCGGCACGAAGGACGACCTCTGCGTCGAGGTGATGCGGCACGTGGCGGAGGACCAGGTCGAGATGTACCGGGGGGCGCTGGCGCGGCTGCCCGAGGAGATGAACACCGAGCAGATCGTCAGCGGCATCCTCGACGTCAACCGCGGCAACCCCGCCGTGCTGCGCACGCTCATGGAGATCGAGTTGCGCGCCTACCGGGATCCGGAGTTCGGCCACCGCGTGGAGGAAGTCCGCAAGGACGTCCTCCCCCTCTACGTGGACCTCGTCACGTCGGCCGCCGCCCGCGCGGGGCTGGAGTTCACCATCCCTGTGGAGGACGTCCTGCTCATCTTCGAGGCCATCTGGCACTACCCGCGCACCGCGGCCAGCGCGGACCCGGAGCTACGCAACCGCCTCGTCGCCACCGTCGCCCACCAGGTCACCCGGGGGACGTCATGACCGCGCGGGTCGAGCACCTGGTCACCGCCGGCAACAGCGACCCCGCCGGCCCGCCGGTGCACGAGAACAACGTGTGGATCGTCGGCGACGCCTCCGAGGTGGTACTGATCGACCCGGCCCACGACGCGGCGGCCGTGGACCGCGCCGTCGCGGGGCGGATCGTCACCGCGATCCTGCTGACCCACGGTCACTGGGACCACATCCGGGCGGCCCTCGACGTCGCCGCCCTGGCCGGCGCGCCCGTGCACCTGCACGACGCGGACCGGTTCCTGTGGGAGGCCGAGCACGGCAGGGCACGGTTCGAGCCGCTGCGTGACGGCGACACCTTCGCGGCCGGCGGCGTGGTCCTGGAGACGAGGCACACACCGGGCCACACTCCGGGATCGACGTCGTTCGTCGCGGCTGCGCTCGGTTGCGTGTTCTCCGGCGACACCCTCTTCGAGGGCGGCCCCGGCGCGACGAGGTGGCACTACTCGAGCTTCGAGCGGATCATCGGGTCCATCGAGACCCGGCTGTTCACCCTCCCCGTCGAGACGGTGGTGCACACCGGCCACGGCCCGTCGACGACGATCGGCGCCGAGCGTCCGGCCCTCCCGGAGTGGATCCGCCGGGGCTGGTGATCCCCGCCCCCGGGAACTTGAGCCGGACACGGCTCTGGCGGCGAGGGCTTGAGCCGGACACGGCTCTCGCGATGAGGGCTTGAGCCGGATCTGGATCTCAACTCCCAAATCCCTCCTTTTGAACGATCCAAGCCGATTGACATCCAGATCCGGCTCAAACCCCCCAAGAGCCCAGGGGACGCCCCCCGAGCAGCCGCAGCGCCGCGGCAATAGGATGGGCGCAGGCTCCAGGGAAGGCAACGAATGAAGGTCTTGATCACCGGCGGCGCCGGCTACATCGGCAGCACCGTCGCATCGGCGTGCGAGGACTCCGGACACGAGGTGGTCATCCTCGACGACTTCTCCACCGGCCGCCGCGAGTTCATCGGCGACCGCGTCCTCTACGAGGGCGACATCGCCGACGACACGTTGCTGGACCGGATCTTCACCGAGCACTCCATCGACGCCGTGGTGCACTGCGCCGCGAAGATCGTGGTGCCGGAGTCGGTCGAGCAGCCCCTGGGTTACTACGAGAACAACGTGTCCAAGACCGTGACCCTGCTCGAGGCGCTGCAGCGCAACGGCGTGCACCGGTTCCTGTTCTCGTCGTCGGCCTCCATCTACGCCCCCGACGAGAACTTCGTCGTCACCGAGGACTCGCCGCTGTCCCCCGGCTCGCCGTATGCGCGGACCAAGTACATCGTCGAGATGATCCTGGAGGACTTCACGAAGGCCTCCGACGTCAAGGTGCTCTCGCTGCGGTACTTCAACCCCATCGGCACGGACCCGAAGCTGCGCTCCGGCCAGCAGCTGGAGAAGCCCAGCCACGTGCTCGCCAAGCTGCTCGAGGCCTGGTCCAAGGGCGAGACCTTCACGGTCACCGGGGTCGAGTGGCCCACCCGCGACGGGTCCGGCATCCGCGACTTCATCCACGTCTGGGACCTGGCTCAGGCACACGTCGCCGCGCTGGAAGGCTTTGACAAGGCCACGGCCAGTTCGTCGTACGAGGTGTTCAACATCGGCACCGGCAGCGGCGTCACGGTCAAGGAGCTGGCGGCCTCCTTCGAGGCCATCTCCGGTGACCCGCTCAAGGTCGCCTACGGCCCCTCGCGCCCCGGTGACGTCGCCGGTGTCTACACCGTCTCGTCGAAGGCCAAGGACATCCTCGGCTGGGAGGCCAAGCTCACGGAACAGGAGGCGGTGCGCGACGCCATCGCCTGGCTGCCCGTGCGCAAGGAGATGCTGGGCTACTGACCCCGCGACGCACTGCGCAGAGCGCGGCGTGCGTGCATGCGCACGCCACGTTCTGCGGGAGGCCTGCGGGTCAGGCCGGGTCGGTCGCCTCCGCCCAGAGTTCACGACGGCGGGCCGCCTCCCGGCGGTCCACGACGGTTGACACTGCCGAGACGACGACCAGGATGGCCATCATCCACAAGAGCTTGCGCATCATGAGCCCCACTGTAAGCCGAGCCAGGGCCGCGACGCGACGCAAGCTCGTGGCCCTCCGCTTCACCGCTGGATGTGGCCGCGTAGTCGCGGCCAGAACCGCCACCAGACTCGTCCCCGCACGGATGCGATCGTCGGCCTGACCCCTCAGGCCAGCAGGTCCTCGGTGCCGCGCTCAAGCACTCCGCGGCCCAGCCGCGCACTCACCGCCAGCAGGACGACCGCGCACGCGGCGTAGGCCAGAGCGATGCCCAGGAGGGCCGCCGTCGACAGCCCCGTCGGCGGCAGCACCACGATGGCGGCCCCGCCCGCGAGGACGAAGGCGGCGTTGAAGCCCACGTCGTAGAACGTGAACGCGCGACCCTTGTACTCCTCGTCGACGTGGGCCTGCACCACGGTGTCCGCGCAGATCTTGTACGACTGCACCATCAGCCCGATGAGGAAGCCAGCCGCGATGAGGAGCGGCTTATCGGTGGTGAACGCCATGGCCAGCGATACTACGGCGGCCCCCGCCAGCTGCAGCGCCGCGCTCCGGCGCAGTCCGAAGTGCCGCACCATGGCCGGCACCAGCGGGGCGGCCAGCACGAAACCCGCGCCCGTGAAGAGCCCCCAGACAGTGAGATCAGCCAGAGCGTCTCCCGGCCGGTCGACGGGGTGCCACAGGCGCCGCGACGCCAGGATCACCGCGACACTCCACACCCCGAACAGCAGCCGGGTCGCGGCCATGAGACCCAGCGCGAGCAGCGACGCGGGCCGTGTGCGCAGGTGCCGCGCCGCCTCCGCCAACCCCCCGAGGACCGCGCCGACGCCGACCCGATCAGCCGCGACATCCGGGCCCAGCGCCCCGCGTCCGAACCCCCGGCACACCAGCACCGAGCCGACGAACATCATGGCGGCCAGCGCGAACACGACGGCGTCCGCCTGGTGCGCCGGCAACACGTCGCCGAGCAGTGCGCGCGCCAGGAAGCCCAGGATGCCGCCGATCACCAGGCCCAGCGGCCCCACCGTCGGCAGGATCGACGACGCAGTCAGGTACTCGTCCTGATCGACGGTGTGCTGCAGCCCGGCGGACAGGCCGGCCAGCATGAACCGGTTGATGCTCATCGCCGCAAGCAGGGCCGCGTAGAGAACCACCGCCCAGGCGCCCGTCGTCGCGCCCGAGGCGATCACCAGGCCGATGACGGCGGCGAGACCGGCCCGCGCGATGTCCGAATACAAGGCCACATTCCGGCGCGGCCAGCGGTCCAGCAGCGGGGACACGAACGGTCCGATCACGGTGAACGGCAGCAGCGTGAGGGCCAGCACCCCCGCGATCGCGGCCGCGTCCGGCTGGGACTGGGGGGAAAAGAGGATGTAGGAGGCCATCCCCACCTGCAGGGTGCCGTCGGCCGCCTGGCTCAGCGTGCGCATGGCCATGAGCCTGCGGAACGACGCGTGGCGCCAGAGCCGCCGGAGGGCGGCGATCACCTGCATGGGGCGACGAGGTCAGCGGCGCGTCATGTCGGCGTGGAGGCGGTGCGCCTTGTCCACGGCCCAGGCCGCGCCGGAATCATCCATGAGCTCGATGACCTTCTCCTGGTCGAAGCGGGTGAGCAGGGCCTCAGCCTCCAGCATGCGCTGGTAGTCGGCCTCGCGGTCCGCCTCGTTGCCGTGGTATTCGGTGTGCAGGTAGCCGTGGGCCAGGCGGTGGATGGTGCCCACCGTCGTCTTCAGCTTGCCGGTGGGGCTGAGCAGCGACGCGAGCACGGTGACCACGAGGATGCCGAGGATCACCGACAGCGACAGCCCGATCTCGATCTCGTAGACGTTGACGTTCTCACCGTCGTTGATGAACGGGAGGTTGTTCTCGTGGAGCGCGTGCAGGATCAGCTTGACGCCGATGAAGCCGAGGATGAGCGACAGGCCGTACTTGAGGTACACGAGCCGGTCCAGGAGGCCGTCGATGAGGAAGTACAGCTGACGCAGGCCCATCAGCGAGAAGGCGGTGGCCGTGAACACGATGAACACGTTGGTGGTGAGGCCGTAGATAGCCGGGATCGAATCCAGCGCGAACAGGATGTCCGTGCCGCCGATGGCCACCATCACCAGCAGCATCGGCGTGAGGACGCGGCGCCCGTTCTCGACGGTGAAGAGCTTGTCGCCGTCGTAGTGGTCCGTGGTGCGCAGGTACTTCTTGGCCAGCCTGATGACGAAGTTGTCCGCACCCTCCTCCTCACCCTCCTTCTCCGGAGCGAGCAGTTTGCCGGCCGTGACGATGAGGATGAGCCCGAACAGGTAGAACGTCCAGGAGAACGTCTCGATCATGGCCTTGCCGGCGAAGATGAACGCCGTGCGGGCGATCAGAGCGAAGACGATGCCGAACAGCAACACCTTCTGCTGGTCCTCGCGCGGCACGGCGAAGCTGGACATGATGATGAGGAACACGAACAGGTTGTCGACGCTGAGGGCCTTCTCGGTGATGTAGCCGCCGAAGTACTCGGCGCCCATCGTCGACCCACCGAACACCCACACCATGATCCCGAAGAGCACGGCCAGCCCCACGTAGATGGCCGACCAGACGGCGGCCTCCCTCAGGGTGGGGGTGTGCGCCTTGCGGACGTGGAAGAAGAAGTCGAAGGCCAGGAGGCCGAGGATGACCACGATGGTGAGGGCCCACACCCAGAGGGGTACGTTCAACTGAGATCTGCTCCTGAATAGAGGTCATGGCGCGCCGAGACCGGGTCCGCGGAGCACTGTTCCAGGGTACCGGCGCCACGCTCGGCGACAAACACCGTGGTGGGGGCGTGGTTTCCGGGTTCTGTCAGGGGTTCGCGGGTACCCTGGTGCGCGAACAGGAGGTCCGATGCGACGACCACTTCTGGCCCTGGCCATGGCGCTGAGTGTGCTCCTGGGGGCGTGTGCCCCGGGGCCGGACACCCCGTCGCCCAGCCCCAGTGGGTCGTCACAGGTCCGCGACGACCTGCCGCCCGCGGACGACGCGGTCGCGGCGGTGGTCGCCGCCCTCAACGCCCGGGACGTCTCGGCGTTGCCCATGGTGGAGCCCGCGGCCGAGGCTCAGGCGGATTTCGAGACCATCTTCGCCGGCATGGATGAGATCTACCCTGAGGTGACCGCCGGACCCGTCACCTACGAGGCCACCGAGGACGTGGCTGTCGCCACGCTCACCATGAGCTACCCCCTCGGCAACGAGGGGTGGACCTACCCCACCAAGGCCAGGCTCCGGTACGCCGGCGGGCAGTGGCGGCTGGACTGGGCGCCGTCGATCATCCACCCCGAGCTCACCGGGGCAACCCGGCTCCGGCACACGAAGCGCGAGGGCCGCCGGTCCCCCATCAACGACAGCGACGGCGTGGCCATCGTCGAAGAGGGCGCCATGTACGAGGTGGGCCTGGACAAGGCCTCCGTCACGCCGGCGGAGTGGGGCACCGCCGCGGCGGACCTGGCTGCCATCCTGGAGGTGGACCCGGCCGCGTTCACCAGGAAGGTTCTCGCCAACGGTCCCAAGGCGTTCGTGGTCGCGGCCACGATGGTGCAGGCGGAGATCCCGCCCACGATCACGCAGGTGCCCGGCTCCCACGTGCGGGAGATCTCGGCCATCGTCGGGCCCGGCGGCTCGTTCGCCGCCCCGCTGCTGGGCACCGTCGGCGCCCCCACCAAGGAGATGATCGACGAGTCGGGCGGCACGCTGACCGTCACGGACCGGGTGGGCCTGAGCGGGCTGCAGGCGCGCTACGACGATCAGCTGAGCGGGGTGCCGCTGGTGCGGGTGGACCTGGTGCCGCGCGCGAACGCCTCGTCGGAAGGACCGTCGCCGGCGCCGGAGAAGGCGTTGTTCCAGCAGGATGAGAGTGTGGGCTCGGGGATCGACCTCAGCCTCGACCGGGACCTGCAGTCCAAGGCCGAGGAGGTGCTGAGCGCCCAGACCGGCATGGCGGCCCTGGTGGTCCTGGACATCAAGACCGGCGGCGTACTCGCCGCGGCGCAGTCACCTGCCGGGGGCACGTACCCGCATGTCACGTTCGGGAAGTACGCCCCGGGCTCCACCTTCAAGGTCGTCTCGGCGCTCGCCATGCTGCGCGCGGGGCTGACGCCGTCGTCGACGGTGGAGTGCCCCACCTCGCTAAAGGTGGGCACCTACACATTCGGCAACTACTCGGGTTACCCGTCCGGCGCCACCGGTCGGATCCCGCTCACCACGGCGTTCGCGCAGTCGTGCAACACGGCATTCGCCGGCGCGGCTGAGTCCATCACGACAGAGCAGCTCAACGCGGCCGCGGGCTCGCTGGGCGTGGGAACGGACTACGACGTGGGCTTCCCGGCCAACTTCGGCACCGTCGCGCCGAGCAACTCCATCGACCGCGCGGCCTCGATGATCGGACAGGGGCAGGTCACCATGTCGCCGTTGGGGATGGCCACGGTCGCGGCGTCGGTCGCGGCCGGCCGCACCGTCGTTCCGTGGCTGGTCAAGGGCGAGGAGACCTCCCCCACCGCCACCCCGCTCTCCGCCGCCGAGGCGCAGCAGTTGCAGGGCCTGATGAAGGCGACGGTGGATTCGGGCACGGGCCGCTCGCTCCAGGGGCTGATGACGGGCGCGAAGACGGGCACCGCGCAATGGGGGCAGGCCGGCGCCCTGCAGACGAGCGCGTGGATGATCGCCTACAACTCCACCCATGCCGTGGCGTCGTTCGTGGAGGTGGGAGATTCGGGCGGCACCACTGCGGCGCCGTTGATCGTCTCGCTGTTCCGCTGACGGTCACGCGCCGTTCACCTGGCGTTCTCGCTGGGCGCTTAGCGTCGCCGGCATGACTGCATCTTCATCCCGCCCTGCGCTGCGCGGCTCGCTCGCCGCCCTCGCCGCCGGCGCCTTTTTCCTGGTTCCCGCAACCGCCCCCGCAGCCCCGCCATCCGGCATCACCCTCGACGTGCTCGGCACCTACGTCGGGGGTGGGTGGGACGAATCGGCGGCGGAGATCGTGGCGTTCGACAAGACGACCACCCGCCTGTTCGTCGTCAATGCGGAGGCAGGCACCGTCGACGTGCTGGACGCGTCGGATCCGTCGAATCCGGTGAAGGTCGGGGAACTGGCCACACCGGGGGCGAACAGTGTCGCGGTGAGCCACGGGTTGGTCGCGGTGGCCGAGGCCGCCGGAAACAAGCAGCTGCCGGGCGCGGTGGTCTTCTTCGACGCCCGCACGCTGTCGCAGACCGGCACGGTTCCTGCGGGCGCGCTGCCCGACATGGTGACGTTCACGCCCAACGGCAAGACCGTGCTGGTGGCCAACGAGGGCGAGCCTGAGGGCTACCTGGACGGACAGGTGGACCCGGAGGGGTCGGTGTCGGTGATCGACGTGACGCGCGGCGCCGCCCGCGCGACCGTCCGTACCGCGGACTTCTCGTCGTTCACGGCTGAGGCGCTGCGCGCCGAGGGGGTTCGGGTCAGCGGGCCGGGCGCCACCGCCGCTCAGGACCTGGAGCCGGAGTACATCGCCGTCGACAAGTCGGGGCGGACCGCCTTCGTCACGCTGCAGGAGAACAACGCCGTGGCGATCGTGGACATCCGGACCGCCACCGTGACCGACATCGTCGCGCTGGGGCTCAAGGACCACTCGCTTCCCGGCTTCGGGCTGGACGCGTCGGACAAGGACGGCGAAATCAACATCGCGGAGTGGCCGGTCAAGGGCCTCTACATGCCCGACGCGATCGCCACGTTCGACGCCCTGGGCAAGACCTTCACCGTCACCGCCAACGAGGGCGACGCCCGCGAGTATGACGGGTGGGTGGACGAGTCCCGCGTCAAGGACCTGACGCTCGACACCGGGGCCTTCACCAACGCCGACGACCTGCAGGAGAACTCGGCGATCGGTCGGCTCAACGTCGTCATCGACTCGCCGCAGGGCGAGGACGGCTACACCGAACTGTGGAGCTACGGCGCACGCTCTATCACCATCCGTGACGCTTCCGGTGTGCTCGTGTGGGACTCGGGCGACCAGTTGGAGCAGATGATGGCCGAGGACTACCCGGCGATCTTCAACGGCGAGGCGGATGCGGCCGACGACTTCACGTTCGACACCCGCTCCGACAACAAGGGCCCCGAGCCGGAGGGCGTGACCACCGGAAAGATCGGCGGGCGCACGTACGTGTTCGCAGGCCTGGAGCGGGCGAGCGCGATCGCGGTGTTCGACGTCACCGACCCCGCCGCCCCCGTCGCGCAGGGCATCTTCCGCAACGAGGGTGACTTCGGCCCCGAGGGCCTGTTGTTCATCCCCGCCTCGGACAGCCCGAACCGCACCCCGCTGCTCGTCGTCGGCAACGAGGTGAGCGGCACGACCACCGTGTGGCAGGTCTCCTGACCCGGCGATGGAGGGCGGGGAGGGGGCGGCGCAACCCGTCGGAGCGGCCGATCGCTGTTACCCAGACCGCCTCGAGGACGCCGTAGGCCAGCAGAATGGCCCAATCGTTGGACGAAATCCTTTCAAGAGTGGACCAGTCTTGTCGTCACCAGGTACTGATCCGTCGTCCGGGGCGGGTCACCGCAGCCCATGCGGGCACCCGGCGCGGAGACGGTCCCCCCGTGCGGCTCCCCACGCTCAGACACCCGGGGGGTGACCGCCGCTACGGGTACGTTTCCGCGTTGTCCACAGGGCAACCCCGAGGGGGAAACCGGGCCGTCCGCTTCCGAACAAGGGAGGCATGCATAGCGACATCACAACCATCCTCACCGACGACGGGATCATCTGCCCTAGGCAGCATCCCCATCTGGCGGACCGGATCGATCGCGCCGTGAAGTCGGGCCACTTGGCGCCGGTCCTGCGTGGCGCCTACGCACTGCCGGACTGGGCGCCCACCGTGAAGGCGCGCGTGGCGGCAATCAGCGCGCTCCACCCCAACGCCACCTTCGTCCGGGAGACCGCCGCCCACCTCACCTGGTGGCCCGAATTGCAGCTCGAAGCCGTGCAGGTCGCGGGGCCGCGGGTGCGCCGTGCTGCCGGGTTCAGCTTCGAACGACGCACGGTCGGGACCGATCTCCGGGATTGGGACGGGGACAAGTTCGTCACCACTCCCGCCCAGACCGTCCTCGACCTGACCGATTCGATGGGCGGGGCGGCCATCGACGAGGCGTTGCGGCGCAGGGCGACCACGCTGGAAGACCTCTGGACCGCGCTTCGTCTCGGCAAGGACCGCGCGGGCAACGGCGATCGGGCGCGTCTGCTCCGCGAATCCCGCGACCTTCCCTGGTCCGAACTGGAGCGCGCAGCCCACATTGCGCTGCGTAAGGCGCACATCACGGGGTGGGTGACCAATCATCGGGTGACAGTGAAGGACAGGGACTATCTTCTCGACGTCGCCTTTCCACTGTTGAGGCTGGCGCTCGAGTTCGACGGATGGGAGTTCCACCGATCGCTGGAGTCCTTCATCGCCGACCGCGCCCGTGACGTGCAGCTCACGCTCGCCGGTTGGACCGTCCTTCGCTTCACCCACTCCGCCCTGACGACCATGCCGTCATCCGTGTCGGCCATGGTCAAGCAGCTCGAGGCGCGGTAGCGAGTCGGCAGTGGCGGTCACCCTGCACCACCTTGAGCGCAGGGACCGCCACTGGGGTCCCGCCCCCGCGGTTGACCTGTGGGCTAGGCTGAGGGTAGTTGACTTCTCAATCTTTGCGAGGACCCATGGACATCGACCGGCTCGAATTCGGCATCGACACCTTCGGCGACGTCACCGCCGGAGCCGACGGCGCGCTCCTCCCCCACGACCAGGTGATTCGCAACGTCGTCGCTGAGGCCGTGCTGGCGGACGAGGTGGGCCTCAACGCCATCGGCGTCGGGGAGCACCACCGCGAGGACTTCGCCATCTCCGCGCCCGAGATGGTGCTCGCCGCCATCGCCTCCGTCACCTCGAGCATCAAACTCGCAACCGCGGTCACTGTCCTTTCGTCCGAGGATCCGGTCCGGGTGTTCGAGCGGTTCTCCACTCTCGACGCGCTCAGCAACGGACGCGCCGAGCTCATCGCCGGCCGCGGGTCCTTCACCGAATCCTTCCCCCTGTTCGGCTACGACCTCCACGACTACGAGGCCCTCTTCGAGGAGAAGCTCGCCATGATGGCGCAGCTCATCCACGGCGGCCGCCAGACCTGGGACGGCACCCTGGCGCAGAGCCTCGACGACGTGGAACTCTTCCCGCGCCTCGCCGCGACACCGCTGACCACGTGGGTCGCCGTCGGCGGCAGCCCGCAGTCCGTGCTCCGCGCAGCCAACTACGGGCTTCCGTTGATGCTCGCCATCATCGGGGGACCGGTGGATCGCTTCGCCCCGTTCGCAGACCTCCACCGTCGCGCCCTCGACGAACTCGGCAAGGACCCGCAGCCCGTCGGCTGGCACTCCTACGGACACATCGCGCGCGGCGACGACGAGGCCCGCGACCGCATGTTCCAGCCCTGGCTGAGGCAGATGTCGACGATCGGGCGCGAGCGCGGCTGGGGCCGCATGAACCGCGCGCACTTCGAGGAGGAGGCGGACCACGGCGCGATGGCGGTCGGGTCACCCGAAACCGTGGCGCGCAAGGTCGCCCACGGCTTCCGGACGCTCGGCGCGCAGCGATTCCAGCTCAAGGTGTCCACCGGCCGCCTCTCGCACGAGGCGATCATGGACACCATCGGCCTCTACGGCACCGAGGTGGTTCCGCTGGTCAAGGACATGCTGGCCGACGCCTGACAAGCCCGCTGGTAGCGTCGGGGTCATGACCGAACGCGTGACCAGCCGGCTCGACCAGGTCGCCGACGCCTACGTCGACACCCTCGTCAGACTCAGCCCCATCACCGCCACCGAAATCGGCGCGCCGGGCCACGATCACGAGCTCGACGACTTCTCCCCCGCCGGCCTGGCCGAGCGGGCCGAGACCGCCCGGGAGGCGCTGCGCCTGGTGGAGGCCACGAAGGCCGTCGACGACGTCGACACCGTGACCGCCGCCGCGATGCGCGAACGCCTCGGGCTGGATCTCGAGCTGTTCGAGGCCGGCGAGGACTACGCCCAGCTCAACAACATCGCTTCGCCGCTCCAGTACATCCGCGACGTCTTCGACCTCATGCCCACCGCCACCACCGACGACTGGGAGATCATCGCCGCGCGCATGGGCGCCGTACCCGCAGCCGTCGACGGGTACATCGAGTCGCTGCGCCACGCCGTCGCCCATGGCCCCGCGCCGGCGCTCCGCCAGATGGAGATGGGCATCAGGCAGGCCGACGAGCTCGCTGGGGGTGGCTCCTTCTGGACCTCCCTGGCGGCCTCCCCGGACGTGTCCGGGTCGCTCGCCGACGCGTTGAGCCACAACGCCGACCTGGCTCGCGGCGCCTACGCCCGGCTGGCCGGGAGCCTGCGCGAGCTCGCTCCCCGTGCGCCGCGGGCCGACGCCGTCGGCCGGGAACGCTACGGGCGGCTGTCGCGGCTGTTCCTCGGCGCCACCATCGACCTGGACGAGACCTACGAGTGGGGTCGCGAGGAGCTGTCCCGCATCGCCGCGGAGCAGGACGAGGTGGCGCACCAGCTCTACGGTGACGGCACCACCGCCGACGAGGCCATGCGCCTCCTCGACGAGGACGTCACCCGCCAACTCCACGGCACCGACGCGTTGCAGCAGTGGATGCAGGAGACCTCGGACGCGGCCGTCGAGGCCCTGGCCGGCACGCACTTCGACATCGCGGACCCCATCCGTCGGCTCGAGTGCTGCATCGCGCCCACCCAGAACGGCGGCATCTACTACACCCGCCCCACCGACGACTTCTCGCGGCCGGGGCGCATGTGGTGGTCGGTTCCCCCGGGCGTCGAGAGCTTCGGCACCTGGCGCGAGAAGACGACGGTGTACCACGAGGGCGTCCCGGGGCATCACCTGCAGATCGCGCAGGCCGCCTACCGCGCCGGCGAGCTCAACAGGTGGCGCAGGTTGATCTGCTGGGTGTCCGGGCACGGCGAGGGCTGGGCCCTGTACGCCGAACGCCTCATGGAGCAGCTCGGCTTCCTCGACGATCCAGGCGACCGGATGGGCATGCTCGACGCGCAGCGGATGCGGGCCGCCCGCGTCGTCCTCGACATCGGCGTGCACCTCGGCAAGCCGGCCCCCGAGGAGTGGGGCGGCGGCACGTGGGACGCGGACAAGGCTTGGCCGTTCCTCAAGGCCAACGTCAACATGGCCGAGGAGTTCGTGCGCTTCGAGCTGGAGAGGTACCTGGGCTGGCCCGGCCAGGCGCCCGCCTACAAGGTGGGGCAGCGACTGTGGGAGCGGGCGCGAGATGAGGCGGCGGCCCGCGATGGGGCCGCGTTCGACCTGCGCGAGTTCCACCGGCGCGCCTTGGACCTCGGCTCGGTCGGCCTGGACGTGCTGCGGGAGGCGCTGAAAGCTCAGCGCTGACCCGCGGCACCCGTGAGGAACTCCCGCCAACCGTCGGGATCTGCCAGCGGGACGCCGATTCCCAGCTCCCGCTGCACCGCCCGCACCGCGGACTTCGTCTGCTCGTCGTAGCTTCCCGACGCCTCGACGTTGCGGCCGAACACATGCCGCAGCACCCCCTGCACCAGGTCGACCTGAGCGCCCGACCGCTCCCGGAACGACGCCCGCTCGTAGCCGTTGACGCCGTTGTCGACGTGGATGTGATTGTGGTGCTGCGCGTTATAGCGGTAGGTCAGCGTGTAGGTGAACCGCGCGGCGACGGAGGCCGCGAGCCGCCAGTAGCCGGGAAGCTGGGCCGGGTCCTCGCCCCAGACGTCGTAGCGGCAGGACACGGAGCCGCCCTCGTGCACCAGCTCGGCGAAGTCGAACGCGCGGCCGGCGGCGTGCCAGGAGTCGCACTTGTCGACGAAGGCACCGTAGGTGGACACGCGCGTCAGGGGCCCCAGCCCACTGACCGCGACCCAGTCCGCAACCCACTCCTCGAGGAGGTCGATGAACCGCGGGTCCGCTCTGAAGGACTGCGGCGAGCCGGTGATCTCGTAGCGGAGCGGCGCCCCACCGAGCGTGGAGAACGACGCCAGGGAATCCGGGGTGCGGCAGCCGCCGAGGTCGGCATCGAGGTCCGGCACCGGTAGCGACACCGGGCCGCCGCACGCGGCCGCGGGCAGTGCCGCCGCGCCGAGGAGGAAGACACGACGTCGCATACGTCGATGGTATGCGGGTGCGGAGGTCACGTGGCGGGGGTCGTTCGGCGCCCGCGTCGGATGCTTCGAGACCCGGACGCGCTGACAGCGGACCCGGGCCGCACCCTCAGCGGACCGACAGGGTCGACGCCCAGGCCCGCACCGCGTCGAGGTCGAGGTGGTCCTGCACGGGCTTCTGCATGGTGTGCAGGAACCACCGCCGCCACCAGCTCACATGCTGCGGAACGAATCGGCCGGCGAAGGACTCACTGGCCTCGGCGCCCAACCGCTCCGCCATCGCGGCGTTGTAGGCCAGCGACTCGGCCCGCTTGGCGGGCTCCGCGGCGTTGAGGCAGGCGTTGAACACCGCGACCCTGGTGGCGCGCAGCGCGCCCTGCTCCGCCGTGGCCCACCCCGTCGCCTCGGAATACCAGCTGCCCGCGTTGACGCCGCTGCCGACAACCACCAGATCAGCTCCGTCGACCGGTGGCATCGTCTTCAGATCCGCCACCCTGACCTCCTGCCCGATCCCTCGGAGCTCAGCACCGACTGCCTCGGCGATGTCGCGGGCCGTGCCCCCGCGGGTGGCGTACGCGACCAGAACCTTGCCCATGCCAGACACGGTATCCGGGCGCCTCTGGCGTCCTCACACCGGGGTGTGTCATTTGATCCAATTGTCTGGTGCTAATGAGGTGGAGCGCCCCCGCCTGGCGGGGGCGGCGACATCTCAGTCGAAGATGGGCCCGACGGTGCGGGTGCGCTTGAGTTCGTAGAAGCCGGGGTAGGCCGTCACCTTGACGAACCCGTCGAACAGATCACCGGCCGCCTCCCCCTTCGGAGCAGGTGAGATGACGGGGCCGAACAGGCTCATGCCGTTGACCCGCAGCACCGGCGTGCCCACCTCGTCGCCCACGGGGTCCATGCCCTCATGGTGCGAACGGCGAAGGTCGTCGTCGACGGCGTCGGTCTGGGCGATGTCCACGATGTCGGCATCCGCACCGACGGCCGCGAGGGCGGCCGCGACGGGCTCCGGCCCGATCTCCTCCTCGCCCGGGTGGAAGCGGGTGCCCAGATCCGTGTAGAACTCGAGGAGCTTGTCCGAGCCGTGTCGCTGCTCGACCAACAGCGCGGCGCGGGCCGGCAGCCAGGCGCGGTCCATGAGGTCGCGGTAGCCGTCGGGGAGGTCGCGGCCGTCGTTGAGGACGGACAGGCTCATGACGTGGAAGGTGACCTTCACGTCGCGGACCTTCTCCACCTCGAGCATCCAGCGGGAGGTCATCCAGGCCCAGGGGCAGATCGGGTCGAACCAGAAGTCAACGTCTGTCGTCATGGATCCATCTCACCACACGCGAGGCTGAGGCGCGTTCAGACGAGGGCCCCGATGCCCGGCTCGTCGGCCAGTTCGTCCCGGTGCTTGGACCGCGACACCCACTTGTCGACGATGGCCGCCAGCGCCCCGTCGCCGGTCACGTTGGTGGCGGTACCGAAGGAGTCGATGGCGATGTAGGCCGCGATCATCAGGCCCACCTGCGCCTCGTTGAACCCCAGCATCGTCGACAACAGCCCGGCCGCCGTCATGATGGCGCCGCCGGGAACCCCCGGAGCCGCGACCATCATGACCCCCAGCATCATGACGAAGCCGATCATCACCCCGACGTTGATCTCGATGCCCGCCAGCATCATCACGGCCAGAGAGAAGCAGGTGATCTTGATGGTGGAGCCGGCCAGGTGGATCGTGGCGTTGAGCGGGATGGCGAACGCCGCCACGGGCTGCGACACGCCCATCTTGATCGCCTGGCGCAGCGTCACCGGGATGGTGGCCGCCGACGACGACGTGCCCAGCGCCGTGGCGTAGGCCGGCAGCATGGTGACGAGCATCGTGATGGGGTTGCGGCCGGTGATGGCGCCGGCGACCGTGTACTGCAGCAGCAGCATCAGCCACGTGAGGATGAACACGAACACCACGACGCCGAGGAACGTGGCGATGATGGTGACCACCTGGCCGCCCTGCGTCATGTTGAGGAAGATGCCGAAGATGTAGACGGGCAGGAGCGGGATGAGGATCTTCTGGATGACCATGTTGATCACCTCGCGGAACTCCTCGAACCCGCGCTGCAGCGCCCCGCCCTCGATGACGGTGAGCGCCACGCCGACGATGAACGCAAGCACCAGCGCGGACATGACACCGAACAGCGGCGGGATCTGCAGCGCGAAGTAGGGAGCCAGCAGCGCCTCGTCGGGGTTGGTGAGCGACGGCGCGCCGCCTTCCGGCAGCACCCTCGGCAGCACCAGCAGCGACGCGCCGAGCCCGATGAATCCCGCTGTCAGCGTCGATCCGTAGGCCAGCGCCGCGGTGACGGCGAGCCAGCGGCCGGCCCCCCGGCCCAGCTGGGCGATGGCGGGCGCGATGAGGCCCAGGATGATGAGCGGAATGGCGAAGCCGAGGAACTGCCCGAAGACTCCGTTGAACGTGACGAACACGCGGGTCAGCCAGTCTGGGAAGAAGTTCCCGAACAGCACGCCGAGAGTGATGGCGACGACGATCTGGGGCAGAAGTCCGAACGTGAACTTCTTCTTCTGGAAGGCGGCTGTGCTCATGCGCGCTAACTTAACCCAGCCGTCGGGGATCCTCCCAGTCGCCTCCGGCTAACCCGGCTGGGCTCAGCGTCGGATGCGTTCAGCGGAGGAGCTGGACCCAGCGGGCGAGCACGTCTTCGAGGCGGCCGTGGATGCGCAGTGTGGCGAGGTCGTCGCCGCGCGTGGCGCCGTCGTTGGCGATGATCACGTCCACGCCCGCCTGGGCGGCGCGCCGGACGAAACGCAGGCCGCTCATCACCGACAGACTCGACCCCAGCACCAGTAGGGCCGAGGACTCCTGCAGCATGGCATGGGCCCGATCGACGACGGAGCGGTCCGCGTTCTCCCCGAAGAACACGACGTCCGGCTTGAGCATCCCCCCGCAGCGGAGACAGTCCGGGTAGCGGAAGGACTCGGTGCGGTCCACCTCGGCGTCGCCGTCGGGCGCGGTGCGGCTGTTCTCCGCGAGAGCGTCGAGCCGCTCGGCGAAGCCGGGATTCAGCGCCAGCAACTGCTCCTGCAGGGCTTCGCGGCGCGTCATCGCCCGACACCCCAGGCACACGACGCGGGCCAGGTTGCCGTGCAGGTCCACCACCGGCCGCGACCCCGCCTCCCCGTGCAGCCCGTCCACGTTCTGCGTCACCACGCCCGTCAAGGGCGTGAGCTCGCCCAGCTCCGCGAGCGCGAGGTGCGTGCGATGGGGACGGGCACGGGCGAACCAGCGCCACCCGACGGTGCTTCGCGCCCAATACCGCCGACGGCTGACGTCCGAGCCCACGAACTCCTGGTAGGTCATGGGCGAGCGCGGCACGGCGTCGCGGCCGCGGTAGTCCGGCAGGCCCGCGCCCGTCGACATCCCCGCGCCGGTGAGCACCATGGTGGCGCGGCCGCGGAAGAGATCTGCTGCCGCGGCTAGATCGTCGTCGTGGGACCGCAGGCCGAACTCGCCCGTTCCGGGTCCCCAGGAGGGCGACGACGGCAGCGCGACAGCATCCGTGGCGGTGCGGAACCAGCCGCCCACGTCCGGAACAGGTGCGCTGCCCATGTGCCCTCTTTTGGGGCCAAGTCGGGTGGGATTTACAGTGGTGATTCACGGACGGTCTACCGTCCGTGAATCACCACTGGCGAGGGCCACTCCCGTCTCCTGTCACTGGCGCAACGGCGCGAGCGACCGTGGCCCGTAGAATCGGGCCGACACCTGTGAGAGGGGACCCCATGGCCGGTGGCCTTGCAGCACTACTCGACGACGTGGCGGCCATCGCCCGCGCGGCGGCGGCCTCCGTGGACGACATCGCGGCCGCGGCGGGGAAGGCCTCGACGAAGGCTGTCGGCGTGGTCGTCGACGACACCGCCGTCACCCCGCGCTACGTGCACGGCTTCACCCCGGACCGCGAGTTGCCGGTGATCTGGAAGATCGCCAAGGGCTCCATCCGCAACAAGTTGCTGTTCATCCTCCCGGCCATCCTGCTGCTCAGCCAGTTCCTGCCGTGGGCGCTCACGCCGCTGCTCATGGTGGGCGGCCTCTACCTCTCCTACGAAGGCACGGAGAAGATCTGGGAGGCCGTCAGCGGCCATTCCAAGGCCAAGGAGGCGCCGGCCGTCATCAAGGGGGACAACCAGGAGGACAAGATGGTCAGCGGCGCCATCCGCACGGACTTCATCCTCTCCGCCGAGATCATGGTGATCTCCCTCAACGAGATCGCCGATGTCGGTTTCTGGATGCGCGCCATCACGCTGGTGGTCGTCGCGTTCGGCATCACCGCCCTGGTCTATGGCGCGGTGGCGCTGATCGTGAAGATGGACGACGCCGGCCTGCACATGGCGCAACGGCCGGCCACGAGGGCGCTGGGCGAGGGCTTGGTCAAGGCGATGCCGATCGTGATGGCGGTGCTCTCGACGGTGGGCATCGCCGCCATGTTGTGGGTGGGTGGCCACATCCTGCTGGTCGGAATCAACGATCTCGGCTGGCCCGTCATCTACGACTTCGTGCACCACTGGGAGGTGCTCGCCGCTGAGGCGGCCGGCGGCTTCGCCGGCTGGTTGGTCAACACGTTCGCGTCCGCGGTGCTGGGCATCGTGGCCGGCGCTGTCGTCGTGGTGATCATGCACCTCATCCCGCGGAAGGACAAGCATGCCGACGCCCACTGAGCCGGTCCGGTTCGCCGTCGTCGGCTCAGGCCGGCGCACGGACTTCATGCTGCGGCTCGCCCACGCCGCTCCCGAACGTCTCCAGGTGACGGCGATCCTCGCCCACTCCGACGCCTCCGCGGAGCGCATGTCCCGGGCATGGGACGTGCCGGTGGTGCGGACCTTTGACGACGCCCTCGCCTCGGGGCCGGAGTTCGTGGCCGCGGCGGTGACGTGGGAGGCCATGCCGGGCGTCATCGCGGATCTGGTCGACCGCGGGGCGCGGGTCCTCGCGGAAACGCCACCGGCACCCACTGTCCAGGGCCTGAGGGAACTCTGGTCCGCCGTGGGCCAATCGGGCCTGGTGCAGGTGGCCGAGCAGTACATGCTCATGCCCGGGCACGCGGCCCGCCTGGCGGTGCTGGAGTCGGGGGCCATCGGCACCCCGACGTCGGTGGAGGTCTCGTCCACGCACCTCTACCACGCCACCTCGATGATGCGGTCCTTCCTCGGCGCCGGCATGGCCGCGGCGACGGTGAACGCCCGCTCCTTCGTCGCACCGCTGCTCGATCCGCTGACCCCGAAGGGATGGGTGGAGAATCCGCAGCCGGAGCCTCGGTCCACGGCTATCGCGACGCTCGACTTCGGCGACGGTCGCACCGGGCTGTACAACTTCGTCGACAACCAGTGGTGGAACCCGCTCCGGGCCCGGCGCATCGTAGTCCGGGGTACGCACGGCGAGATCGTCGACAACCAGGTGACCAGGTGGGTCGACGGCGACGTCGTCACCTCGCCGCTGTCCTCCCGACGTACCGGCGTCGACCTGAACCTGGAGGGCAACGACGTGGTGTCGGTGTCGTTCGAGGGACGGATCGTCTACCGCAACGGGTGGGCCGGGACCCGGTTGTCGGAGGACGACATCGCGGTGGCCCAGATGCTGGCAGACACCGGGGCCTGGGCCCGAGGCGAGGGTCCCGCGCCGTATCCGCTGGCGGAGGCGTGTCAGGACCACGCGCTGGGGATGGCCATCGTCGAGTCTGCCGAGACGGGCCGCGACGTCCGGGTTGCCCCGGACGTCTGGGCCTGACCCCCGGAGGTCAGCGGTTGGGGCGGCCGCCGGCACCGCCCATGCCTCCCATGCCGCCTCCGGTCGACGTGCCCGCCGTCGCCGTCGTGGACTGGCCGTCGACCGTGACGGTGTACTCATGGCCACTGGTGATCGCCTCGCTCGAGTAGACCAGGTTGGCGAAGTCCTTGGTAGCGGTGAACTCGGCCACGACGTCGGACCCGGACAGGATCTGTAACGTCGAGCCGGACGAGCCGGAGGTCTGCGCCTGCACCCAGCCCTGCGCCGACTCGGCGTCGGGCGCCTCCGCCATCCCCGAGGACCCGACCGCGAGCAGCGTGCCGCCGCTGATGGTGAAGGTGCCGTTGACGTCGAGCGCGCCGTTGCCATCGTTCAGCGGCCCGTTGACGATGACCGTGCCGCCGGTGATCTCGGCGTTGCCGTTGGAGTCGAATCCGTCGCCGCCGCTGTCGATGGTCAGCGTGCCGCCAGTGACCAGCGCCAGTCCGTCGACCACGCCACCGCCACCGCCGGGGCCGCGCATCTGCTGCTGCGTGGTGTCCGTGGTGCCGGTGGATGCGGCCGAGACGTTGAGACCGTCGTCGTCGGCGGTCACGTCGACGATGCCACCGGCGATGGCGATGTACTGCGCCTCGAGGCCCTCGTAGGAGCGGGTGACGGTGACCTCGCCGTCACCGATCACCAGCGTGCATTCGGCGTGGAGGCCGTCATCGGCCGCGTCCACCGTGATCGACCCCCCCGAGACGATCACGTCGGTGGCCGCGTCGACGCCGTCCACCCCGGCGGTGAGGGAGACCGTCCCGCCTGAGATGTCGATGAATCCGGACCCGGCCTCGGTGTCGTTGGTGGACTTGAGCGCGTCACCTGCCGCGTCGACGGTGACCGTCCCGCCGGTGATGGCGAGGTGGTCCTTGCCGCGGATGCCGTCGTCGGCCGCGGTGACCTCGATGGTTCCTCCGCTGATGCCAAGGCCGTCGGCGCTTGCGATGCCGTCGAGGTATCGACCCGTGACGGTGAGGGAGCCGGCGCCGCCGATGGTCAGATCCGCCTTCGAGTACAGGACAGCGTCGGCGGCCTCCTCGGACGTGTCCGCGTAGGTGGCGGCGTCGGTGAGCGCGTTGCTCGTGCCGTCGGCCAGCACCACCACCGCCTCCCCCGCGTCGGCGAACGTGACGGCGGGTCCGGTGTCGGACGTGATCTCCGCACCCGAGAGGACGAGCTTCACCTCGTCGTCGGAGGCGGATTTCACCACCACCTGGCCGTTCAGCGAGCCCCTGAGCACGTAGGTGCCTCCGCCGGTGATGGTGACGGTGGTGCCGTCCACCGTGGCGCCTTCGCCGTCGACGGTCGCGGTGCTGCCGCTCAGCGTGACGGTGGTGGCGGACGCCTCGTCCCAGGAGGTGTCGGCCGCATCAGGGGTGGCGTTCGCGGCCCGGGCGGTCTCGACGGTCAAGGCAGTCCCGTCGACGGTGGTCGTCGCGGTAGGCGTCGTCGAGGCGGCCGCGACCGTCCCGGCCGCCGCCGTGCTCTCGACTCCGGTGGCGCCACAGCCCACCAGCAGCGCGCCGACAGCGAGCGAGGACAGCGTGGCGAGGATCTTCTTGGGGTTCATGGTCATATCTCCGGGTTATGGGTGTGGTGGTGTTCGAGCCGTCAGGCGGCGAGTTCGGTCCGGGTCAACAGGCGGTGCCAGCGGTTGTGCGGGAGGTCTGGGCGGAGCGTGGCCAGCCCAGTGGCGTACTTGGACATGGCCACGGGCCGGTGGCCGCGACCCCAGAGCACCCGGTCCGCCGCCGACGGACCCGAGCCGGACTTGGTCTCCACGATCACCAGCCCGTCCGCCGACCGCTCGTCGCCCGTCTGCCGGTCGAACCACTCCAGGTGGGTGTCGACGGTGGCGCGGGCGGCGCCGTCGGGCATGAGGAACGTGGAGCGGGTGTAGGTGACGTCGAGGACGGGTGCGAGGTCGCCGTCGAGCCGGAGCTGCTCCTCACCCAGAGCCTCGACGACGTACCGGCGCGCGTCGCCGTCGAGGCGGCGGATCGGCTCCTCCCACGGGACGCGGTGCTTGACGGTGGCGCCAGCGCGGCGGGTCTTGACCTCGAGGAACTGGAGGTCGGTGTCCAGGTAGCGGCGGGTGCGCACCTTGTAGCGACGGCGGCGCCGGTGAGCGGTGCCGAGGTAGCAGGTGAGGGCCGGGGTGTCGAAGTAGGTGGAGTGGTAGCCGAAGCGGCGGCGGCCCTCGATCTCGAGGACCCTGGCGTCACGGGGCAGCCCGAGGACGAACGCATCCGCCTCGGCGGAGGTCAGCACGTACTTGCGGTCCACCCGGGTGAGCAGCGCGGCGCTCCGGTTGAGCTCGTCCAGGGTGACCGGCTCACGGGCGGCGATCCCGCGGTGCGGGAGGCTCGCGGCGGTCATCGTGCCTCCGCCATGGCGACGCGGCGGGTGCGGGCCGGCGCGGTGGAGCGGTAGCGCACGTCGACGGTGGTGGTGTCGTTGACCAGGTCCAGCCGTTGGACGGCGTGGTGCTTGACGGTGCCGCCGAGCCGGTCCTGGAGGTAGCCGATGAGCATGGCCTCGTCGGTGATGGCGCGGTCCACCACCACCACCTCGCGCTTGTAGCCCCGCAGCAGCAACTGGTGATCAGCGACGAACATGCCGCCGAGAACCACGGCCATGAGGCTGAGCGCCATGACGGGCTCGGCGCCGAGGCCGCTGAGCAGGCCGAGCGCCAGGGCGCTGAAGTAGTACGCGATCTCGTGTTGGGCCAACTCGTCCGAACGCAGCCGGATGATGGACAGTACGCCGAAGAGCCCGAGGCCGAGGCCTGCCCCCACCGCGGTGGAGAGGAGGACGGAGCTGACCGCCATGATGCCGATGTTGACGCCGAGGTAGGCGACCACGAGGTCGCGGCGCCCGTGCCTGGGGAAGTAGAGCCCCAGGGTCAGGATGGCGATGGCGACGATGTTGGCCAGGTACAGCAGGGCGGTGGTGGACACGGGGGACTCCTCGGTGTGACGGTGCGGGTGCAGTCCCTATTCCGCCAGCCGAGTCTGTGGGGGTCCTGTGGGCGCCCTGCGCCGCCGCTACGAGTCCTCGCGTCCGGGTCAGCGCGCCGTGGTCCTCGACCGGAACAGCCCGGACGGGTCGTAGAGCTCCTTGACGCCGGCCAGTCGCTCGGCGTTGTCTCCGTGGGCCCGCCGGGACGCCTCGGGGTCGGACATGTCGTCGAAGTTGAGGTAGGTGCCGCCGGTGCCGTAGGGCGCCAACGCCTTCGCCGTCGACCGTGCCCACTCGACGTTGGGTTCGTCCCGGGCAGGGTCGTCCCAGTTCGACTCGATGCCGATCATGTAGGGGGCGGTCCGGTCCGCGATCGGGGTCTCGTCGCCCGGCACGTCCGCGATCGCTCCGCCGTTGACCCAGACGTCGAGCGACGTCAGCGCTGAGGGCCGCCGCGCCGCGAAGTCCACCAGGGTGTCCGCGACGTCGCCGTCGAGGTAGCGGATGTGAGCCGACTTCCAGTGGTAGCGGCGCCCGCGCGGGTAGTCCTCGTCGAAGAAGCGCTGCGCGTCCACCCAGGGCACCACCGACCCCATGTCCGTGAGCACCGTGCCGAGCCCGCGCAGCTCGGCGCAGACGCGCTCCCCCTCGACAGGATCGCCGACGTAGGGCCCGGCGACACCGATGAAGTCGCGCCCCCACAGCTCCTTCGGGAAGGGGTCCGCCTCGGGGAAGCTCCAGCACACCGCGATCGAGCCGAACTCGCGGGGGGCGGAGCGGGCGAACTCGTCCAGGCCCGTCAGGACGCTGCGCCCTTCGCTCAACGGGAAGGTCAGGAAGGGCAGGAAGACGTCCGGGCCGACGGGGTGGGCGCGGTACTCGAGTTCCGTGACGACCCCCAGGTCCCAGCCGCCGCCGCGGAGCGCCCAGAACAGCTCCGGGTGCTCGTCGGGGCTCGCATGGACCAGCCGTCCGTCGGCCGTGACCACATGGGCACCGAGGACGTTGTCGCAGCTCAGGCCGTGCTTGCGGCGCATCCATCCGTACCCGCCGGCGAGGGTTAGCCCCGCCACGCCCGTCTCCGACACCACGCCGAGCGGGACCGCGAGACCGTGCACCTGGGTCGCGGCGTCGACATCCCCGATCTGAGCGCCTCCCTCGGCGCGCACAGTCCTGGTGTCAGGGTCGACGGTGACGCCGCGCAGGGGCGCGAGGTCGATCACGAGGCCACCGTCGATCACGGAGAGGCCGGCGACATGATGCCCGCCGCTGCGGACGGACACGCCGAGTCCGTGCGTCCTGGCGAACAGGACCGCCTGCACCACGTCGTCGGGTCCGGCGCACGCGACGACGAGTGCCGGCGACCTGTCGATCGCACCGTTCCATACCTGGCGCGCGGCGTCATATCCGGTATCCGCGGGGGAGGTCACCGTTCCGTGGATCCCGGAGGCGAGCCTGGCCAGTGCCGCCGTGTCCATGCCCGGATTGTGCTCCGAACCCGACCGCGATCCCAGCGTTCGTCGGCCGTGGCGGGCGGAACGTCCGTGACCAGCGGCGATCCATCCGGCTTCGACTCACCGCGCGTCAAAACAGCGCGCCGGGCTAGCACTGAGCGACGAGATTGTATAAGCTTTGTTCAAGGTTACATTCGGGCCTGCCACTCAGAGGAATGAGCTTCATGCGACACAACGATCGACTCCGCCAGATCGTCATCACCGCCGGCGCGGTTTTCATGATCGTCGGCACGCTCTTCGGCATCGGCGTCATCGGGACCCGGGTCGAGGAGAGCGCCGGCGGCAGCCTGTCCGCCACCGCGACCCTCGTGGCCCCGGCCGGCACCGCCTTCTCCATCTGGTCGGTGATCTACACCGGCCTCATCGCCTACGTGATCTGGCAATGGCTGCCGGCCAACACGGCGAGCCGTCTCGCGCGATCGATCGGATGGCCGGCTGCCGCGTCGATGGTGCTCAATGCCTCCTGGCTCCTCGTGACGCAGGTGGGGTGGCTGTGGGCCAGTGTCGCGGTGATCGTGGCGCTGGCTCTCGTGCTCGGGCTGCTGGTCCGGCGCCTCACCGAGATCCCCGCCGACGCCGACGGCGCGGCCACGACGTGGGCCGAGCGCCTCGTCGTCGACGGCACCTTCGGCCTGTACCTCGGCTGGGTCTCGGTGGCCACCGTCGCCAACATCACCGCGACCCTGGTGGACTCGGGCGTGGACCCCGCGCCCCCCGTCTCGGAGTACCTGGCCGTGGCGGCGCTCGCGGTCGCGGCCGCGCTGGGCGGCGTGCTCGCACGGGCGTTCGGCGGGCGGTTCGCGGTCGCCGCGGCCATGGCGTGGGGTCTGGGCTGGATCTCGGTGGGGCGCCTGACCGACGCGCCTGAATCCACCATCACCGGTGTCGCGGCGGCCTTGGCTGCGGCCGCGGTGGTGGCCTCAGCGCTCGCCGTTCGCCTCCGCCACTCGTCCGTGAGCACGACGACGGCGCACGCCCGCGCCTGAGGCCGATCACAGTGGGGGATCCTGGACGAATGACCGTCCAGGATCCCCCACTGCGTTTGGGGTGCAAGAGGTCAGCCCTCGAGCCGTCGCAGATCGGCCACCGCCGGACCCTCGAGGAGGGCGCCGTCGGCGGCGAACCGCGACCCGTGCAGCGGGCAGTCCCACGACCTCTCCGCGTCGTTCCACCGCAGGACGCCACCCAGGTGCGTGCAGACCCCGGACACGCGGCAGGTCACTCCGTCCACCGTCGACACCGCCTCGGGGGAGCCGCTCTCCCCGCGACCGACGACGCCCTTGCCTTCGGCAGGCGACTCGGTCGGTAAAGCGGTGAGCTTGGCCTGGACCCAGTCCTGCGCGAGGGTCGCGGCAACCTTGACGTTTGGCGCGACGGCGCTGATGACCGCTTTGGGCTTGGGCCGCCGCGACCGGAGCGTCTCCGCCCACGGCATCGACCCCTCGAGGATCTGCGCGCTGAGACTCAGCGCCGCCGCGACGCCGTTGGTCATGCCCCACTTGTTGTAGCCCGTGGCGACGAAGATCTTCCCCCCACCGCGGGGCATGGGCCCGACGAACGGCACACGGTCAACAGACCGGTAGTCCTGCGCGGACCAGGCGTGCAGGGGTTCGGCGCCGGGGAAGTTCTCCTGTGCCCACCGTCGCAGGTCCCCGACCGCCTCGGCCTCGGAGTCGGTGCGCCCCACCACGTGCCCGTTCCCGCCCACCATGAGCAGCTCGCCGTCGTCGACCGGGACCGTGCGCAGCGATCTCGACGGGCTGTCCGCACTCAGGTACATCCCCTGCGGGATGTCGCCGGGCACGCGGTAGGTGGTGGCGTAGGAACGCATCGGCGCGAGCTTGGCGAAGTAGCCGCCGCGGTCCAGGATGGGGCTGCCGGTGGCGAGGATGAGCCGGTCTGCGGTGAGCGCGCCGCGCGTGGTGGTGATCGTCACGGTGTCGCCTGAGTCCGCATCGGTGACCCGCGCGTCCTCGACGAGCACGCCACCGTGCGCGGCAAGCTCGGCCAGCAGGACGTCGAGGACCAGCAGCGGGTGGATCTGCACCTGGTCCGCGAGGGCGATGGCTCCGGCCACCTTGAACGGCAGTTCGGTGTCGACGGTCCACTCGGCCTCGAGACCCGCCGTGCGGCAGGCGTCCAGCTCGGCGCGCAGGCCCATGACGGCGGCGTCGCCCGCCACGTAGGTGTAGGCGGTCCTGCGCTGGTACGCCACGCCGCGATCCTCCAGCAGCCGCACCAGCCAGGCCTGCGCCTCGCGGTTGCCCTCGACATAGGCGCGGAGCACGTCGTCGGACTGGTGGGACCTGAGGTCTGAGAGGATCGTGCCCTGCAGCAACGACACCTTCGCGGTGGTGTGTCCGGTGGCGACGGCGCCAACGGATCGCGCCTCGACGACCGCGACACGCTGCCCGGATCTGGCCAGCAGCGCCGCGACGGTGAGTCCCGTGATCCCGGCACCGGCGACGGCGGTGTCCAGGTGGGCGCCCTCAGGGAACGTTCCCGACGGCTCGCTGAGCGAGGGACGGGTGGCGAACCAGACTGACTTCATGGGTTCCATGTCTCATCATGCTCCAACATCCCGGTGGTGTTGAGCGGTCGGCGAGATCCACCTTCTCCCCATGGCCAACGCCGCGTGCTTAGCGGGCGAGCTAGGCGAGCATGCCGGGGAGAGGTCGCGGAACCGGCTCAGGCTGCGAGCAACCTGACCAACACCCGCCGGTAGCCGAACTGAAGCGCCCTCGCCGCCATCGGCTGCAGGAAGCCGGGCAGCCAGGGGAGGTGGACGCTCTGCTCCCATCGCACCAGGCTCCCCGTCGGCGACGGCGTGGCCCGGACCCGGACGTCGCCGCGGATAACGCGACCCTGCTTGCTGATCCGCGCCTCCGCGTCGGGCAGGAAGGACAGCTCCTCGATGCGCATCGGATCGTCGAACCCCACCGGGCCGACGGCGGTGCGCCCCACGAACCGCGACCCCACCCCCAGCTCGCCGGCGGACAGCGCGGGGGTGACTGTGGTGAGTGGGATGAGCCGGCTGTGGGCACGGAGGTCGAGCACTCGCCGGAGCGCCTCCGCCGGAGCGCAATCCGCCGGTACCTCGACGACGAACCAGGCTCTCGCATGCATTCGCCCATGCTATGTCCCTGGCGTTTGGGACCTCCCGGAGTGGGTACGGGGAGAAAAGGAGGGCCCGCCCCGGGCCATTCCACGGGAGGAGAAGAACGATGCATCTCGAGATGCTGCGAACCCATCCGATCACCACCCCGGAGCCCGCGGAGCTCGGAGACCTGCTGGCGGCGCTGTCGGAGTGCGCCCAGGTGTGCGGGTTGTGCGCCGACGCGTGCCTGGCGGAGGACATGGTGGCCGACCTGCGCGGTTGCATCCGGCTGAATCAGGACTGCGCCGACGTGTGCGCGGCGGCCGAGCGCGTGCTGGCCCGTCGTGTCGACCCGGACCCGGCCGTCGTGGATGCCGTCCTGGCGGCCTGCGTCGCCGCGTGTGGGGCGTGTGCCACCGAATGCGAGCGCCACGCGGACATGCATGAGCACTGCCGGATCTGCGCTGAAGCGTGCCGTCGCTGCGAAGACCTGTGCACGGCCTACCGCGGACGGCCCGCCTGATCACGGGGGACCCATGAGCAGGCCGGTCGACCTGACACACGAGCCGCGCGGCCGGATCCTGTCCCCCAGCTGAGGAGCCGGGCGTCTACCGCGGTCGCGGAATCCGGCGTCGCACGTCGGGCACCGTGGCCGGGCCCGGCTCCCACGCCGCGACCCACGGCAGGTCGTCGGCGACGTGCAGGACCCCGTCCTCCAAGCCCGCATAGTGCCCGTCGAGCACGCGGCGGGCCAGGTGACGGTCGCTGCGGTCCGAGTTGTGCCACAGCGCACCGAACAGCGCATCCACCCGCACCCTGGCCTGCTCGCAGAACGCCGCTGCGAGCTCCACGCCCTCGGGGTGGGAATCCCGCTCGGCCGTGGCCCGCACGCAGGAGGCCGACATGGCGAAGAGTTCGGCGCCGATGTCGACGATCCGGCCCAGGTAGGCCTGTCGATGCTCCAACCGGCCCTGCCAGCGCGCCATCCCGGCGAAGATAGCCCGGGCGAGCCGCCTGGCCGCGCGCTCCACGTAGCGGAGATGCTCCGCCAGTGGCCCGTGCTCCCGGTAAGCCCCGGGCACGGTGCCTGCGCCGACCGCCAGCATCGGCAGCCACCTGGCATAGAAGGCCGACGCCCGCGCCAGGGCCTCGGCCCGGGCGCGCGTCGTCGCTTCGGGATCGATGATCTCGCCGGCCACCTCGAGGTGGACGTCGACGGCCTCGCGCGCGATGAGGAGGTGCATGATCTCGCTGGATCCCTCGAAGATCCGGTTGATCCGCACGTCGCGCATGAGCTGCTCGACCTCGGCAGGGCGCTCCCCACGTGCCGCCAGCGACTCGGCCGTCTCGTAGCCGCGGCCGCCGCGGATCTGGACGAGGTCGTCGATGATCCGCCACGCCATCTCGGAGGCGTAGAGCTTGACGAGGGCCGCCTCGATGCGGATGTCGTTGGCGTCGTCGTCGGCCAGCATGCTGGCGAGGTCCAGCGTCGACTCCAAGCCGTAGGTGGTGGCCGCGATGAAGGCGATCCGGGTGGCGATGGCCTCATGGTCCCCCACGCGCCGGCCCCACTGGACGCGCTCCCCCGCCCACCCGCGCGCCACATGCAGCGACCACTTCGCGGCGCCCACGCACATGGCGGGCAGCGACAGCCGGCCGGTGTTGAGGGTGGCCAGGGCGATCTTCAGGCCCTTGCCGACGCTGCCCAGCACGTCGGCCGCGGGGACCCGCACCTGGTGGAACCGGATGAGCGCGTTCTCGATCCCGCGGAGGCCGACGAAGGCGTTGCGTCTCTCGACGGTGATCCCGGGCGAGTCCGCCTCCACGATGAACGCCGTGATGCCGCCCCGGCTGCCCGGGGTGGCCGGGACGCGCGCGAGCACGACGAACAGGCTGGCGATGGTGCCGTTGGTGGCCCACAGCTTCAGCCCGTCGAGGACGTAGTCGTCGCCGTCGGGCGTGGCCGTGGTGGCGAGCCGGGCGGGATCCGATCCGACGTCGGGCTCCGTCAGCAGGAACGCCGACACCTCACCGGCGGCCACGCGCGGGAGGTAGCGCTCCTGCTGGGCGGCGGTGCCGAACATCTTGACGGGTTGCGGGACGCCGATGGACTGGTGGGCCGACAGCGTGGCGGCAACAGCGGGGTTGGCCGAGCCGATCAGCGTGAGCGCCTTGTTGAAGTAGTACTGCGTGAGACCCTGGCCGCCGTGGGACTCGGGGATCTTCATCCCGAAGGCCCCGAGTTCGGCGAGTTCGGCGAAGGTCTCGTCGGGGATCCTCGCCTCGCGTTCGATGCGGGCGCCGTCGATGCGCCGGCACGCGTCCTCGACGCGCGTGAGGTAGCTCTCGCCCTTGGCCCTGGCCGCCGGGCTGGGCGTGGGCCAGGGCTCGATGAGATCCAGTCGCAGTCTGCCGAGGAACAGCTCCTTGCCGAAGCTGGGCTTCGTCCACTCGGTCTGTCGTGCCGCCTCCGCCACTGTGCGGGCCTCGCGTGCGCTGGGACCTTGGGTGGGCGCGGTTGTGGGGTGAGTCGTTGTGCTCATGATGCCCTCCAGGAACGCCTTCCACGATACTCCTGGGCGGTCGCTCCCGCGGCGACTGCTGATGCACCGCCGATGGTTCCGGCGGTCCGCGTGAGAAGAGCTGCCCTTCGCCGACGGAGCCCCGAAAGATCGCCCGGAGAGATTCTTTGCCCAGGTTGGCTTCCCGGGCCCCGGATGTGGGCTGCGTGGTGTTAGAATAGTACGCGTGAGCGATTCGATGCTGGACCTGGGGCAGCGGTACATCGCCGCGCTGTGGGGTGTCGCGGGGTCGTTGGGTTCGGGTGTCGCGGCGGTGGCACGGCTGGGTGGGTTGGTGGAGGTGGTCGCTGAGGCGGAGGCCCAGTTGGCGGGGTTGCGGCTGCACCTGTTGCATGAGGCTAGGGTCTCTGCGGCGGAGGCGGTGGTGGAGGAGGTCCGCCAGTCGGTGCGCAGCACCCCAGCGCAGGCGGCTGCCGCGCTGCGGCTCGCCTCCGATCTGGGGGAACGGTTCGGGTTGATCGGTGCAGCGTTGAACGACGGCGTGGTGTCGCTGGCGCAGGCCGAAGCGATCGTGGGCGGGTTGCGGAAGCTGCCCGAGCACTTGACGCGGGCCCAGCTGATCGAGTGCCAGGAACTGATCCTGGCCCACGTCGACACCCTCGGCCCGGCAGAGCTACGCGTGCTGGCGGCCCGGCTGGTCGAGGTGGTCGGCCCGGACCAGTCGGATGCCGACGACGCGAAACGCCTGGCCCGTGAAGAGGCCGCGGCACGCCGGGATCGGTTCCTGCGTCTGGCGCCGGACTTCCACGGGTCGATGCGGATCACCGGGCAGGTCCCGGTCGCCGACGCGGCCCTCCTGTCGGCGCAGTTGGATGCGTTGATGCCACCGTCGACGGCGTATGAGCACACCGGCGAGGCCCCGGGCAGGGACACCAGACGCGCTGATGCCCTGGTCCTGCTCGTCCAGCACGCGGCAGGCAGCGGCGGGTTACCCAGGCACGGGGTGGACCGGCCCCAGGTCCACATCACCCTCGATCTGGAGACGCTGACCACTGGTCTCGGGACGGTCGCCCTCCTCGACACCGGCGGGGCGGGCGGGGCGGAAGGGCTATCAGCCGCGGAGGCCCGCCGCCTGGCCTGCGACGCCGGGCTGATCCCCATCGTCCTCGGCACGGCATCGCGGCCGCTGGATGTCGGCCGGACCCATCGCCTGTTCACCCCCGCGATCCGTGCGGCGCTGCTGCAGCGGGACCAGGGCTGCGTGTTCCCCGGCTGTACCGCGGCACCGGCCGCCTGCGAGGCGCATCACATTCGTCCGTGGTGGGCCGGCGGCTCGTCGTGCCTAGCCAACGGCGTCTTGCTGTGTCCCTATCATCATCGGCTCGTCGAACCAGACCCCCAGCAATCGACCGAGTCCCAATGGCAGGTCCACCTCGACCCCGCCACCGGGATGCCGTGGTTCACCCCACCAAGACACATCGACCCCGCCCGTCGGCCCAGGCAGCACCAGCGCCACCGGCTGCAGCAACTCGAACCCCACGCCGCGGCACCACCATGCCCCCACGACCCCGGGGCAGACCTCGACGAACTCATCCGCCGCAGCGCCACGATCTGGGCCAACGCCGGCTAGACGAAGCCCTCCGGGCTCCCACCTCCCGTCGCTCGATCACGTGCTCGTGTGCGCGATCGAGCACTACCATCGGGCCCTCACATCGATGAGCGAGCTGATCCGCCGCGACTTCCGCCTCTCCGCGGAGATCCTCACCGCTTTCGGCGAGATCAGCGGGCAGACTGCCATGAAGGCACGAGGGGCCGTCGAAGATCTCCTCGCCCAGGCCCGACGACGACGTGCAAAGGAACCCTCGTGACCCACCGGAACCTCACCCCAGTCCTGCCCGGATTCTGGTCCGACCCCACGGTCTGTCGCACGCCCGACGGCTTTGCCCTGGCACACTCGAGCTTCGAGTACTTCCCGGGCGCGCCCGTGCATCTGAGCCCCGACCTCGTCGACTGGCGCCAGGTCGGCAACGTGATCGACCGCCCCGGGCAGACGGACCTCACCGCCGGCGGCGCGTCGTCGGGCATCTACGGCTCGACGCTGCGCCACCACGACGGCCGCTACTGGTTCATCACCACCAACATGAACCAGGTGCGGGAGGGCCAGTTGCTCTTCACGGCCGAGGAGCCGGCCGGCCCGTGGTCCGACCCGGTCAGGATCCCCGTGGTCGGCATCGACCCGGACATCGCCTGGGACGAGGACGGCACCTGCCTGGTCACGTGGTGCGGCTTCCCCCAGGGCATCCAGCAGGTCACGGTGGACCCGGCCACCGGCGAGGTGCTCGGTGAGCGCCGCCAGCTGTGGAACGGCACCGGCATGCGCAACCCGGAGGGGCCCCACCTCTACAAGGTGGGCGACTGGTGGTACCTGCTCATCGCCGAGGGCGGCACCGACCGCGGCCACAGCGTCAGCGTCGCCCGCGGCCGCTCCGCGATGGGCCCCTTCGAGGGCAACCCCGCCAACCCCGTCCTCACCCACCGCAGCACCGATCACCCGGTGCAGAGCACCGGTCACGCCGACCTCGTCGAGGGGCCCGACGCCCAGTGGTTCGCCGTCTACCACGGCACCCGTCCGCACGGCGGGTTCCCCGAGTTCCACGTCCTCGGCCGCGAGACCTTCCTCAGCCCCGTCGAGTGGGAGGACGGCTGGCCGGTTTTCGCGGACCCCGCCGAGGACTACTCCCCCCGAGACAACCGCGTCGAGGATTCGTTCACGGACGGACTGGACCCACGCTGGGTCTCCCCGTCGGGCGACCTGCGGGGCGTCTCGACGGCGGTCGACGGGCTGACCCTGACCGCCGTCGACGGGGCGCGCCCGCTGATGGTCAGGGTGATGGACCACGACTGGCGGGCCACCGTCGAGGTAGAGGGCAGCGCCCGCCTGCTGCTCTATCTCGACGACGCCCACTGGTACGGCGTGGAGACCTCGGCCGACGAGGTGTCCGCGGTGGCCCAGATCGGACCGGTGCGGCAGGTGCTCGGCTCCTGTCCCCGCCCGGCCACGCCGTCGGTGTCGCTGCGGCTCTCGGCCAGGATCCCCGAGCCGGTGGGAGGATGGCCCGCCAGCCAGCCCGACCTCGTCACGCTGTCCGTCCTCACCGACGACGGCTGGCAGGCCCTCGCAGAGGTAGACGGCCGCTACGTCTCCACCGAGGTGGCGGGCGGGTTCACCGGGCGCATGGTCGGCATCGCCGCCGTCGAGGGAACTTCGAGGTGCCGTCGCTTCACCTATGGCATGGGGTGGTCGGTGTAAAGCGACAGGCTGGCGCGGACGCACGCGACGAGGTCGATGCTGTCGGGGTCCAGAAGCCACTGCGGGTCCAGGCCTTCGCGCAGGCCCGCGATCTGAGCTGCCGCGTCGGGGGCGCCGGCCGAACCGCCTACGTCTACACCGCCCCACCCTTGGCCGCCCCTGAGCCCACGGCGAGCGGCTCGGAGCCGTGCGGGAATCGTTCCTCCAGAACGGTCGCCGCGCCCCTGACGCGTCCGAAGCGCTGCCTGGGGGAACGCCTGCCGCAGGCCCGGGCGTCGACTAATCCTCGGAGGTCCAGCGCACCTCGACGCCGCGCTCGCCTGCCATCCGTTCGATGAGGTGGCTGATCTTCTGGTCGGCATAGCGGTCGTGGGCATCGCGGACCCCCGTCCGCCTGCCGAACAGCGCGTCGGCCTCGTCGAACAGCAACACCGCGCCGTCGCGCTCCGCCGCGTCGAACACCGCGGCAAGGTTCTTCTCCGTCTCCCCGATGTAGCGCGACACGACCTGCCCCAGGTCGACGGTGCGCAGATTCGCCGACGCGGGGTCGGGGCGCGTGAGGATCCGCCCGGCGAGGGCATCACCGACCGGCGGGTCCCCGGCCGCGACCTGGGTCTGCAGACTCAGGCGGTGGACGTCGAACTCGGCGGGCCTCACCGTCGCGACGAAGAGCTCGAGGATCAGGTGACCCGCCTCGACGTCAGCCTGAGTCATCGTCTCACCCAGTCCGCACCGCACGCCGTACGCATGCTCCGGCTTGGCGCCCTGCAACGCGCCCCGGCGCCAGAGGTCGACCAGAAAGTTCTCGACCATCGTCCTCACCCGCACCCACAGGGCTGCGTCATTGCGCTCGAACACGGTGAACCTCAGCCCCGCGGCCACGGAGCCGAGGACGTGGTCGGTGAGGCGACGGACCGAGAGGTACCGCTTCGCCGGTTCGGTGCTCTCCGCGCCGGCGAGGGTGCGGGCACCCCACACCAGCCGGCCGCGACCCGGGAACTGGCGCAGGGCGTTCACGCCGTCCTGGGCGAGCAGGTCGCTCGCCGCGCCGTCGAGGGCTTCGGTGAGTCCGTCGATGCCGTGCAGAGCGACGTTGGCGGGCGCCTTCCACACTCCGCGCTCGGCGTCGGTGCGTGCGATGGCCCCGGCCACGGCGCCCGACGGCGGCACCGCCACCCCGCCCACCACGAGCCACGGATGGTAGGCAGCGGCCCGCTCGCGGTGCGGGCCCGCCTGCTGCACCCCGGACCTGGTTTCGGAGTCGAACGGGCCGGCGGGCAGGTCGAGCAGCATCACGGCGCGGCGTGCCGCGCAGAGCGCGAGTGCGGCGCTCACCTGCGGCTGATGGGCGGCCGTCAGACCGGGAATCGCGAGGACCGTCACATCGCTGTCATCGAGGGCGTGAATGCCCCCCGCGCCGTCGGTGGGGACCAGCTGCTCAGGGGCAGGGCCTGCGGCCCGGACCACGATCGCACTGCTGCCGCCGTTGGCGAAGAACAGGTCGACGGCGTGACCCAGCGGCTGGTCGACGCCCAGGCTCGGCCCGAAGAGGGCGTGATACTCGCCCGGGCTGGTGACCGTGACCGGGGTGTCCACCGGACCGTCGCCGCAGGCCCCGACGAAACCCGTCACCGAGGTGGGCAGCGGCGGAATCGCCGTCGGGGCGGGGATCTCCTCGATGTAGGGCATCGTCTCAACCTCCGGGAGTCGGCGAGGGCGAGGCGGAGCCGACGCTGCCCCGCGCCAGGGCGCAGTCGTTGTCGGTGAGGGTGGGCGCGGCGGTGTCGGTGACCACGATCCCGAACTCCACGTCGGTGCAGGTCGCTCCCGCGATCGCCCCCGTCGAGGTGCCGCCGGCGATGATCGCCGCCCGCTTCGCCCCGGAGACGCGGGCACCCTCGACGATGGGCGCGGCGGACCCATCGATCTGGAGGCCGACCTCGCCCCCGCTGATGGTCGCGTCCAGCAGGGTGGGGCGCGCGGACTCGGCGACGGCGACGCCGATCCCGTTGCCATCGAACGTGGCATCAGTGACCGAGCCGTCGGACTCCCCCAGGAAGCAGAGGCCGCATTCGCCGTTGTCGGTGAACGTCGCGTTGACCACGCTCACCCGGTGGGCGCCGGCGACCGCGAGACCCGCCCACCCGTTGTCGCGGAAGGCGACGTTGGTGGCCTCGAACGTGGTGTGCCGGTTCGCGTCGTCGTCGCCGCCCACCAGCATGACGCCGGCTCCCCCACCGGTCTCGTCGGGCCGACCGCCCGAGAACTCGACGTCGCGAAGAATAACGGTGGCCGCCCCGCCGGCGACGAGCCCGGAGCCGGGGGCGGACGTGTCTCGGGCGACCGTCATCGAGCTGAGTCCGATGGTCTCGGCGGTGGCGACGAGGATCGCGGCTTCGTCGGCGCTGGAGGTCAGGCGGGTCTCGTCGATCCCCTTGCCCTCGAGCATGACCCCGCTGAGCAGGACCAGCGGCTCGGTCAGGTCCCAGGTGCCCTCGCTGAGGAGCAGGGTTGAGCCCGAGGGTGCTTCGGCGAGCGCCTCGGCGAGGTCGTCGTCGGGGTAGAGCGCACGCCGGACGAGTTGCTCGGGGATGCGTCCGTCGAGGCCGGCGACGAGCCGCGCGCGCACCGCCTCCGCCAGCGGCGTCTCTGCGCGGACCTCGTCGATGCTCGCGTCCACGTCGTCGCGCATCTGGGCGGCCTCGCAGTAGCGCTTCTCGACGGCCTCGCGCACCTCCGCGAGGGTGTCCTGGATTGCGTCGGCGTCGGCGTCGGCGCTGGGGGTGGGCGTGGAGGTCGCGACGGGTGACGCGGTGCTCTGCGGACCCGTGGGCTGCTCGTAGGAGTCGACGACGCGCTGGAGGGCGGCGCCGACCATGATGGCGAGGTCGCGGCAGTGGGCGACCGGCCAGACCGACGACGACGCCGACGGGGTGCCCGACGGGGTGGGCGAGGGCTCGGGGGCCGCGGTGCAGGCAATGAGCAGAGCGGACGCGAGGATCGACGTCGCCAGTCCCACTACGGCCTTCATGCGCTCACGCTACACGCAGTGAGGCAGCGGTTCGTCCATCCGCTTTGATGCGTTTGCGATGGTCTCCTGAGAGGAGCGACAGGTGCGACGTCTACTTCTTGCGCGGCTTGGTCGGCGCGGGAGCGGGCTCGGTCGGCGCCGGCTCGACGGGGTCGGTGGGCACAGGATCCGACGGCGCCGGCTCAACCGGGTCGGTGGGCACAGGATCCGACGGCGCCGGCTCAACCGGGTCGGTGGGCACAGGCTCCGTCGGGATCGGCTCAGACGCAGCGGGTTCAGTCAGCGTGGCGGCGGTCGCGCTGAGGGCATCGGGCGGGGTGTATCCGTCGGTGCGGATCCGGACCGAGTCGTAGGAGGCCGACCCCGCATCGACGATCAGGCCCACGCGGCCGTCGGCCAAGGCCGAGTTGTACGAGCGCGAGCGGATGAACTCGCCGTTGAGCACGAGCGACACCGACGCCCCCTTGATCGTCACGAGCATCGTGTAGGGCTGGCCGGCCACCAGGGTGCGGGCGACGACCTCGTCCGCGTACCACTGGCCCTCGGTGACGTGGCCGAACACGATGCGCTGCGCCGCCACGTCGAGGACGATGAACTTGTACTCGTCCATGCTGTAGAAGTCGTAGACGAGGCCGGCCACGGCGCCGGCGCCGAGGGTGAACGTCGCGGTGATCTCGAGGTAGGAGTTGGCCTCAAGCGTGTCGCCGAGGTCCAGAAGCGTCACGGCAGGGGTTGTCGTCGTCCCGGTCGACCCGAGCGAGCCACCCGACGCCGTCCAGGTGCCCTGCTCGACGTCCGCGGCCAGGCCGGCACCGTCGTCGAAGTTCTCGGTGACGTCCAGCGTGATCTGCGGCGGCAGGACAGCCACGGAGATGTTGTCGAACTTGCCGCGCGCCTGGTTGGACCCGACGCCGACGAAGCCCTTGTTCAGGCCCACCGCCACGCCGTCGATGATCCGAGGCGCGAAGGTGTACGTGAACGCCACGGTCCCGCCCAGCAGCACGGTCACGGTGGTGCCGTTGACCGCCACCAGCATGGTGTACCAGGTGTTGTACTTCACGCCGCCCGAGATGGAGCTCTGCACGTCGACGAACCAGCCGGCCGCTGTACGTCGACCCATGACCAGCTTGTTGGTGGACTGGTCGACGCCGGCGAACTTGAAGTCCGTGGGGCTGAAGTAGTCGAAGATGACGTAGGCGTTGGCCTTCCAGCCCGCCGTGGGCTTGGTCAGGAACACCTGTGCGTGGATCTCGTAGTAGATCGGCAGGTACTGGTCGATGTACCACACCGCCACCGCGTCGCCGGAGGTCGACGTCGCGGTCACGTTGAGCGTGCCGCCCTGAGCGACGAAGGTGCCGGAGTCCGCGAAGAACGCCTGGGCGCCGGAGTTGAAGTCGGCCGCGCGGAGGACGTCGCGCTTGCCGCCGGGCACGTTGCCGGGCTGCGGGTCGCGCGGACCACCGGTCTGCTCCTGCCAGAACTCGTCCTGCTGGACGATGAGGCCGATCTCGCCGAACGGCTCGCCGTTGCGGTCCTCAGTCATCGGGCCGGCCAGCTGAGCCACGGTGAAGTCCGCGCCCTGTGCCTCCGAGAGGTCGTAGAGGAAGTCGTAGAGACCCGGGGGCACCTGGCGGCTGACCGTGCCGAGGCCGAACGGCGCGAACGGCACGAGGTAGCTGTTGAACTCGCCCACCCAGTCGATGAGGCGGTCGCCGCCGGTGTTGCCGATGAGGATGTCGAGCCCGGCGCCACCGATGGCGCGATCCTCGTAGGTGGAGTGGGTGTCGGGCTGGTCGTTGAGTCCGCCGTTGGTGGTGAGATCGTCGTCGGCGTTGAGCAGGTCGTTGCCCCAGCCGCCCCACAGGGTGTCGCGGCCGGTGCCGCCGACGAGCCAGTCGTTGCCGTGGTCGCCGAAGATGACGTCGTCGCCGTCGGTGAAGACACCGCCGACTGGGCGCCCGTCGAGGTGCGAGAAGTTGAGGAACCACTCGCCACCGCCGAGCATGATCTTCTTCATCGGCGCGTACTCGTCGTAGAGCGGGAACATGCCGGTGGTCGGGTCGAAGCCGAGGAGGCTCCCGTCGTTGAACGGCACAGTGAAGTCGCTGCGGACGCCGCCCACTCCGTAGCCCTCGACAAGCGCCTCGGCGCCGGAGATGGCGTCGTCGCCGGAGCCGCCGTGGATGAAGTCGTCGTCCCAGCCGCCGAAGATGACGTCGTTGGCGTAGGCGATCGGGTTGAGCGGGTTGCTCCAGGCGCCGTCGGCGGCGAACGGGGTGAGGTCGACGGTCTTGTTGAGCTTGTCCGTCGGGTACAGGATCGCGGTCTGGACCTTGCCCGGCGTGTAGATGGTGCGCTGGGTGGTGGCTGCGATGCCGTTGAGAGGCTCCGCGGTGCCGTTGCGGGCGGTGAAGATGCGGCCGTCGTCGCCGAGGATGCCGTCGATGCCGGTGCCGCCGGAGATCCAGTCGTGTCCCCAGCCGCCGATGAGGTCGTCGTCGCCGGCGTCGCCGAAGATGACGTCGTTGCCGGCGCCGGTGTAGACGGTGTCGTCGCCGGCCTCGCCGTGCACCTCGTCGTCGCCGTAGATGTTGCCGGTGAGCGCCGCGGGCAGGAAGTCCGGACCGCCAGGCGTGTAGTCGAGCAGGTCGACGGCGCGCGGGATCAGGCGCTCGTTGGCGGGGCCGCCGTAGTTGTCGTAGTTGAACGCGAGGTAGCCGGCGCCGGCCGTGCCGTTGATGCCGACGAGCCGGAAGATGTTGCCGTTGTCGCCGACGATGGTGTCCGAGTCGCGGCCGTGACCGGCCGTGTCGTCGTTGCGACCGATGTCGGTGCCCGCGCCACCAAAGATGAAGTCGGCAGCATCGGAGCGCAGGTCGGACGTGATCAGCGAGAAGAGGCTGGAGTTGCCGCCGATGATGTCGTCGCGGCCGAGGTTGCCGAAGATCGTGTCGGCGCCGCCGCCGCCCTCGATGTAGTCGTCGCCGTCGGTGGTTGCCTCGAACGACGGGTTGAGCACCAGAAGGCCGTTGGCGTCGCGGGCCGCGGAGACGTCCTGGCCGCCGGTCAGTGCGGTGTCGATGGAGCCGTCGCCCTGGATGACGTCGTCGCCCAGCTGGCCGAAGATGACGTCGTCATGTGCGCCGCCGGCGATGTAGTCGTTGCCGTAGAGGTTTGTTGCGGTCGTCGAGGTGTGGTCGAGCAGGGTGATCCGGAAGTCGCTCCAGGGGGTCGCCCCGGCGGGGTCGTTCTGCCACGCGCCGGTGATTTGTGCGGTGCCCGCTGCGTTTCCGCCTGCCGTCGAGTAGATCTGCGTGCCGCCCAGGACGCGGAAGCGAGGGTTGGTGTGGTTGCCGAGTGTCGTGCGGCGGTCGAGAAGCACGTTGTCGCCGAAGATGAGGTCGCGACCGTCGCCGCCGTCGATGCGGTCGTTGCCGGTTCCGCCTATGAGGACGTCCTCGCCGCCCAGCCCTCGGATCGTGTCGGCTCCACCGAGGTAGTTGTCGCGGACAGTGACGACGGTGGAGGGACGGATGACGCCGTCGGTGAAGTCGTCCACGCCGCCATTGCCGGACTGCGCCACCAGCACGGGGGTGGCCCCGGAGACGTCGTGCCACTGCACCACGCCGCGGTCGCCGAAGATGACGTCGGCACCCTGGCCGCCGCGCAGATCGTCGTTGCCGTACCCGCCGAAGATGATGAGGGGGAGAGTGGAGGCGGTGCCGACCACGGTGTCGTCGTCGGTCAGGCCCACGGGCAGGATTGCACCGGTGGCAGGCACCTGGAAGGTCTGTGTGGCCGAGCGGGTGACCTCGACCACGACGTGAGCGGCCGAACCGTCGCGCTGGTTGGGCGCGGCGAAGGTGAGGGTGCTGCCGGTCAGCGTGATCTCGTTCGCGGCGAGCAGGCGGCCGTTGACCCACACGCGGTAGCCCACGAGGCCCGCCGTCGTCCCGAGTGCGAACGAGCCGACGCTCTGGACCGTCCACGACGTCAGGTGCAGCGTCACGACGACGGAGTCGCCGGGCACCAGCGAGTCGAACAGGCCGATGAGGGCGAGGCGCGAGCTCACGGTGTAGCGGCTCAGCGGGATGGTGGTGGTGCCGTTGACCACGACCGAGATGACGCGGTCGGCCGCGGCCGGCTCGTCCCCGTCGTCGAGATCCGCGTTCAGGTCGAGGAGGTTATCGAATGCACCCTGCGTGTTGAGGACGAAGAACCCGTCCTGGCCGGCCGTGAGGTTGACGGTGACGTGGTCGTTGCCGAGGCCGGTGTTGAGCCACGTGGTGGTGCGGACGTCGCTGCGCTCATGGGTGCCGTCGATGACGATGCGGTCGTCGAACCCGGAGGTCCAGATCCGGATGCCGTCGGCGAAGTTGCCACCGGTGGTCGCCGCTCGCCACGAGATGCCGGCGGGGGCGAGTCCGACGACGAAGATCTCGCCGGTGAGGGCCAGCGCGGCGTCACGTGCCCGGGCCGCGGCGGCAACGTCGGTGATCAGGACGTTGGTGTCGCCGGCGCCCGCGTCCTCGTCGCTCAGCAGCAGGGTGTGGCGGCCGGCGCCGAGGTCGAGGTTGAGGGTGCCCTCGATGAGGTCGAGGTGTCCGGCCAGGAACTGCGGCTTCTCGGTCAGGCCGACGTCGGCGCGCGAGGAGATGTAGACGCGGTCGTCGCCGATGCCGAACGAGACGTTGGTGATGGGCAGCGTGCCGCGGATGTTGAGCACGTCGTTGCCGGAGCCGAGCTGCAGGTTGAGCGTCTCGAGACCGAGGTAGCGGATGCCCGCGCGGGAATCGGTATCGACGGCGGCCGCCCCGGCGCCGAGCGCCGTGAGCTGGATGGTGACCGGCAGGGTGGTGGACTCGTTGACCTCGCCGCGGAAGCCGATGAGGTAGGTACCGCCGACGAGCCAGACGTACACGCTGGCCGCGCACCGAGTGTCGCCCGTCAGTCCGCAGCTCATCGAGACGCCCTCGTCGGCCCCTGTGGTGGTGGGGTACAGCAGCTTCTGCAGGGCGATCCGGACTGCCTCTGCGGCGGTGCCCACCGCGAAGGTCACCGCACCGATGCCGCTGGCCACGCCGCCCACGACCTGCGACAGCATGATCGTGAAGTGGGTGGCCCCGGCTTGGGGGGTGACGGAGTAGAGGCGGTCGAGCGGGCGGCCCAGCTCGTCGAGGGAGGCGCGCGGGGTCATGTCCAGCCCGGTGACGGTGTCCTGGGTCAGCCAGCCGAGGTTGTGGTTGTCGTCGCCGAAGTCACGCAGGGTGGCCACGTCGGTGCCGACGCCGCCCTCGAGGACCAGCAGCGCGCGCAGCAGGTCGAGAAGGCCCGTCGCGGTGCCGACGATGAAGCGGTCGTTGTCGGGGCGGCCGAGGCCGAGCGCGTCGGGGCCGCCGATGATCCTGGTGTGCCCGTCGACGGTGAGTACCGTGATCGTGTCGTTGCCGAGGCCGGCGTTGATCGTCGTGGTGCCCGCGTGGGTGCTCTCGACGGTGAAGGTGTCGTCGCCGTAGCCGAGCAGGATCTGCAGATCCTCGAAGTCGGAGTAGCGGATGCCGCCGAGCACCGGGCGGCCGGCCAGCGCGTAGTCGGTGGCCATGCCGAGGCCCGTGATGCGGGTGCTGGTCAGCACGCCGGTGTCGTTGGCCGGGGAATCCTCGTTGTGCACGATGAGGGTGTCGACCTGTGCCGACTCGATGGCGCGCCCGGTGCTGGCCGTCACCGGCTGCGGCTCGGTGGACGTCTCGCCCGGCATCGCGATCGGCAGGTAGCCGTCCAGCGAGAGTTGCACCGGCGGATGCGGGTCGTCGCCACCGGAGACGTACAGCGGGCCTTGGATCAGGTGGGTGCGGCGGGCCGAGTCGGCGAACTCCTGCACGAGGCCACCGTCGACGTACGTGTCGTCGATTGCGCGGATCGTGACGGTCTGGGTCTTGAACCAGTTGGTGGGCTTGAACGTGAGAACCAGATTGCCGTCGCCGTCGAGGCTCTGGCCGGAGCCCAGGACGAACTCGAGCTGGATCTCGTAGCAGCCATCGGAGGTGGAGCAGTCGCCGCCGTACGTGTACGAGCGGATGGCCTGGATCGTGACCGTCACATCGGCTGTGGGGGCGGTGCTGAGACGCACGGTGTACTGGCCGGTGGCGCCGAACTGGCTACCGGTGGCGCCCTCGACGAGCCGGATGTCGCCGCCGACGGGCGCGATGACGACGCCCGGGGTGTCGCCGTCGTGCACCAGCACCGTGGCCCTGGGCACGATGGCACCGAGCAGCTCCGCCACGTAGACCTGGCTGACGCCGAGAGTGAAGGTGTCGGATGCCCAGGCGTCGATGACGGTGATGGTCGTGGCCGTGTTGGAGGCGATGGTGCGGTACGTCGCGGTTCCGTTGGCCCCCACGAGCCGCAGGAGCGCCCCGGCCAGGCCGCCGTTGACGGTGGGCAGCGTGACGCCGCTGAGTGTGACGGTGCGGTGGTCGCCGGAGATGGCTGTCACGGTCCCGACGATCTGCGTGCTCGTCGCGGGCGCGGTGTAACCGAGGATGGTGAACGTGTCTCCCGTGCCGGGCGCCACGTCCCATTCGCCCTCGATCTCGATGGTGGTGGCCGTGTTCCGCCAGATGCGCCGGACCTGGCCCGCGCCATCGCCGCTGGTGAGCACGATCAGGTATCCCTTGAGCACGCCGTCGGCCAGGCCGGAGGCGAAGGCGAACTCGTTCGGCACCGCACCCAGGCCCGTCACTGCGCCGGAGATGGCGTCGCCGGAGGTGACGGTTGCGGTGATGGCGGCAACCTGCTGGCCCTCGACGGCGGTGTCGTCCACGGCGCGCACACGGACCGTCTGCGCCGTGTCCCAGTTGGCCGTGGTGAAGGTGAGCGTCAGGGTCTCAGACCAGCCCGAACCGGTGAGCGACAACTGCAGCCCGTCGGGCGCGCTGACCAGGACGGTGACGGTGGCCAGGGGCCGCTGGGTCAGCCGGACCTCGTAGGTGGCGGTGGTGCCGCCGATGCCGCCAGTGGGTTCGACCACGCTGAGCCCACCGTCGGGCTCGACCACGGCCGCCTCGGGAGCGTCGTCGTCGAGCACGCGGACGAAGGTCGTCGCGACGAGGGCGCCGTCGTAGCCACCACCGGTGACGATGGCGTCGATCGGGTGCATGCGCTCGCCCTCGGCCGCCAGATCCTGCGTCGCGCGGACTCTGACCTCCTGCTGCGCGGTCCCTGTGAACGTGAGCGTGATGGACGTCTCCCACGTGCTGCCGTTCCAGAATTCGAGGGCGCGGGAGCGGCTCTGCGACAGCGGGTTCACCGCAGGCCCAACCAGGGTGACCAGGACGTTCGACGTCGGCGTGAAGGCGAGACGCACCAGGAGCACGCCCTCCTCGCCCTCGACAAGCACGAGTTGGCCACCGGCCGGCGCCACCACGACGGTGGGCTCGTCGTTGTCCATGATCTCGGCGGCGATGCCGTCGACGGGGATGCCGGTCCACGCGCTCACGGTGCTCTCCACCGAGTGCCTGATCAGGCCGGTGTGCCCGAGGAGGTCGTCGGCCTGGACAGCCACGCCCTGGCCGCCGATCTCGATCCGGTCGGATCCGAGTCCGCCGTAGATCGACAGCTCGACGGCCGGGTTCGTCGACAGCACGTGGAACACGTCGTCGCCCTCCATGCCGTAGATCGCGACGCGCTCGACATTGACGTAGCGCACCACGCGGCCGGCGCCGTACACACCGTCCGCCGTGATGACGAAGACGTCGTTGAACTCGGTGCCGATGAGGACCACCAGGTCGAAGCCGGAGCCGCCGTCGATGTTGACCGGCGCGTTGGAGGCGTACTGGATGAAGTTGCGGCCCTCGCCGGCGTCGAGCGCCGTGAGTTCTGATTCGTGGACGAAGCTCCGGATGATGAACGTGTCGTCCCCGGCCTCGCCGTAGAGGTTCAGGGTGGCGACGTTGCGGAACACCTCGAACACGTCGTCGCCCGAGCCGCCGTACACGTGCGCGGTGAAGGACACGCCGTTGGTGAGCCAGCCTCGGGTGGAGGCGAAGAAGTGCTCGGTGAAGTAGGCGGGGTCTGCCGTCGCGGATGTCGGGAGGGAGAAGTCGCCGAAGCCCAGGTGCGCCTGCACGGTACCGGGTGTGGGGGCGGTGATCGCATAGCCCGTGTAGAGCTGGCCGAAGCGGAACACGTCGTTGCCGGAGCCACCGGTCACGGTGAGGACCGACGAGGTGTCGTCGAAGGCGAAGGCGTCGTCGCCCGCCAGACCGTCCACGAGCACGCCGCCAGTGATGGTGGCGCCATACGTGACGATCTCGGCGTCGATGAACCAGTTGCCCGAGGCGCGGTTGGACAGCTGCGCGATCATCCCGCGGCGGAACAGGAACGTGTCGTCCAGACTGGACCCGTTGACGGCCAGGACATTGGTGCCGCCGTCTGCCACGTCGATGACGTCGATCCGGCTGTTCCCCACACCGAACAGGTCGATCAGGTAGTTGTCGGAGTTGGCCCCGCCGTCGAGGGTCAGGCGCTGGCCGTTCATCGGATTGCTGCCGACGGGGCCGGGGACTGCGTTGACGAGCAGCCAGTCGTTGCCGGCCTGGCCCTCGATGACGGTGGTGCCGGACAGGGACTCGATGTTGACGCGGTCGTCGCCGGGGCCGGCGTGCACCTTCGTGAGACCGGCGTGGGTGCTGTCGACGTTGAGGACGTCGCTGCCGGAGCCCAGGGTGAGGTCGAGGGTCTCGAACAGCGAGTAGTCCACTCGGCCGTCGGTCATCCGCAGGACGCTGGGCGCCACGGTGGCGGGAAGCAGCGGGTAGCCCGTCACGGGGACGACGGTGAGCGTGTGGCCCCATCCTGCGGTGTCGGCGAGGGTGCCGGTCCACTGGACGGTCCAGCGCCCGCCGGCCTTGGTGACCCGGACGTTGTTCTGGCCGACGAGGTTGCCGAGCAGTTCCTGCATGCGGGCGGCGGAGGTGTCGAAGGCCAGCTGGCCGGTGGTGCCGACACCCGCGACGTTGAGGGCGAAGCGGCCGTCGACGGCGCCGAGGACGCTGACGACCTGGACCAGGCTCGGCTTCGGGGAGCCGCCGGTCATGCCGAGGCCGGAGACGCTGGTGCCGGTGAGGACGCCGATGCGGTCGAGGACGGTGCCGGCGTCGTCGAGGTAGAGGGTGTCGGTGCCGAGGCCGCCGGTGATCGTCAGGGGTGCGGTGATGCCGACCAGGTCGCCGCCGACGCCGGTGAGCGTCGAGGAGATGCGCACGATGTCGTCGTCGTCGCCGGTGTGGACCGTGGTGATGCCGGCCACGCTGCGCACGACGACCAGGTCGGCGCCGTTGCGGGTGGTGAGAGCGGTGCTGCCGGCGTGGGTGCTGTGGATGGTGAAGGTGTCTCCGCCGGAGCCGAGGTCGATGGTGAGGAACTCGACGCCGCTGTAGGTGATGCCGACGGCCATCCCGAGGCCTGTGATCAGCGTGGAGGTCAGGTCGCCGGTGTTGGCCGTGGTGTCGCCGGTGTCGTCGACGGCGAGGAGGTCGTTGCCGGTGATGGCACCGGGGCCGGTGCCGCCGATGACGGTGAGCTTGGCGTCGACGGCGTCGACGGTGCCGCCGGTGTTGGTCCACACGCTGCCCGTGGTGCCCGCGCCGGCCGCGTTCGAGCCGACCGCGATGGTATCGGTGTGCTCGCCGGTGTTGAGGAGGGTCTCCACCTGGAGGGCGCGGATCGCGATCCGGTCGCCGCCGGTGAGCGTGTTGATCTCGACCAGTTCGACGCCGCCGTAGGTGATGGTGCCGATGGTGCTCATGGTGCCGGTGGCGAAGGAAACGCGCCGGATCCGGTTGGCGTGCGTATCGGTGGGCGGGCTGCTGACCACGTCGAGGATGAGGTCGTCGGGCGCGGTGGTCCCCTGAACGACGACGCGGTCGGTGCCGGCGGAGCCCTGGACGTGGACGGCGAGGCCGGTGGAGCCGGTGAGCTCGATGCGGACGAGGTCGTTGCCGAGCCCGGGGTCGAGGAACGCGGTGCGGGTCCACGGGTCTACCTCGTAGGTCAGCGTGCCGACCTTGACGCGGCCGTCGACGTCGCCGACGAGGATGGTGGTGGCGCGGTCGCCGGTCGAGGTGAGCCGCACGAAGGCGAACTGGTCGTCCAGGGCCTCGACGACGGCGCCCGCCGCGAAATCGAGGCCAGCGACGATGCCGACGATGAACACGTCGTCGTAGAGCCCGAAGTCCACGCCCTCGAAGGACTCGACGAGCGTGTTGGTGCCGCCCTCGTCGTCGAAGGTGTCCCGGCCCAGGCCGCCGGTCACGGTGTCGTTGCCGCCGCCGAGGAAGAACACGTCGTCGAACCGCGAGCCGATCAGCACGTCGTTGCCGTCACCGACGGTCCCGACGGTCGAGTCGTCGTCGCCGTCGAGGATGAGCGCCAGCTGGTCGACGGTCACGGCGGAGGCGTCGATGGTGTCGTTGCCGGCCATGCCGCGGACGACGAGCCGGTCGCCCTGAGAGCGCACGCCACCGGCGATGTAGACGGTGTAGCCGATAGAGCCGGCCAGCGTCACGGTGGTGCGGGTGCCGGTGGAGACGCCCACGTGCGTGCCGAGGGTGAAGCTGTCGGCACCGGTGGAGCCGAGCACGTTGACGACGTCGAGGCCGCCGCCACCGAGCTGGAGTTCGATGCTGGTGAGGCCGGAGCTGTTGCCGTTGATGTTGTTGAGCGTGATGACGTCGGATCCGGCGGATGCGTCGAGGCTCAGGCGCTCGATGTCGAAGGACTCCTTGGTGGTGCCACCGAGCGTGTGGCGGAGCAGGTTCGTCGACGGGTTGGTGATGGTGTAGGTGTCGCTGCCGTCGGTGAGGAGCAGCTCCAGGGTGTCGGTGCCGTCGCCGCCGACGATCGGGCGGGTCTCGGGGCTGGCGAAGATCGCGTGGGTGGCGCGGATGAGGTCGTCGCCGGCGCCGCCGTCGTAGAGCGCGGCCGGGCCTTGCAGGGTGTCGTTGCCGCCGTCGCCGTACAGCTTGGCGTTGGGCGTGTTTCCGGTGAGGGTGTCGTTGTTCGCGCCGCCGTAGAACCGGACAGTGCCTGTGCCTGTCTGGGTGATGATGTCATCGCCACCGCCGCCGTCGACCACTGCGGATGCGAAGTTCGTCACCGTGAGGCGGTCCGCGCCGTCGCCGCCGCAGAGGATGCTGCCGGCGAAGGTCGACGGGTTGGTGGCGCACAACGCCGAGTCGCTGGACGGTGTGCCCGATGGCAGTGCCGCGGCCGGGGAGCCGGCGAGGACGATCGTGTCGTTGTCCGCTCCGCCGTCGAGCAGCACCGGGATCTTGACGCTCGCGTCCACGGTCACCGAGTCGACTCCACTGCCGAAGTAGCCGTAGACGCGGGCCACGTGCAGGTACGTCCTGGTGTAGCCGAAGGCGGTGATCTGGATGGTGGCGCGCCCGTTGCCGTCCAGGTTGCCGAGCTGCTCGATGAGGACGGTCTCGTTCTCCACCGTTCCGGAGACGTTGCGGGCCTGCCGCTGAGGCAGCGCGCCGACGTTGAGGTACAGCTGGGTGTCGCTGGCCTCCCAGGCGCGCAGGTTGCGGTAGGTACCGGAGGTGTCCGGGTCGGCCAGATAGTCGGTCCGTCCGTTGCTGGCCAGGTAGGGCGTGACGGGGAACCGGACGGTGCCGATGGTGAACGTGTCGCTGCGCGAGTACCACGAGCCGAGGACCTTGAACCGCACCGTGATGCGGAACTTCAGCGGCACGTCGCCGTTGATGTCGGCTTCGCGGGAGTCGGCACTGACCGACAACTCGAGGCCCACACCGAGGCTGATCTCGAAGATCTTGAAGTCGAAGTACACCTCGACGCTCGCCGAGCCGCCGATGAACAGCGTGTAGTAGGTGATTCCCCACGCGTCCTGGTGCTTGAGGAAGGAGACCTCCAGCGAGAAGCTGCCGCGGATGCCCATGAAGCTGCCACCCAGTTGCATCCGACCGGAGAGCTTGAGGCTGAAATCGCCCTCGGAGCTCAGGAAGATCGACCCGCTGAGGTTGAAGCCGAAGAAGTCGAGGCTGGCATAGGCGTTGAGGTACCACGAGCCTTCCTGGAAGGTGCACGGCACGTTCTCCACGCAGGGCCGCGGGCGGCCCACCTCGATGGTGAAGCCCGCGTTGAAGCTGAACAACTTGAGCAGGGTGACGGATCCGGTCATCTCCAGCTTGAAGCCCTGCTCGACTCCCTCTCGAACCTCACCCGTGGTGTTGAGCGACAGCGTTCCAGACGCGCTCAGGCTGAAGACGAACGCGTCCGCCGAGGCGCTGACGGACACGCGCATGACCACGCCGTCGCTGTAGATGCCCGCGATGCCGTTGGCGGAGAACTTCAAGCCGGCCAGGTCGAACGCGACGCCGAAGGCCATGACGAAGGAGCCGCCGCCGAGGCGGATCTCGGCGAAGCCGCTGCCCTTGGCGAAGCCGAGGAAGTTGATGGACCCCTCGATCCGCAGCTTGAGGCCCGGCTTGACGGTGGTCGACCCGAGGACGGCGTCGGCACCGGTGGTGTTGAGTTCCAGCAGCGCGGACGCGGCGAACCCGAGGTCGATGGAGGCGCCGAAGTTCGAGTTCAGCGAGATGTCGATCCGCGCGACCAGGCCCTTCGAGGTGATGGAGAAGCCGGAGTCGACGATGGACAGGGTGCCGAGGATGGGCAGCGTGGCGCTGCCGTTGACCACCAGCGTGATGCCACCCGAGCTGAGCGTGAAGACGACGTGCCCGAAGATGTCGAGGGCGTTGCTGATGACGACCGAACCGTACATCTCGATGCGGAAGCCCGCGACGACGCCGAGCGTCTCGTTGGCGACCACGAGGTTGCCGCCCACGCGCTTGAACCCGCCGAACACCTGGCGCCCGCCGACGTTGGCGGTCTCCAGCTCGTAGGTCTGGATCGTCTGCTGCGTGGCGAAGCTGTTGATCTCAAGAAGGAACTGGCCGTTGAGGCTGACGCCCGGAATGGAGTTGGCGCCGAGCGTGAGCTGCACGCGGCCGACGATCCCCGTGCGCGGGCCGATGTAGACCGCGAGATAGAGGCTGCCCGTGAGAGCGCCGAGGTACTGGATGGTGGTGCCGACCGCGCCCTCGATCTGGATGAACGCGCCCTCGGCGTTGACGCCCGCGGTGAGCTTGATCATGCCGGTCAGGGTGAGGATGCCGCCGATGGTGAGTTCGGCCTCGACGATCGCGGTGATGTACACGCTCGGGAGCGCGCCTGGAATGGGCTGGCCGTCGAGTCCGGGCGCCGACGCCGGGATGATGAACGTGGGCGACTGGCCGGGCAGCAGCAGCGGCAGGAACGCCGTCGGCACCGTGAACGACTGCTCAGCCATGGTGGTGTTGAAGATCACCGAGACCGAGCCCCTGGCGGAGAACAGCGTGCCGACGTCGGGCAGGCCGATGCCGACGCCGCTCGAGACCTTGATGCTGCCCGCAACGCCGAAGAACGGGAGGCCGTTGCGCGTGCCGGCGACGAGGATGAGCACGCCGGTGACCGAGCCGTACTCGAGGCGGGCGGATCCGGAGCCGAACGACAGCGTGCCGGTGAGGAAGATGTCCATCCGCGGGTTCGAGCCCATGGAGATGTTGAGGTAGACGCCGCCCTGGACCCGCATCAGCTCGGTGCCGCCGGGCTTGAGGACCAGCTGGCCGACGATCTGGAAGCCGAAGCTGAACGGCTGCAGCACGAAGGTGTCGGTGAGGTCGCTGCCGCCGGGGCCAACGCCCTTGAGGGTCAGGGTCTCGGTCTTGACCTCGTTGGTGAGGTTCATCCGCAGCTGCGCCGACCCGCCGAGGAACAGGCCGTACTTCTCCAGGCCGGAGAAGTTGGTCTCGATGCTGGCCACGCCCCACAGCTGCGGGATCGGATGCATCGGGTTGGCGGTTGAGGTGCCGATCACGAGCACGAAGCGGCCGGCGGTGGCGCCGATGGTGCCGAGACCGTAGACCGAGATCTGGCCCTGGAACGTGAGGATGAACGACTTGCGGTTGAAGTCGATCTCCAGCACGACCTCGGCGGTGATGTGCAGCAGCGGCTCGGGCAGGAGTTCGGCGGCCTGCAGCAGGATGCCGCCGGACAGCTCGATGAAGAACGACTGCCCCTGCTCGATGACCTTGATGGTTTGCGCGGAGCCCTCGGCCAGGTTGCCCGCGGAATCGGCCCAGGCACCGGCGTGCAGCGTGACGGTCAGGGTGCCGGCGGCCATGGTGCCGGTCTTGGTGTACGAGTAGTAGGCCAGGCCGCTGCCGTTGGCGTTGTCGGCGCCGAACCAGACGTCGACGAAGCTGAGGCCGGTGAGGCCCGCGCCGCTGAGCGTCAGGTCGTTGGAGCCCAGCGTCGAGGTGTTGACGGTGGTGCCGAAGGTCGGGGCGAGGCGGACCGACACCCAGAATCGCGGCAGGATGACGGCGGCGGTGAGGTTCGACTCGGGCGTGGGCGCCGTGTGGTCGGCGGCGGCGTACAGCGTGCCCTGCGCGCTGCTCCACGAGCCGTCGATGAACGTGATGGCGAGGTCGCCCGACGTGTGGCCGAAGAAGAAGTAACGGAACGTGTTGCCGCCCAGCCACATGGCCGCGCCGATGACGGTGAGTTCCTTCCCGCCGGCGTTGATGGTGATCTCGGCGTCGGCGTCGGTGATCGTGGCGCGGTCGACGGCGACGGTGCCGGGGAAGTTCGCGAAGGTGATGTCCACCCAGCCGCGACCTTCGAGGTCCTTGGCGTCCACGACGGAGCCGGCTCCGGGGTTGGCGGGAGCCGAGGTGGGAGCGGCCAGGATGAGCTCTTCGGTCTCGGCGGCGTTGAGGTTGCCGCCCAGGTCGGCGAAGCGCCCGGCGAGGAACGTCACGGTGTACTTGCCGAGACCGAGGGTCGCGGTGAAGCTGTAGCGGTACACGTCGGACGTGCCGACGCGGACGGGGGCGCCGAGGGCGATGAGGGTGCCGTCGGGTGCGCGGAACTCGAGCTCGTCGCCATTGATGGTGGTGTGGTCGACTCCGAAGCCGGAGGTGCCGGCGAAGCGGATCTCGAGGTACTTGAGGGTGTTGAGGCGGTCGCGGCCGATGGTGGCCCCGTTGACCGGCTGGGTGGTCTCGCCGGACTCGACCTCGACGGTCTCCGGATTGTCGACGATGGGCACGGTGCGCACGACGTCGGCCGTCGCGCCGACCACCCGGAAGGTCTGCTGCGTGGTGGTGCCGGCGGGTGGGCTGCGGCCGGAGCCGTCCTCGACGTTGGCCAGCTGGAAGGTGATGATGACCTGGCCCGCGACGAAGGTGCCCTCGAACATGTAGCGCCAAGTGTTTCCGCCCAGGTCCGCCGCGTAGAGGTACGTGAGGCCTGCACCCGAGCCCGCACCGCTGATGGTGAAGTCGTTCGACCCGATCGAGCCGGCCGTGATGGCGTACGGCAGCTTGGTGGTCGGGTTGATCGGCGGGAGGTAGGTGACGTCGAGGTAGGTCTGGGTGCGGCTGCGGACCACGGCGGTTCCGGTGCCGGTGCCGAAGGTCACGTCGGCGGGCACTCCGACCTGCGTGCCGGTGGCGGGTGCCGCAGCCGTGGAGGCGGACTCGGCGCCGCCCGCGGCCACGAGGGTCCAGCCGCCACTGGTGGCGGCGCGGACGACGACGGCGTCGCTGGCGAGCAACGTGGTCCCGAGCGTGTAGCGGACCCAGACCACCCCGTCGATCGTGCCGAGGTAGGTCGCGCCGGTGATCGTGACGAGCGTGCCGTTGACCGTGACGGTGATGTCGTCGGTGCCGATGCTGGTGAGCTTGATGGTCATGCCGGTCGGCGGCGTGAGCGGCACGTCGACGAAGTTGCGGGTCTCGCCGACGATCGACGTCGTGAGCAGACCTGCCGCGGTGGCGGCCAGGACCGGCATACCCATGGCGGTGAGGCTCACCGAGACGGGTCCCCCGGCAAGGGTGGGATCGTCGCGGAAAACGTGGACGGGGACGGTGAGCGTCAGCCCGCTCAGCCCGATCGTCCCGCTCGGGTCGACGACGACCGTCCATCCCGACGGCGCGGTGAAGGTGAGGCTGGCCAGGAAGGCGGCGCTGCGGATGGTGTCGGCGTCGTAGGAGTACCCGGTCGGCGCCGTGGGGAGGGTGAAGCTCAGGGTCTGGGACTTGGCACCCTGCCCGGCGGTCATGCTGACGGACCCACCGGACAGCGCTACGGTCGCGGCGCGGTAGCCCCAGCTGTCGGCGATCGGCAGCAGCGACACGGCGAAGCCGGTATCGAAGGCGCCGGTCAGCCAGTAGCGGAAGCGCAGCACGCCCGAGGGAAGGCCGTCGGTGAGCTGCACCGTGGGCCGCGACAGGTCGAGCTGGATGGTGCCGAGGCCGCCGCCGAACAGGTCGAACTCGGGCGCGAGGTCGAGGATGGTGGCGACGTCGAGCGAGACGCCCGACCCGGGCTCGGTGTAGTCGACGTCGATGAACGTGCGAGGCGCGACGGTGATCACCTGACCGGCCTGCGAGCCGGCGGTGACCGTCCCGGTGTAGCTCACCTGCGCGGCGGTGAGCGCCGCCGTCAGCGCACCCGAGCCCACCGTCGTCACGGTGACGGGGATGCGGAACTCGCCGGGCACGTCGGTGGCCGTGATGGCGGCCGCGGTGTTGCGGGTGAGGACCCAGCCCGTGCCGCCGAAGCTGAAGCCGTTGAGGCGCGAGATGACCGAGTCGGGGTCGACGGTGAAGCCGACGGGCACGCCCGCCTGGCCGCCGGTCGGGAACCGCACTGCCACGCTGCCCGCGCCGGTCTCATCAGGGGCGTCGGTGACGGTCAGGGCGGTGGTAAGGGTGAGGATGAAGGACCAGGAGCCGGGGAGGAAGGTGACGGTCACGTCGCCCGTGGCCGCGAACCGGCCGGTCAGCCAGTAGCGGTAGGTCATCGTCGTCGACGTGCTGCCGGTGAGGGACGGGGCCTGTCCGGCATCGGGGCGGGCCGTGCCGACCCCGGCGCCGCCGAGCGTGAACTCGGGCGCGAGGTCGGTGATGGAGGCGGGGTCGATGGTGAACAGGGCGGGCTTGGTGAACGTGATGTCGATCCAGCCGCGGCCGTTGAGCACGTTGATGTCGATGGCCGCGCTCGGCGTCGGGTTGGCGAGGGTGGCCGTGGTGCCGACGACCGCGAATGTCAGCGTGGTGAGCGCGTTGCCCGCGCCGGTAGTGGTGCCGGAGGGGGTGGTGACGTCGGCGTTGCGGACGGTGCCGGCCGCGAACGTGAGGGTCCAGGTGCCGAGGGCGAGGTCGGCGGAGCCGATGTCGTAGCGGAAGCGGGTGATGCCGCCTGCCTGCACGGCCGCGAGGCGCAGGGCGTCGTCAGTCATGCCGGCCCTGGCCAGGATGTTGAGCCGGGTGCCGTCGGGCCGGGTGGCGTAGGCGCCCGTGGCGTCGAGCTGCAGCGGGACGAACGCGATGCCGTCGGCGGTGGTGACCGAGACGATGGCCGTGGGCACGACGGTGACGGTGCGGCCGGGGAGGGTGAAGGTCGTCGTGCCGTCGAGGATCCTGGCCGCGTTGAGGGATGCGCCCGGCGGTGGGGTGTAGACGACGTCGACGTACTTGGTGCCGGCCTGGTTGATGACGGAGTGCTGGACCGTGCCGCCGCTCACCGACGGCGCGCCGAGCGTGACGGTGGGCGCGGTGGCGGTGGCGACGGGGTCGGGCAGGGTGGCGACGTCGAACGTGACCTCCTGGCCGGAGGAGTTGCGGAAGCCCATCTTGAGCTTGCCGTAGAGCGTCAGCAGGCGCACCTGGTCCGGGATGTCGGCGAGGAACAGGATGACGACGCTGCCGGTGGCCACCTTGGACAGGTCGGCGTAGAGGCGGCCGCTGATGGAGATGTTGTCCGCGGCGAAGTTGAGCTTGCCGATGACGAGGAACTTGCCGTCGGTGGAGATCTTGACGGTCACCTGCCCGTTGAACACGGCCTGGGAGGTGTAGATGGAGTAGATCTTGGCCGAGCCGGTGATCACCATGGGCGAGGTGAACGCGGCCGCGAACCCGCTCTTGCTCGGATCAGCAGCGAGCGCCTTGGCCTGGTTCGCCACCTGGGTCTGGAGGTTGGCCAGCCACTGGTCGGCAGTGAGCACGGTGGGAAGCTGGAAGGCCGACGAGCGCAGCGCGAACGGGTCCTCGATCGACGGGAGGGTGGTGAAGAACTCGACGCCGCCGTAGAAGTCGTTGATGGACAGGCCGGAGTTCGGCTCGAGCAGGATGCCGCCGGGCACGTTCGCGGAGATCGCGACCGCCAGCGGGCCGAGCTCGGACAGGCCGAGGCGGATGCCGAAGCCCGCCAGGCCGGCGATGGAGATGCTGCCCTCGAGGCCGAAGTAGAAGATGCGCTGGGCCACCGCGGTGGTGGTGTCGAACACACCGATGATGTTGTGCGTGGCGTCGAGCTTGAGGATGCCGCCCACCAGGCTGGCCGACACGTCGCCGCCGAACATCTTGCCCTTGACGCTGACGGCCAGGGCGTCGAGGCCGATGATCGGGAACTTGCCCTCGGCGAGCAGCGACGGCTGGATCCGGATGCCCTGGATGGCGCCGGTGACCTGCACGCCGGGCAGGCCCTGGATGCCGGTGACGCTGGCCGAGAGGATGAGCACGAAGTCGGCCGGGCGGCGCTCGACGTCGTCCCAGGTGATGCCGATCGCGTCGATCCTCACGGGCAGGAACGACGGCCACTTGAAGCTCTCACCGGTGGCCGAGCCGATGGAGATGAACACGCCGAAGCCGGGGAGGGCGTCGAAGGACCCGTTGCCGAGGATGGCGAAGTTGCGGCCCTCGCCGCTGAGCTGCAGGGAGCCGATGGTGACCTTGGCGCCCACGGAGCCGAAGCTGGCCATGATCTGGGTTCCGGTGGCGCCGGTGTCGAGGCGGAAGTCGCGGGCGGTCAGGGTCACGTAGGTGCCGAGGCGGATCTCGAGCGTGTCGACGGTGAGCTGGAAGCTGTCCACCACTCCGTTGGTGAAGCTCAGTGCGATCCGGAACGCCTCGTCGTCGGGCGTGCCGTCCTGGCGCTTGTCGTCGGCGGTGTTGCGGTCGGTGAGCGTGGCGCCGAAGGACTTGCCGGGGAACAGCTTCGCGCCGCCGGTGGCGATGTAGATGATGCCGGTGAAGCCGGCCTTGCCGTCGGTGGTGGGCACGCCCGCCACCGGGAAGCGGACGTCGAGGCCGGAGATGCCGATGCGGATGTCGTCGAGTTCGAGGATGCCGCCGAAGGTGATCTTCTTGTCCGCCGAGGTGGGCGTGACGGCGTTCCCGTCGGGGATGGCGGGCAGCCCGTAGGCAAGCTCGGCGGTGCCGAGGCGGAAGCCGTTGCCGAAGATGGTGAGGCCGGGGATCTGACCGGCGGTGAGGGTGGCGTCGTTGTTGCGGCTGATGTTGGACTTCAGCGCAGGGTCATAGGGGCGCAGGGTGCCGGTGACGCCGAAGCTCGGGAACGTGATGGTGGCGGTGTTGATCCGGATGATCTCCTGGGTGGCGTCGGCCTTCGGGTCGTAGCCGAACCGGATGCCGGTGGCCTGCAGCCGCGCGACCTTCGGGATCTGCGCGTCGAGGGAGGCGATCTGGATGTTCCACTTGCCGGTGGGGGCGATGTCGACGGTTCCGCCGAGCAGCCCGAACACGTCGACGGCGATCTCGAAGGAGCCGAGCAGGCCGAGCAGGTCGACGGTGACGCCGGACTGCGTCTGGGCGGCGGTCTGCTGCCCCGGGGTGGCCGGGTCGCCGCCGAAGGCGAGTGAGGCGCGCTGGACGCCGAGGGTGACGGAGAGAACCAGTTTGCTGTTGGAGAAGCCGAATCCGCCGAGGCCCACCGTCGGGCCCTGCAGGGTCAGCGGCCCCATGGTCATCGGCCCATCGGTGGTCTTCTCGCCGATCGGGGCGGTGCTCAGGGTCAGCGCGAGGGTCTGCACCTGGTTGTAGACGTAGGTGCCGCCGTCGATGCTGCGGGACCGGCCCTCGAGCATCTGGATGGTGACGGTGCCGGCGCCGGAGAAGAGGCCCAGGGTGTTGGTGGGGGTCTTGTCCTTGAGGAAGTAGCGGAAGGTGACCGAGGTCGCGCCGGGGGTCCCGCCGGCGATCAGGACGGGTGCCCCGAGGACGTCGGGGGTGGTGCCGCTGGTGTACTTGAGGTCGCCGACGGGGCCGGTGATCGTGAACGGTGCGAGGCTGGAGTTGCCGAGGAAGTCCTTGTCGATGGGGAGAACCTTGTCCGTCGCGTCCTTCGCCACGGAGGTGTAGGTGACGTCGAGGTAGCCCTGCGCGTTGAGCTGCTGCACGCTGATGGTGGCGGCGGGCAGCGACGCGATCGGGCCGGGCTTGGTCTGGGTCCCGGTGGCCTGGAACGTGTAGAACTGTTCGACGGAGCCCAGCAGGGTGCCGATCTCGGCGAACGGGCTGGTCGCGGCCTCGGCGATGACGCGGCCCGCGATGAACCGGACACTGACCACGGAGGTTCCGCCGGGCAGGGTGAGGGAGTAGGTCCACCTGTTGAGCCCCGCCGCCACGGGTGTGCTGAGGACGAGCGGGGTGGTGCTGCCGCTGACCAGGACCTCGAGCTCGTCGCCGTTGACCGACGACGTCCTGATGCGGCCCGACGACGTGGTGTACTGCACGGTCAACGCGGTGACACCGGAGGCGACGGTTCCACGGACCGGGGTGATGAGATTGCCGGTGACCAGGACGGGGATGGCGGCAGTCGGCGCGGCGATGGGCGCGGTCGGGAACAGCTTGAAGTCGGTGACGGTGAAGCGACCCAGCTGGAACCCGGTCAACGGGGAGATGGTGAACGTGGCGGAGCCGGCGAGGCTGACGATGTTGGTGGTGTCGATCCGCACGGTGACCACGGCGTTGAGCAGCGCGAGGTCCAGCGTGCCGTTGGGCTGGCGGCTGATCCGCAGGGCGCCGGACAGGGTCACCATGTTGGCTGCGGTGATCTGCACGCCGGTGGCGAGCAGGTTGAATGCTCCGGCCTCGAGGTTGCCCGTGAGGCTGCCCAGCGTGCCGGGGTTCAGCGCGTTGGTGGAGGTGTTGACCTCGAAGGTGACGGTGCCGCTGATGCCGAGGCCGTCGAGGCCCAGCAGGCCGATGGTGCCGGTGGCGCGCATCGCCCACCCTCCGGCGTCGCGCAGGAACACGATGGAGGCGTTCTTGATCAGCAGGCCGATCGCGTCCGGATTGACGACGCCGTTGCGCCGGAGCGGGCCGGAGCCGATGAAGATCTCGAGGCCGGCGCCGGAGAACGAGTTGCCGTCGATGACGAACTGGCCGGCGCGGATCTCGAGGACGTTGCCGAAGGTGACCTCGATGTCCTGGGCGATGAAGGCGAAAGTCTGCGCGGCGGTGGCCTTGACGGTCAGCGTCTCGTCGCCCACCACGATGGACTGGTCGACGTTGGCTCCGGTGGTGTTGAAGATGAAGCCCACGGACCCGCCTGCGGTGACGCCGCCGCCGGCGGCCTGGGCCGTGCCCATGATGACGCCCGCGACGCCGCCGGTGGTGGTCATCGAGACGGGCGTGCCGGAGGCCACGTCCACGTTGGGCGGGAAGATGACGATGAAGCCGGAGCCGGAGACGATGCCCGGGTTGTTGGCCGCGGAGATGCCGCCGATGTCCTGGGTCTCGCCGATGCTCACATTGGCCAACGCGATCCGGGAGATGGCGGTGGGTCCCTCGCCGAGGCGTTCGAAGGCGAAATCGGCGGTGATGAAGAACACCTGGTCGGCCGTGGGGGCGGGGTTGTCCTGGACGACGAATTCGATGGTGATGCCGGTGGCGGCGACCCGGAGGTACGGGCCCTTGGGCAGCGCCAGCACCTTGACGTTCGGCTGAAGGGCCACCCGGTTGCCGAGGGCGGTCCAGGTGACGAGGTAGCCACCGGTTGCCGCCGACACGCCCACCGGGCTCATCCCGGGCAGCGCGTTGAGCGCGTTCTGGACGGTGAGCGCAGTGGCACCGACCGCGAGCGCCGCGGTGATCTCGGTGCTCTGGATCATGCCGTCGAGGTTGACGTCGTAGGCGAGCGTGAAGGTGCCCGACGGGGCCTGCACGAGCACCTTCTGCTGCTCGGCGACGGTGCCGCTGCCTTGAAGCTCGGTGGTCACGACGACGCCGCTGAACTGGAAGATCTCGTTCACGGCCGCGGGCTGACCGTCGACCTTGATGGTGTTGAGCTGCAGGTTCAGGGTGGCCGTGATGCGCAACGGCAGGCCCTGCAGGGCCACGCTGCCGCTGACCTCGCCGGCGATGCCGGTCGGCGTGATGAGGAACGCGCCGTGGCCGCCGCTGAGCCGCAGGCCGATGTCGTCGATGCGGCCGCCCACGGGGTCGATCCCGTTGGTGCCGGCGTCGCCCAGGAAGAGGTCGACCTCGGTGAACGCGATCCGCACGATCCGCGACCCGGCGGCAGCGGTGCGCTGCTCGAACAGCGCAACGCCCTTGATGCTCTGGCCGAGGATGGTGATCTGCGCGGGCGTGCCGGTGAGCCCCGCCTGGATGAGCAGCGAGGCGGGCGCCAGGACTCGGCCGTCCACGATGCGCTGAGTGAGGGTGTTGTTGACCTGGATGGCGATGGCGGTGCTGACGGTCACGTCGGGCGCGACGGCCGGGTTCACCACGACGGTCGCGATGAGCGCGCCGTAGATGCCGGCCCGGTCGATCACCAGGACGCTGTCGAGCACTGTGGCCCGCACGAACCACTGGGTGCCGTCGCCGAGTTCGAGCGTCGTGTTCTCCATCCGCAGCTCGAGGCGGCCGGTGGCGGTGTCCTTCTGCACGGAGACGTTGCCGACCAGGCGCTGGCCCATGACCTCGACCGTGATGTTGCGGCCGGCGACGAGGAACCCGGGCTTGACGGTGACGGTGTCGATGACCTTGTCGGTGGTGGTGAGCGTGTTGATCCGGACCTCGAGCGTGCCGGAGAACGTGACGCCCGGGATGAAGAGGTCGACGGTGGCCTGGATCCGGCCGGCGATGCCGCCGATGCCCGCGGGGTCGGCGGCCTTGCTGATGATGTCGAAGGCGCCGGAGCCGTCGCGCACGACGACGATGTCGCGGTCCGGGGTGCCGATGCGCAGGCTGACGTTGGCGAAACGGATCTTCTGCGTGGTGGCGTTGTTCGCGGTGGTGGCGAGGTCGCCGTCGCCGGACGTAGTGATCTGCTCGTAGGAGACGTCGGCCGTGAGCCGCTGGCCCTGGATGGTGAGGTCCAGGCCGGTCACGCTGACCTTGAGGTACGGACCCGCGGGCAGGGTGAGCTTGAGGGTCTCCCCCGCCACCTGGAAGGTCTCGTCCACCGCGACACCGACGAGCTTGGTCGCGACGATGCGGCGGATGTCGCTGATGGCGACCGCGACCGTGACGCCGAGGGCGGCGATGCCGTTGCCCAACCGCACGTCGGCCGTGGCGGAGATGGTGCCGGCCATGCCCTCGGGCGTGATGAGCAGCAGCGCGGTGCCGCCCGTGACGGAGAGCCCGACGAAGTCGGTGGAGCTGGTGCCGGCCGCGCCGACGAACAGGCTGACGTTGATGGCGGCGATGCGGAGGACTGCAACGTCGTCCGTGGTCCCGAGGGTGCGGTCGGCGCCGGCTCCGGTGGCCTGCTCGAACTGGAACGTGCCGCTGATCGACTGGCCGAGGACGGTGATGCCGCCGGAGATGGTGACCCGGACGAACCGGCCGGCGGGCAGGTTGACGGTGGGCAGGCCGGAGCCGCTGAGCGCGACCGGTGCCGGTGTGGTGTTGATCTGGACGCTGAACGTGAGGCCGGACGCCGGGAGGCTGATCAGGCCCGGGGGCAGGTTGGTCAGGGTGACACTCGGGATGGTGATGTCCAGGGCCATGCCGGCGGACGTCAGGAGGAACACGCCGCTGGCCCCGGTGAGCGAGACGCCACGGTCGTCGCCGGTCCCGGTGGTGCCCCGGTCGTCGCCCAGGAACAGGGAGACGCCCGTGGCCGTCACCTTGACGACGCGCGTGGCCCCGGTGCCGCTCTGGGCGAACGTGAAGCTGCCCGTGAGCCGCTGGCCGGCGACGACGAGCGTCAACGGCGCCGTGGTGCTGACCTCGATCTTCGAGGCTGAGGTGTCGATGACGAGCTTCATGGGGGCGGTGAGCGCCACGCCCGGCACGTTGAGCGAGACGGTGCCCGTGATGCCGGCCGCGGTGGTGGCCATGCTCGCCGGGGCCGCCGGGGAGACAGTGGCCGGGGTGAGGTTGATGGTGCCGGCACCGCCGGTGAGGGTGAGCACGCCGTCGCCCAGGCTGAGGTTGATGCTGGCCAGCACGATGCGGGTCTTGTAGACGGCGCCGTCGAGGTAGCGCTCAAAGGAGATGTCGCCGCTCAGGCTCTGCCCGGCGATCGCCAGCGTGATGCCGGTGCCGCCCACGCGGACGTACTGCCCACCCTGGAGGTCGAGCACGGCGGTGCGGCCCCCCACGGTGACGCTCTCCGTCACCCGCACCGCTGAATTGTTCATCTGCAGGAAGAAGGCGCCGGATACGGTCACGCCGGCCGGCAGCAGGGCGCCCAGGTCCAGGGTCCCGGCGAGGCTCATGGCCATGCCGTCGGGGGTGATGACGATGAGGCCGTCGACGCCGGTGAGGATGGCGGGCTCGGTGCCGAGCTGCACTCGGCCGGCGGCGACCGCGACCACGGTGCGGGTCAGGCCTGCCGACGTCGTCGCCTGCTGGAAGGCGAGGGACGCGGTGAGGGTGACGTTGCCCAGCTGCAGGGCGATGTTGTCCCCCGCGATCCGCAGGTACGGGCCGGCCTGGAGGCGGGTGCCGTCGGCGAGCGTGACGGCCTGCGTTGCGCGGTTGATCTCGAACGTCAGCCCGGTGGTGGCCAGGGAGAATCCGGTGCCGAGCGCGATGGGACCGCCGACGATGGTGAGCTTGCCGGCGAGGCCGGCCGGGCCGATGAGCAGGGCGCCGTTGAACGTGAGCGTCCCGATCGGCGCGCCGAAGTTCGCGTTCATGCCGGTCACGGCGACGTTGATGACCCGGGCGCCGCCCACCGTCGTGCTCGTGAAGAGCAGGGTGCCGCCGGTCAGTTCGAAGCCGCCGACCGCGAGCCTGGTGAGTGTCACGGTGACTGACAGGCTGCTGGTGGCCGCGGCGAGCGTGATGGTGAAGCCGCCGGTGAGCTCGACGCCGGGGACGGTCAGGGCGGCGGTTCCGGTGATGGATCCGGTGACACCGGTCGCGTCGATGGTGAAGAACCCGGCGCTGATGGTGAAGACGGCGAACTCCCGCGTGCCGTCGCCGAACGCGGCGCGCGCGTTGGCGAGGGTGATCCTCGTGGTGGCGCCGCTGCCGGTCCCCTGCTGGGTGAAGGTGAAGTCGCCGGTGATGCGCTGGCCGGCGATCTCCAGGGCCACGCCGGTGCCCTCGATCCGCATGAACGGGCCGAGCGGCAGGTCGAGGACGACGGTGGTGCCGTCGAGGACCACGGTCTGGTTCACGGCCGCGCCGGAGTTGACGGCGATGGAGAACGTGCCGGTGAACTGGACGGGGCTGGTCGGCGGGAGCAGGAAGGTGACCGTGCCGCGGACGCGGCCCGCGACGCCGGCGGCGCCGATGACGAACATGGCCGAGCCGTCGGTGAGCTTGACGCCGGCCGTCGAGGTGCCGAGCGTGAGGGTCAGGGCGGAGGCCGCGATGATGGCGGTGCTGGAGGGCTGGGTGCCCGCGGGGGCTCCGGCGGGGACGGGGCCGAGGATCTGGGTGAAGAGGAAGACGCCGCTGAGCTGCTGCACACCGATGGTCAGGACCGCGGGCGTGGTGAGCGTGCCGACCTGCACCCGCACGGATCCGGCGGGGAGAGTGAGGCCCTGGATGGTGCGCGCTGTGGCGGTGGTGTTGATCTGCAGGCCGATGCCGCCGGTAAGCGTGAACGCGTCGCCCGCGTTGAGGGTGAGCTGCGCCACGAGGACGGTGGCGACGCCGGCCGGCGTCAACTCGAGTTCGCCGCTGGCGACGGTGGCCAGGACGACGCCGTCGCCGAGGTTGAGGGTCAGCGGGTTGCCACCCTCGCGGGCCGCGGTGCCGAACTTCAGCCGGAGGCCGCCGCCGGTGAGGGTCTCGAACGCGAACGATCCGGTGAGACGCTGCCCCGCGATGCCGAGCGTGAGGTCGCCGACGACCAGGATCATCGGGGCACCGGTCGCGCCCTCGGCCACCGTGACCGTGTCGAGGCCGATGGGGAGCGCCTGCTCGGTGAGGGTCTCGTTGTAGAGGACCTGGACGGTGCCGCTGAGGGTCAGCCCCGGGAAGCCGATGAGGGACACGGTGCCTGCGATCGCGACGACGCGGCTGGTGCCGCTGCCCTTGATGGAGCCGCTGACGCCCGTCATGAGGAGGCCCTTGGCCAACGGGTTGAGGGTGGTGCCGTCGGGCATGAAGCCTGGGCCCTGGCCGACGAAGACAGTGAGGCTGCTGACCGTGACGAGCCCACCCGCGGAGTCGAACGCGAAGGTGCCGGAGACCTCGACGAAGTCGCCGATCTTCACCGCGCCGGACACCTGGGCGAACACGTAGGGCGTGGTGCCGACGGCCACCTGGCCGGCCGTGAAGACGATCGGGATGTCCACGCCGCCGACCGTGACGGTCTGGTCGATGGTCCCGGTGGTGCCGTTGTAGCGCACGGTGACCTGCGCGTCGGCCGACAGTCCGCCGCCGCCGGCGGAGATCCGCCCGCTGAAGAGGCCCGCGATGCCGCCGGTCAGCAGCAGGAATGCGCCCTGGCCCTCGGTGACGGAGAAGCCGCCGCCGGACTGCGTGAGCGCCACGCTCACGCCGGTGAACGCGATCGTGGTGACCGTGCTGGTGACCAGCCCCACCTTGGAGGTGCTGCGGGCGATGAGGAAGTTGCCGCGGAAGGAGGGGCCGCCGGTCACGGCGAGCTGGCCGTCGATGATCTCGACGTGCAGGAACGCTCCGGCGGGGACGTCGATGCCGAGGTCTGGGCGGCGGACCGCGACCGGGCTGGTGTTGACGGCGAACCGGACCTGACCGGACACGGTGATGCCGGGGATGGTGAAGACGCCGGTGATGTTGCCGCTGAAGGATCCCGCGACGCCTTGGGCGGTGACGAGGAGCGTGCCGTCCCAGTTGTGCGAGGTGGTGACGTTGACGAACGTGCCGAGGGTGAGCGTCAGGTTGTCGACGACCAGGGACACGTCGCCGGTGGCGGTGCGGCGGATGCTCACTTTCGTGGCGCCGAGGCTCTGCCCGGCGATGACGAGGGTGGCGGTGGCCACGTCGACGGCCAGCGTGCCCAGCGCCGAGTTCACGGCGACGGCGACGGTTCCGCCGAGCGTCACGCCGGGGATGGCCACGGTGATCGTGGCCGACAGCGAGCCTACGATGCCCGCAGCGGTCATGATGAGGGTGCCGGTGACGGCGGTGGCTCGGACAACCGGCGAGCCGGCCGGGCCGAACGCGAGTTCGCCGTTGCTGACTACCACGCTCAGCGTGCTGCCGCTCTGGGTGACGAGGATGTCCGCGGCGAGGCTCTGGCCGGCGATCACGATGCTGAGGCCGATGCCCGCGAACCGAAGGTAGCTGCCGGTGGCTGCGGGGAGGTCGACGGTGACGCTCCCGGTGCCGACCCGCATGGTCTCGGTGACCTTGAGCCCGGTCGTGTTGATCTCGAGGGCCAGCGCGCCGGAGATCGCGACCCCCGCGACACCGGTCAGCGCGACCGTGCCGGAGACGCGGCCGGCCAGGCCGCCACCGGTGGGCAGGACGAAGAGGGCGGTGCCGGCGGTCAGCGCCAGGCGCGCGGTGCCGGCTCCGATGGAGAGCTCGGCGTTCGCCACCGCGATGCGCGTGACCGTGGTGTCGTCGGTGGTGCCGAGGAGCTTGTCCGCCCCGGCCGCGGTGGCGCGCTCGAACGCGACGTCGCCGCTGAGGCTCTGCTCGAGAATGCCCAGGGTGATGCCGGTGCCGGACAGCCGGACGTACGGCCCGGCCTGGACGTCGATGGACACGGTGCCGGCGCCGACGGCGAGGGTCTCGGTGACGCGCGCGGTGGTCGTGTTGACGAGCAGGTCGAGGGTGCCGCCGAAGCTGAACGGGGTGCTGACCGCGCCGATGGTGACGGTGAGGGCGCCTGCGATGCCGCCGCTGGTCACGATGAAGAGGCCCGTCCCGCCGGTGGCCGACAGCGGGCCGAGGGTCAGCCGGGCATTGGCGATGCCGATCCGGGTGACGACGGCGCCCGACGCGGTGGTGCGGCGCTCGAGGGTGACGTCGGCGATCAGGCTCTGCCCGAGCACGGTGATCGTCAAGTTCTGGCCGCCGAGGCGGAGCAGGCCCGCGGGGAGCGTCGCCCAGCCGGAGCCGGCGAAACTCTGGGGTGTGACGGTGGTGTTGAAGGCGATGGTGACGGTGCCGGTGATGGACACGCCGGACACCGCGACGCTGACGCCGACGGCGATGGCGCCGTAGCTGCCGACCGTGTCGAGGACGAAGGTGGCCACGTCGCCGGTCTCGCCAGCCGCGGGCTGCGCGAGCGTGACGAGCGGGGTTCCGCCTCCGAGCACGACGCGGGCGTTGCGGACGGTGAGCCGGGTCTCGGTTCCGCTCTTCTGGACGACGACGTCGGCGGTGATCGACTGCCCGGCGATGGTCAGCGACACGGCGGTGCCCGCGACGCGGACGAATCCCCCCTCGGGAAGGAGGAGTGAGGTCGTCACGCCACCGAGGACGAAGCGCTCGTTGACCGCGGTCGTCGCGGTGTTGAACTCGACGGCGACGCCGCCGGACAGGCTGACCTGCGGGACGTTGACCGCGATGTCGCCCGAGATCCGGCCGGCGAAGCCGGCGGAGCTGAGCAGCAGGAGGGCGGTGCCGTTGGTGAGGGAGACGATGCCGGCGATGTCGAGCGTGACGTCCGTGGCGGCGATGCGCAGGACGGTGCGGGCGGGATCAGGCGCGCCGCCGGAGGTGAGCGCGGTGACGCGCTCGACGGCGACGGACGCGGAGATGCTCTGGCCCAGGACGATGAGGCTGAGCCCGGTGCCCTCGAAGCGGAGGTACGGGCCGGCGGCGACGTCGAGGGTGCGGGTCTCTGTGCCGACGACGATGGAGGCCGTGACGCGGGCGGCTGTGGTGTTGATCGCGAAGCTGACCGTGCCGCTCAGGGACGCGGAGGCACCGAGCTGCATCGACGGCTGGCCCTCGATGCGTGCCGCCACGCCGGTGGCGGTCAGCACGATGAGGCCGGAGCCGCCACTGAGGCGGAAGCCGATGTCGTTGCTGCCGGGGCCGTCGCCGCGGTCGTCACCGAGGAACAGCGCGACGTTGCCCAGCCCGATGATCGTGGTGGGCACGCCGCCGGAGGTGAGGCGCTCCAGCGCGATGTCGGCCTGGATGCTCTGGCCGGCGATGGTGAGGGAGGCGCCGATGGCGGCGACGCGCAGGTACGGGCCGGCCGGGAGCGTCGTCGAGCCGATGACGACCTGGGTGGCGGACGTGTTGACGGCGATGGAGGCGCTCGGCACCGTGAGCCCGGCGCTGGGGACGCTGAGGCTGGCGCTGAGGGTGCCGGCGATGCCGGTAGGCCGGATGACGAGCCCACCGGTGATGGCGCCGAGGGTGACGGCGTCGCCGAGGGCGATGGCGCCGCCCGTCACGCCGAGGGTGATGTCGTCGGGGGTCCGGCCGAACGAGAAGGTGCCCGTGAGGGTCTGGCCGCCGAACGCGAGCGCGGCGCCGGAGACGACGAACTCCTTGACCGTCGCGTTGGTGGTGAACAGGACGGCCACGCCGGGGTTGGTGCTGCCGGGGATCTCGATGGTCGTGTCGACCGCCTGGCCGGTGGTGTTGACCCGCACGCTGGTGGTGCCGGTGACCGTGACCCCGGCGACGCCGATGAGGCGGACGGTGCCCGTGGCGACCAGCGCGTGGCCGGCGCCGAACTCGATCAGGCCGAGGGTGGCGTCGGTGAGCAGCACGCCGACCGCGAGCGGGTTGATGCCGCCGTCGGGGGTGTACGCCGGTCCGCGGCCGAGGAAGATGGTGAGGCCGGTCGCGGCGAGCACGCGGGCGGGGAGGCCGTTGATATCGGAGTCGGTGTAGGTGAAGTCGCCCTCGATGGTGACGAAGTCGCCGATGGACGCGGTGACGTTGGTCGCGGTGATGCTGAACAGCGGAGTGCTGGCCGAGGTGGCCGCCTTGATCTTGACCACGACGTCGGTGCCGCCGACGTCGACGACGGTGTCGATGGCGGTGGTGAGGGTGTTCACCTGGAGCAGGACGGACCCGCTGACGCTGACGCCGCTGCTGCTGGCCGCCGCCTTGCCGGAGACGAAGCCCGCGAAGCCGCCGGTGCGGAGGATGAGGACGCCCTGGCCGTCGACGAGGGAGGCGGTGGTGCTGGTGCCGAGGTAGCCGGTCACGCCCGTGACCGCGATGACGGTCTCGGTGGCGGTCCGGGTGACCGCGAACGACCCGGTGATGCGCCCGGCGGTGCCGACGGTGACCTCGATGCCGGTGATCACGACGCGCAGGTAGGGGCCGACCGGCAGGGTGCCCTGAATGGTCGACGTGGTGTTGACCTGCACGCTGAAGGTCGTGGTGCCGCCGAAGGTGATCCCCGCGATGGTGGGGAGCGTGACGGAGGCGGTGAGGGTGCCGGCGACGCCGTCGGGCAGCAGGCTGAGGGAGCCGTTGACGCTGGAGATCGTGACGGGGCCGAGGGTAGCGCCGCCGCCGGCGATCTCGACGGTGAGCGTGGTGGGGGTGCGGGTGACCCAGATGCTGCCGCCGGTGATGCTGACGCCGGCGAACGTGGCCGCCAGGGTCGCGGCGCCGACGCGCACGGTCGCGGGTGCGATGGTGTCATGGGCAATCGTGTCGGTGTTGAACTGGACCGTGACCGCCGCGGTGATCGCCAGGCCCGGAATGGTGACCGTCGGCGTGCCGCTGACGCTGCCCCAGAGGCCGGTGGCGTTGGCGGTGAGGTTGATGGTGACGCCGGTCAGGGTGACGGCGCCGTCGCCGAAGCTGGCGGACGCGCCGGTGACTTCGATGGTGGTGTCGGTCGCGCGGGCGATCGTCACGGTGCCGGTGACGCGCTGCCCGAGGACGTCGATGACGACGTTGGCGCCGTGCAGCCGCAGGTAGGCAGCGCCGCCAGGGAGGACGAGGCTCTGGTCGGTGCCGCCGACGGCGATGGTGGTGTCGACCGAGGAGCCCGTGGTGTTGATCTGGACGGTGAGGGCTCCGGTCAGGGAGATGTTCGGCATCGCGACGGCGACGGTGCCGGTCAGGCTGGCGGCGAAGCCCGAGGCCGTGACCAGCAGCACGCCGTACCCACCGCTGACGCTCACGGCCACAAGGCCGACGGAGGCGCCGGAGACGCCGACGCGCAGGATGGTGGCGCCCGCGCCGTCGACGCCGCGCTCGACGGCCACGGTCGCGGTCAGCTCGAGGGTGCCGACGGTGAGCCTCGCGCCGGCCTGGACCCGCAGGTACGGCCCGGCGGGCAGGTCGCCGACGGCCGCCGCGCCGGTGTTGACCGCGAGGCTCAGCGCGCCGGTGAAGGCGAGGCCGGGGACGACTGACGTCAGGGTGCCGACGGTGAGGCGGCCCGCGGTGCCGGCCGCGGTGAGGACGAGGTCGCCGGTGATCCCGCCGGCCGACAGCAGGTTCGTCGTGCCGGCCGTGATGGTCAGCGTGCCGCCGGATGCCTTGATGCGGGTGGTGGTGATGCCGTCGGCGGTGGCGCGCGCGAACTCGAAGGTGGTGAACGAGACCGACTGCCCGGCCAGTGTCAGCGCGACCGGCGAGCCGGTGATCTTGACGTACCCGTCGCCGGCCGTGCTGAGGCCGAGGCTGAGGCTGCCGCTGAACGCGAGTCCGGGGAGCGCGATGGTGAGGGTGCCGGTGAGCGAGGCGGCGAGGGTGTTGGCGGCGTCGTCGAAGGTCAGGGTGTTGGTGGTGCCCGTCCCGGTGAACGTGGCGAGCGTGCCGCCGCCGGCCGAGAAGACCATGCCGAGGTTCGTGACGCTGACCGTGAAGCCGCCGCTGGTCTTGGTGAACGCGAGGTCCGCGGTGAGTTGCTGGCCGAGCACCGCGACCGTGAGGCCGACGCCGCTGAACCGGAGGTACGCGGTGGTCCCGGTGGCGATCTCGTCGGGGGAGGTGAAGGTGATGGCCACGCTGCCGGAGCCGTCGGCGAAGACGACGGTCTCGTTGACGGCGGCCTGGAACGTGTTGACGCGGACGGCGAAGGCGCCGCTGACCGCGACCCCCGGGAAGCCGGTCAGCGCGACGGCGCCGCGGGCGTCGAGCGCGTAGGTGGTACCGGTCGGGGTGACCTGGACGACGAGCCCGACGACGGCGGCGCTGACGGTGAGGCCGCCGTCGAGATCGAGGCTGAGGTTGCGGGCGGCGAGCGCGACGCGGACGTTGCCGCCGCCGAACGTGACGGTGCCGGCGAGGCTGGCGTCGATGTAGCCGGCCGCGACGATCGTGGCGGTGATGGTCCCGCTGACCTGGGTGCCGAGGAGCAGGGTGCCGGACCCGCCGCTGATGGCGACGCTCTGGGCGGAGCCGCCGATGCCGGCGGTGGCGGCCAGGCCGCTGACGGCCAGGCTGAACGCGTCGCCCTGGCGCGTGAGGGTCGCGGTGCCGGTGAGGACGACCGAGCCGACGGTGACGGCGACGGTGGCCTGGACCGAGAGTCCCGCGACACCGTCGTAGCTGACGGTGACGGCGGAGAGGGTGACGCCGGTGGAGCCGCCGACGGTGACGCTCGGGACCGACAGCGACAGCGCGATGTCGCCGTTGTCGTCGAACGAGGTGACCGTGAGGCTGCCGCCGCCGGTGAATGTCAGCTGCGCGGGGCCGGTACCGATGCTGCCGCCGACGCCGGTCGCGGTGACGGTGACGTTGGAGCCGGACTGGCTGATGGTCGCCGTCGTGGCGGTGAAGGTGGCGACGGTGGTCGCGCCCGACCGCACCGTGACGGTGAGGCCGGTGATGGTCAGGGTGAGGGTGCCGGCGCCGAGGGCGTGGTCGGTCAGCACGTAGGTGCCGGCAAGCACGGCGCCCGCGGTGATCCGCCAGGAGCCGACGGTGAGGTCGAGGGCCAGCGCGCCGGTGAGCGAGACGGAGCCGTTGTAGAGGCCTGCGGCGGTCCCGGCGGTCGGAATCGCGAAGGACAGCAGCACGTTGGTCAGGGAGACCGCGTCGCCCAAGGTGAGGTCGCCGAGCGGATGGTTGGTGACGCCGGTGGTGACGTACTGCGTGACGATGGCCACGACGTAGTCGTAGATGGTGGCCAGCGGTGAGCCGGCGACGTAGTCGGAGAAGTGCGGCAGCGCGGCGGTGAGGGTTCCGGTGGCGGGGTCGGACGTGGTCGCGATGGCCTGCAGTGAGCCGTCGGGCGCCACGTACCAGATGCGGGCGTCCGGATCGTCGACGACGACGGTGAGGACCGGCGAGATTCGGAAGGTGGTGATCTCGGCGCCGGTGTGGGCGTCGACGGCACGCAGGTCGTAGATCAGCGAGGCGGTGCGGAGTCCGGCGACGGCGGCGTCACGCGGGGTGATGGTGATCCAGGCGTCGGCGGGGAGCGAGCCGGGGGCGAAGGTGAGGGTCGCGGCGCCTGCGGTGAGGCTGCCACCCAGGGCTGCGGTGACGAGGACCGCGCCGGCCGGGGGAACGACGGTGGTGCTGGGGACCGGAGCTGCCGTGGGCTGCTCGACGGTGGCGGTGAAGGTGACGAGGTGGACTGCGGTGCCGGGGACGGCGGGGATGCTGGTGGTTGACGTGTGCGCCGCTGCGGGGGGTCCGCGGCCCGCGTAGACGGTGAGGTCGCCGTCGGTGTGCATCGGCGCGAGGACCGTGGCGTCGGCGGCGAAGCGGGCGAGGGTGAGGGCGAACGCGGAACCGGTGGCGGCCTTGTCCGTACCGGTGACGGTCGCCGACGCGCTCCCCGCGGTGACCGCGGCCAGGCTGATGTGGCCGTCGGCAGCGAGCGGTGCGCCGAGCGGGACCAGCGTGGTGACGCGCGTGGTGAGGACGGTGGCCGCGAAGGAGTTCACCGGGACGGCGCCGACGGCGACGGCGAGTCCGGCTGCCGCGGCGGCCGGGCTGCCGGCGAGGGCCAGAGCGTCGGAGAGGGTCGGGACGGACACGGCGACGGGGACCGGGCGGGCTGTGGCCCGCGCGACGGACCCGTCGAACGAGAGGATGTCGATCGAGCCGGCTGCGGTGACGGGGCTCAGGACCCGGGCGTCGACGCGGTGGGTGCCGAGGAGCAGGGCCATGGCGTCGGCCGTCGCGGTGGCGGTCACGAGTTGGCGCGCCGAGACGGCCACGTCGCCGGCCGCACTCAGCGGGGCTCCCGAGCTGAGCCGCGACGAGGTGTCGGCGTTGGACACCAGTAGGGCCAGCGCGGTGGCGCCGAGGCCGGAGGCGGTCCGCGTCTCGGTGGTAGTGGCCGCGACCGTCACGTCCAGGGCGCCCGCGACGGTGGTGCCGTCGACGGATGCGGTGGTGGTGGAGTCGGCCAGCAGCACCGCGACACCCGAGCGCGCGCCACCGTCGGCGGTGATGGTGCTGACGTCGGTGGCCGAGGAGGTGACCGAGAGGCTCCCGCCGGTGAGGGTCATCGTGCCGCCGGTGACAGCGGCCTCCGTGAGGCTGCGCAGGATGCCGACAGCGACGGCACCCGTCTGCGGGGCGACGCGGCCGAGGGCGGCGATCTGCGCGGCGCTCAGTCCGGCGGCAGCGAGTGTCGCGGCGGTGGGCGTCCCGGAGGCGCCGAGGCTGAGGGTGCCGGCGGCGCTGGCGTCGACGGTGACGCCGCCGGACTCGACGGCGCCGCCCGCGAGCCAGGCGCTGGTGGTGCGGTTCACCCGGCCGGCGGCCGCGGTGGCGGATCCGGCGAGGGCGGAGGTGTTGCGTGCCTGCACGATGAGCTGCGCGAGGGTCTGGACGGACCCGCCGTCGATCCCGGCACGAGCCGTGCTGGTGGCCGACAGCAGCGCCGCGTCGAGCGGGCGTGCCGTGCCGTCGGTCGTGGCGGAGACGGCGCGAGCGTCGGAAGCGGCGGACAGCGTCACGTCGCCGTCGGCCAGGAGGCGGGAATCGCGGACCAGGACGGCGGCCGACGACGTGGCCGCGGCGCCGCCGAGGGCCCGGGCCTGCGCCTCGAGGGTGATGGCCCCGCCGGCCAGCGTGGCGCCGGTGACCTGCACGGACGCCGAGGCGCCGGTGTCGCGCTCGTCGAACGCGGTCAGCGTGATGCCGCCGGAGCGGCCCGCCGAACGGGTGTCGACGGTGGTGCCCGAGGCGACGGTGATGTGGCGTGCCCGGATGGTGAGCTCGGCGCCGGTGTCGGTCAGCCGGATCTCGCCCGTGAGCCGGACCGAGCCGTCGCCTGCGTCGAGGATCGCGGCGAGCTGCGGTGCCACGAACGCCAGGGTGGTGCGCAGCCCGGAGAGCAGGAGCCCGGCGAGCCGGGACGAGTCCGAGCTCAGCGTCAGGGGCGCTCCCGAGCCGACGACCGTCAGCGTGCCGGCGGAGCCGTCGACCACGAGATCGAGGACGGCGTCGGTGCGGGCGTTGAAGCCCGTCAGATCGACGGTGAGGTCCGCGGCATCGGCGGCGGTGACCACGACGGTGGCGAGCCCGGCGGCCGGGAGCACGAGCTCGGTACCACCCGGGGAGGTGAAGACCAACTGCGCGGTCGCGGCGTCGTAGCTCAGGGTCCCACCGGCCACCGAGCCCTGCAGGGTGGCCGTGGCGCCGTCGACCAGCCAGGTGGCGACGGTCGTCGCGGTGCTCTGGTCGGCGGCGCTCGGATCGGCGGCGGTGGTGGTGGTGGCGAAGGCGAGGGCTTCGTCGTCGATCGGGGTGGCCGCGAGGGTGTCGACGGCGTCACCGGCGGGCGCCTCGGCGCCGGCCTGCTCGGCCACGGCGACCACGATCTCGCCCGCTTCCGCAGTGGCGTCCGTCCCGACCTCGGTGGGGTCGTCCGACGGAGCACCGGGCTCGGGGTCGAGTGTCGCGGCCGGGTCGGTCGCGTCGGCGGGGACTGTTGCGGTGGCGGGGTCGGTGGCCGTATCGGCGGACTCGAGATCGGCGACGGCGGAGTCTGCTACCGGCGCCGAGGCCACCGACTCGTCACTCGGCGCGTCGACGACGACCTCGGTGGTCGCCTCGTCGGTCTGCGCCGGGCTGTCGGTGGTCGCGGTGTCACCGGCGGGTTCGGGTGCCGGGGCCGGCTCGGGAGCGGGCTCGGGTGCCGGGGCCGGCTCAGGAGCGGGCTCGGGTGCCGGGGCGGGCTCAGGCTCGGGGGCCGGCTCGGGCTGCGGCAGGAGGCCGGCGCTCACGCCGTGGCTCTCGCCCGGCTCGAGGGTGTCGTCCATCAGACCGGAGCCGTGCCCGAGACCCAGCGCGTGGCCGACCTCGTGCCGGACCACCGTCGCCAGGCTCATCCGCGACCAACCCCAGCCGGCGGCATCCGTGTCGATGACGATCGAGCTGCCGGAGGCGGAGCCGAGGCCCAGACCCGACAGGTCACCGACCGACGCCGCGATGCCGGAGGTGTCCGCGCCCACGGCCTGCCAGTCCGCCTTCGCGGCCGACAGCGCGGCGGCGAGGTCGCCCGAGCTCAGGGACTCCGCGACGGGCTCGTCGGGGAGGCTGGACGCGGACATGCCCTCAGCGTCGTCGGCCGGCTCGGAGGCGTTCGGCTCGGGCGTCGGTGAGGGCGACGGGGTGGGCGTGGGGCTGACGGGGGGCTGAGGGCTGGGAACGGGCGCCGGCGTCGGGACCGTCACCTGGACGTTGTCGTCGCCGGAGACGCTGGCCTCGGAGCCGTCGGCCATGGGGCACGAGATCGAGGCCGGCTGGCCGTTCGTGCCGCCCACCGTGGTGCACTGGCTGGTGGACAACGCCTTGGCCAACGCGGCCAACGCCTCCCGGAGCTTCGCGTCGGCGTCCGCCTTCGCGGCCTCGACCTTCGAGACCGCTTGAGCCTGCGCCTGGACCTTCTGCCGCTGTTGAACCACCCGCTGCTGGACCTGCTGCTGCGCCTTGGCCTGGCGGATCTGCCGCGCCTGCTCCACGCGTCTGGCCTTGTCGGCCGCTGCTTGGAGTTCTGCGAGCGCCTCGTCGATGCGCGCTCTGGCCTCGTCGGCGGGGAGAACCACCACCGTCGTGGAGTCCGGTAGCCGCAGGACGCGGACGACGGTCCGGGTGGCCGGATCATCGGTGAGCGGAGCCCGATCGTCGGCGTCGGGAACAGCCGGTTCGGCGACAGGTGCGGGTTCCGGGGGTGTCGCCGCCGCCTGCTGCGGCAGGAAGACCGACAGCCCCAGGAGAAGCGCGAGGGCGGTGACGAGTCCGATGACGCGCTGGCCCACTGTGGGAGCTCCGGGCGGTCTGGGGACGTCGCCGGGGTCGCGACCCACGGCTGACTCGCGGCGGCCACCCGAGCGGGTGGCCGATGCCGGCGACTGCGCGTCCATGGGCCCCCCCTCCGCTGGTGCGTACGAGTCCTGGGCGAACGAGCTTGACGCTAGGGCCGCTCCTGAGAACCCACAAGGGTCACTTTCAGACACCCCGGCTGACGGCCGTCCCGACGCCCTGGGTAAGGCGTGAGGGTCTATGCCCCGACAGCTTGTTGGCTAGGCGCGGAGCCGCCCTCTCCACTCATAGCGGCCCTCATGGCAGGGCCTCGCGGGGCCCCTCCGGCAGGCTGAGAGGAGGCCCGCCATGTTGTCCCAGGGAACAAACTCGTCAGGGGGCCGCGGCGAGTAGGTTCGTCCCAACTCGATGAAAGGGTCGACCATGCGCGAGACGCACCTCCGTCAGGGGCGGCAGACGGTCAAGCTGGGTCTGATCAAAACGATCCACGACCTGTTCCCGGATGAACGATTGAAGACCTCGTACTCCATCCTGGAAGGCGTCTTCTGCAACCTGGTGGGATCGGCGCTCTCCACTCGCGAGGTGCACCAGATCGGCGTGCGGCTCAAGGAGTGGGCGTTCGACCCTTCGAGCAGCATCACCTTCCTCGGTCGTGACGGTGGGTACCACGTCTACCAGGTGGGCGACGTGGTGGCCCGTGTCGTGTACCCCGCGCTTCCGCAGCCGAGTCAGGTGGAACCCTTCGAGGTGATTCCCTTCGCGCAGGGCTTCATCGTGGACTTCGGTGACGTCGACAAGGGCGACGGGGCGCCTCTCATTCCGCCGACCCGGTTGTCAGCCGCCTATTCGGAGAGCCAGGAGTGGCTGGACCGCGTCGACGTCGAGGTGGTCGCGGACGTCAACGCCTACCTCAGGGCCGGGCGTCCGTGGAAGCTCATCAGCATCGCCGAGGCCCTGCACGAGAAGCAACTCGCGGACATCGCAGACGTGATCCTGGCCCAGCGGCGGGCGCTGCGCGTCCTGGCCATCTCGGGGCCGTCGTCGTCGGGTAAGACCACGACCACGCAGCGCCTCGCCACCCAGCTGGAGGTCAACGGCTTCAAGCCCGTGGCGCTGTCGCTGGACAACTACTTCGTCAACCGGGAAAGGACCCCCGTCGACGAGGACGGCCGGTACGACTTCGAGAGCCTCGACGCGCTCGACCTGCCCCTCCTCACCCACCAGATCCAACAGCTGGTGGCGGGCCACGCCGTGGCGGTACCCCGCTTCGACTTCGTGACGGGACGCCGGTTGCCAGTGACGACCCCGCTGCACGTGGGGCCGGCCGAGATCCTGGTCATCGAGGGGATCCACGCCCTCAACCCGAGGCTGGTGGAGGGCATCCACCGCAGCGCCGTGTTCAAGGTCTACGTCAGCGCCCTGGGCGGACTCAACATCGACCTGATGAACCGGGTGCCGACCACCGAGGTCCGGCTGCTGCGCCGCATGGTCCGCGACCACGAGCACCGCGGCATCTCGCCGGAGGTCACCGTCGACCAATGGGACAGCGTGCGGCGCGGCGAGTACGCCTCCGTGTTCCACTTCCAGGAGGACGCCGACGTGATGTTCAACTCGAGCATGATGTACGAGCTGAACGCGCTGCGACCCTTCGCTGAGGAGGCACTGGGGACCATCCCGGACTCCAGTCCTCACGTCGACACCCGCGACCGTCTCCTGAACCTGCTCACCTTCTTCGAGCCCATCGCCACGGAACGCGTCCCGTTCAACTCGATCCTGCGCGAGTTCATCGGCGGCAGCATCTACGACGCCCCCTGAGTGGTCTCCCGCTCCTGAGGGCCGCCCCCGCCGAAGCGGAGGCGGCCCTCAGGAGACGAGGTCAGCGGATGCCCTGGAACCCGAACGTGAACACCAGCTCCTGGCACTGGGGCAGGCGGTACTCGGGGTGGGTCATGGAGCCCCATGAGTCGTCGCCCCCCACGCCGCGACGCATGAGCGCCGGGCGCAGCACCGTCTTCTGGATCGGCGGCAGGTCCACGGGGTGCGCCGCGTTCTCGATCTCGAACGGGGTCCACGGCAGGGCCGAGAACTCCATGGGCTCGTCGACCGAGTCGAACCGCAGCCCGGCGCCGTGGACGTCGGTCACGGTCGCCCAGCGGACGCCGGTGTGGCTGCCAGATTCCTGCGGCCTGATGTAGGGGGTGAGCTGCTCGGACACGTCCGCCGACCACACCCCGAGGCGTGCCCCCGCGCGACGATCCACGTAGCTCTCCTCCGGGCCCTCGCCGTACCAGCTGAGCCGGTTGAGCTCGGGATCCGTGACCAGCATGAGCCCGAACTCCGGCATGTCGGTCAACCCCTCGCCCGGCCGCACCGTGAGTGTCACCTCCACGCGACCCTCGCCGTCGACCCGATAGACCACGTCGCACTCCCCTGCCGGGCTGCTGGGCAGCTCGTAGGTGTAGCGGATCACGACGGCGTCCTCCACGACCTCCGCCGAGGGACCGGCTTCACTGGCCTCGGCGTACCGGCTTGCCAGGGCCCATTGACCGTCGCGGAACGGCATGTTCCAGCCGCGCTCGTTGGAGGTGGGCGCGTGCCAGAAGTTGGGCTTCGGGATGGCGCGCAACAGCTCCCGGCCACCGTCCGAGCTCAACCCGTACCGGTAGGAGACCAACCCGCCGTACAGCTTGGAGAACAGCGCGGTGAAGTGCCGGCCGCGCACGCCGAAGTTGTGGATGCCGTCGATCAACTGCGGCGCGCTCCGCGGCGACAACGCCGCCGAGGCCCCCGCGACCGTGAACACCGCCTGCTCCCACGACACCTCGTGCCCCACCGGGGCCCAGGATGCGGCGTGGCGGAGCCGGAACGACACGTCGACGGTGTACTCGCCGGCGGCCTCGGGCAGGTCGAAGGGCAGCGGGAAGTTGCCGGTGTCACCGGGATCCACATCCGTCTCGACGACGCCCTCGGCCAGCCCGCGACCCTCGCGCCGCAGCGTCACCACGCACTTGTACACCGACGTGCCGGTGAACAGGTGCCTGTTCTCCACCTCGAAGGAATCGCCGGAGATCTCGATGACGAGGCCCTGGTAGAGCTTCTTCACCTCCTGCATCTTGGGCGTGGGGGTGTGATCGGCGAAGAGGATGCCGTTGCCGCTGAACTCCGCGTCGTGCGGGGCCTCGCCGCAGTCGCCGCCGTAGCCGAAGTACTCCGTGCCGTGCCGGTCCGTGAGCCGGATCGCCTGGTCCGAGAAGTCCCAGATGAAGCCGCCCTGGTAGAGCGGCTCGCGGTAGGCCAGGTCGATGTACTTGTCGACGGCGCCGAACGAGTTGCCCATCGTGTGCGCGTACTCGCACAGGATGTAGGGCTTGTTCCGGTTGGTGCTGAGGAACTCCTCGATGGCGGCCGCCGGGGTGTACATGGTGCTGACCACGTCCGTGGTCTCCGGGTAGCGAGGGTCCCAGTGGACGCCCTCGTAATGCACCGGGCGGGTGTCCAGCGAGCGGAAGTGGTCCGCCACGTCGCGCAGGTTGGTGCCGCCGAAGCTCTCGTTGCCGCAGGACCACATGACGATCGAGGCGTGGTTCTTGTCCCGCTCGAGCATGTTGGAGGCGCGGTCCAGCAGGACGTCGCGCCACTCGGGCAGGTCTCCCGGCACCGCCTGCTCCAACGTGACGCGCCCCCGGACCACCGCGTCCCACATGCCGTGGGACTCGAGGTTCATCTCGTCGATGACGTACAGCCCGTACTCGTCGGTGAGCTCGTACAGGAACGAGTTGTTCGGGTAGTGGCTGGTGCGCACCGCGTTGATGTTGTGGGCCTTCATCAGGCGGATGTCCGTCTCGGTCTGCTCGCGGCTCATCACCCGGCCCTCGAGCCCGAACTCGTGCCGGTTGACGCCGTTGAACACCACGCGGCGGCCGTTGATCTTCAACAACCCGTCCTCGATGCCGAAGCGGCGGATGCCAACCCGCTGAGGGATCACCTCGACGACGGCGCCGCCCGTGTCCAGCACCTCGACGGTGAGGTCATAGAGGTGCGGGTCCTCCGCGCTCCACAGGCGGGGCTGCTCGACGGCGACCGTCAGGACCCCGTCGTCGGCCGTGGTCAGCGCGCCGACCCCGCCCAGGCGGGCCCGCACGGAGCCCTCCCCCTGCAGCGACACGGCGACCCGCACCACCGCCGACGCGAGGTCGTCGGCCACATCCGTGGTGATTCGCAGGTCCTCTGCGTGCACGGCCGGCCGGCGGTAGAGCATGACGTCGCGGAAGATCCCGGAGAACCGGTAGAAGTCCTGGTCCTCGATCCAGGCGGCACCGCTCCACTTGTACACCTGCGCCGACAGCTTGTTCTCGCCGTCGACGAGGTGCTGCGTGAGGTCGAACTCCGACGGCGTGAACGCGTCCCCCCCGTAGCCCACGTAGTGGCCGTTGAGCCACACCGCGATGGTGGACTCCGCTCCCTTGAACGACACGCTCAGGCGCTCGCCGTCGGCCAGCGGGTGGTCGAGGGTGAAGTGGGTGACGTAGCTGCCCACAGGGTTGAACTTCTGCGGGATCTGGCCCGGCCAGATGTCCTCGAGCCCGTCCCACGGGTGCTGGACGTTGGCGTACTGGGGGCGGTCGTAGCCCTGCAGCTGAATGTGGCCGGGGACCCGGATGTCGTCCCAGGCGTCGGTGTCGTAGTCCGACGCCTCGAATCCCTCCGGGATGAGCGACAGGTTCTTGGCGTAGTGGAACTTCCACACGCCGTTGAGGCACTTCTCGAAACTGCTGGTCCCCGACGCGGCCTCCGCCGGTCCCGCGAACCAGCGATGGTCCGAGTGTGCGGGGAGCCGGTTCTCGGCGAAGTAGGTGGGGTCGGGGATTCTGCTGCGATCGAACGTCATTTGATAGCTCCTGTGATGCCCTCGGCGAAGGCGCGCTGCAGCACGAGGAAGATCACCATCGTGGGCAGGGACGCCAACAGGACGGCGAGCATCAGCACTCCGTAGTCGGTCACGTAGCCGGCGCGCAGGTTCGAGATGAGCATCGGCATGGTCTGGAAGTTGTTGTTGACAAGGATCACCTTCGGCCACAGGAAGTTGTTCCAGGCGGTCATGAAGGTGATGACGGCCGCGGCCGCCAGGGTGGACTTCATCGTCGGGATGAAGATGCGGAAGAAGATGCTCAACTCGCGCAACCCGTCGATCCTGGCCGCCTCGATGATCTCGTGCGGGAAGGACCGGGACGCCTGACGGAACAGGAGGACCAGGAACGGGGTCGCGATCGCGGGCAGGATCACCGCGCCCACCGAGTTGATCATCCCGAAGTCCGCGAACATCCGGAACAGGGGGATCATGGTCGCGGCGAAGGGAATCATCATGGCCAGCAGGAGCACGCCCATGAGCAGGTCCTTGCCCTTGGAATGGAAGACCTCGAAGCCGTAACCCGCGATGGAGCACACGAAGAGAGCCAGCACCGTGGTGCCGACGGCGTTGACGGTGGAGTACCACATGGCCGAGGCCACGTCCTGCTGCGCCACCAACGAGGAGAAGTTGTCGAAGAGGGCCGTGCCGGGCAGCATCCGGGAGTTGAGGACGTCCTGGCTGGTGTTGGTGGCCGAGACCACCATGAAGTAGAGCGGGAAGATCGACACGATGGCCGAGACCGCAAGGAACAGGTATGCCGGGACCTTGCGCAGCTGGGTCTTAGTCACGCTTGTCACCCACCTTCATCTGGATGAATGCCAGGACCGCCACCATGATGAGGATCACGTAGGACAGCGCGGCTCCGTAGCCGAAATTGGGGTTGCGCTGGAACGAGACCTCGAACAGGTAGTGCGACATCGTCATCGATGTGTACGCCGGGCCTCCCTGCGTCAGGTTCCAGGACTCGTCGAACAGCTGGATGGTGCCGTTGGTCGACAGGATCGCGGTGAGCAGGATCATGGGCTTGAGCTGCGGGACGGTGACGTACCAGAAGGTCTGGAACGAGCTGGCGCCGTCGATCTTGGCGGCCTCGAGCGACGAGTAGTCGATGTTCTGCAGCGCGGCAAGGTAGAACACCATGTTGTAGCCCGTCCAGCGCCACAGCAGGCCCAGGATGATCACGAACCGCGCGGTGCCGGTCTGGCCCAGCCAGTTGACGGGCGAATCAACGAAGTTGAGCCCCATCAGCATGTCGTTGACCAGGCCGTCGTTGGCGAACATGGTCCGGAACACCAGCGAGTAGGACACGAGCGACACCGCGCACGGCAGGAAGATCGCGGTGCGCCAGAGGCCCTTGAATCGCAGGTTCTTGTCGTTGAGCAGGTTGGCCAGGACCAGCGCGATGACCAACATGATCGGCACCTGGATGATCAGGTAGATGAACGTGTTCTGGACGGTGAGCTTGAAGATCTCGTCGCTGAAGAGCCTCTCGTAGTTGAAGTAGAGAGGGTCCGCGAAGTCCACCCGGGTGCCTCGGCCCGTCTTCAGGGACAGGATCAGGGCTTGGAGCATGGGGTAGAAGTTCATCCAGAGGATGAGGACGGCGGCTGGAAGCAGGAAGATCCAGCCGGTGAGGTTGCGTTGCGCCTCGATGCCGAAGCGACGCCGATTCCTGGACGGTTGCCCGTCCAGGGCATCGAGTGGCGCGGCCTTGCGGACCGCCACCCGGGAGCTTTGACTCATGTTCGATCACACCACCTTTCGCGCGGGTGGGGGCCGGCACGCCGGCCCCCACCACGCTGACTAGTCAGGAAATCACTGCATCGCGAATTCGACGGCCTTCTGGGCCTCTTCGAGCGCGGTGTCGATGTCGGTGCCACCGATGATCTTGGTGACCGCGGCGCTCACGGAGTCACGGCCCTCGTAGTAGTAGACACCCGTGTTGTTGCTGGGCACCTCTGCCGAGTACTCCAGGACCTTCGTGAAGATGGGCTCGCCGCCGAAGAATTCCTGCGGCTCGCCGTACACGTCGCTGTCCGCAGCCGGCAGCCAGTTGGCCAGTGCGCCGGACGAGGGGAGGATCGTGTCGTACAGCTCGCTCGAGCCGGCGAAGGTCTTGGCCAGGAAGTCCGCAGCCAGCTCCTTGTCGGCATTGGCGCTGATGGCCCAGGAGGACCCGCCGTTGGCCGTGTAGTGGGTGGCGCCGTCGATGTTGTCGAGCTTGGGCAGGTTGGTGATGCCCCACTTGCCGCTCTGGTCCGCGGCGGACTGGATGGAACCGAGGATCCACACGCCCTGCATGACTCCTGCCACGTTGGAGTTCACGAAGGTGCCGATGAACTCATCCCACGAGTTGACCTCGACGAAGACACCGGAGTCCACCAGGGCCTTGTACGTCTCGATCGACTCGATGAGGGCCTCGTTGCCGACGATGGTGGGCTTGCCCTCATCGTCGAACAGGCTGGCGTCCGCGCTCTGCAGCATCATCATGATCAGGTCCGCCGAGCCGGCCATGCCGGAGGCGAGCGGCTTTCCGGTCTTGGCCAGGACATCCTCACCCTTGGTGATGAACTCGCTCCACGTGATGTCGGTGAAATCATCGAGGGTGTAGCCGGCCTCCTCGAGGACGTCGGTGCGCAGCGCGCTGATGGCGGTGCCGTTGTCGAACGGCACGCCGTAGTTGACGTCGTCGACGGTGGAGTAGGCCACGACGCCCTCCGGGAACTCGGAGAAGTCGATGTCCGCGTCCTCGAAGTCAGCGAACAGGTCCGGGTAGTTGATGACGTTCTTCTGGAACGCGTTGTTCTGCATCAGGAAGATGTCCGGCAGTTCGCCGGTCTCCTGCGACTGCGCCAAGGTGGTGAGCTTGGTCTGCAGGTCATCCCAGGGGGTCTCGATGACCTCGACCTCCACGTCGGGATTCTCCTCCTGGTAGATCTTCGCGGCCTCGTTCATCGCATAGATGTTGAAGGCAGGGTCCCAGGTCCAGACGGTCAGCTTGCCGTCGCCCTCAGGGGCCTCCGAGCCTGTGTTGCCTGAGCCGCAGGCGGTGAGAGCCAGCGGCACCACGACGGCCATGGCCGCGAGCTTCTTCCACGATTTCATGTGACTTCCTTAGTCCGTTGTGGCCGACACCGTTGTGTGACCAGTGGGCATCCCGCCGGCGTTGGCAAGAATGTTTACGTAAACGTATCACGCGCGCGATCATCGCGCCACCGACCGACCATAACGGTCCGATAACATTCCGCGGGGCCTTTTTTTGGCAATCGCTCACTCCTGGTGACGTCAACATTGGAGGCCAGCTAGACTCCGGCCCATGGGTACCGTCTCGGGTCGAGGACGACGCAAGACCGGCCCGTCCATCGAGGACGTGGCGCGGCTGGCCGGCGTCTCCGCCCAGACGGTCTCCCGAGTCTCCACAGGCGCAGATCCCGTCCGTCCGGAGACGAAGGCCAAGGTGCTGGCGGCCATGGCCCAGCTCGGTTACACACCTAACCGGGCGGCCAGGGCGCTGCGCAACGGCTCCTTCGGGACCATCGGCCTGCTCGCCCACCGCTACGAGCGGACGGGAGAGGTGCTCACCACCGGCGCGGTGGTGCGGGCCGCCGACGACGAGGGCTACACGGTGACGCTCCTGAGCATCGAGACGGAGTCCGCGGAAGCCCAGGACTGGGAGAGCGCCGCCCGCCGGATCTCGAACCAGGCCATCGACGGGCTGGTCATCATCCGCGCGGAGGAGGCCACCCCGGAGACCCTCACGTTGCCCGCGGGCATGCCGGTTGCTGTGTCGGACTCGCGTCTGGTCGGACACTATCCGGCCGTCATGGGCGACCAGTTGCAGGGCTCCCGGGACGCCACCCGCCACCTCCTCCAGCTGGGTCACCGGACCGTCCACCACCTGGCCGGCCCCGAGGATTCAGAGCCCGCGCTCATGCGCCGTGGGGCATGGCAACGCACCCTGGAGTCGGCTGGTCGGCCAACTCCCGAGCCCTGGATCGGCGACTGGACTCCCCGTTCGGGCTACGAGCTCGGGCACAGGATCGCAGCAGACCCGGATGTCACGGCGGTGTTCGTGGCCAACGACGAGATGGCGTTCGGGCTGCTACGCGCCCTCCACGAGGCGGGGCGGCGGGTCCCCGAGGACGTGTCGGTGGTGGGCTTCGACGCGATCGCGCTGAGCGAATTCTCCTACCCACCGCTGACGACGGTGCGGCACGACTTCCAGCGGATCGGACGCGAGTTGGTGAAGCTGGTAGTGGCGCAGATCCGCTCTCGCGGCGTCTCGATGGCGCGGCATGACCGGGTGATCGTGCCCACAGAGTTGCTCATCCGCGGCACCACGGGCCCACCGCCGGGCTGACCACGTCGTCCGCCCTGCCCCCGATCCGGGCACGACACGCCGACGGAAGCACACCCGGAGGCCCCAGGTGGCGCCGAGGGGGGACTTTGCCGCACTTTCGTGCACGGAGAAACGGCCCCGACGCGTGGGCCAGCGGCCCGCGTTCCATGGAGCGCTAGGCTCGTCAACGTCTGGAGTGGCCGACCACGGCCCCGAGCTCCGGCGGAACTGTTGGGACAGAGATGACGAATGAAACCCCCCGCGAGGCGCGCCTGGCCGTGCTGATCGACGCCGACAACGCGCGCGCGCAGCACATCGATCAACTGCTCGTGGAAGTGGCGAAGTACGGCCGGGCCTCCGTCCGGCGCGCCTACGGCGACTGGACCTCAACCCAGCTGACGTCGTGGAAGACCGAGTTGCTGCAGCACTCCATCCAGCCCATCCAGCAGTTCAGCTACACCACGGGCAAGAACGCCACCGACAGCTCGCTCATCATCGATGCCATGGATCTCCTCCACGCGGGCAACCTCGACGGTTTCTGCCTGGTCTCCAGCGACAGCGACTTCACCCGGCTGGCAGCCCGAATCCGCGAGGACGGCCGCCTGGTCTACGGGTTCGGGGAGCGCAAGACGCCGAAGCCCTTCGTCGCCGCCTGCGACACCTTCATCTACGTCGAGAACCTGACGACGGTGGCGCCGTCCGTCAAGCCGGCGACGGTCACCGCCCACAAGCTGACCACCGACGCGTTCCTGGACAAGCTACTGGCGGAGGCCGTCGACGCCGCCGCCGGCGACGACAACTGGGCCAACCTCGGCGTGGTGGGCAGCAACCTATCGCGCCTCGCGTCGGACTTCGACTCACGCACGTGGGGCTTCGCCAAGCTGAAGGACCTGTTCGCCGCGCACCCCGGGTACGTGACCCAGTCAAAGCCGAACGAGGTTCTGGTCCAGCCCAAATAGGCAGGTGGCCCATACGGCCGACGGCGGCGTCAGGGAGTAGGGCCCCAGGGGTTGCCCGGTTCCTGGCCCTGGACGACTGGGCCGTTCGGGTAGAGCTCATCCCGCGGGTGCTGGTGAGGCGTCGGCTGCCCCGCCGAGGGGGTTCCCGCGGACCACTGGCCGTACTGCGTTCCGACAGCGCCACCCGCCGGGGCTGGTGGCTGAGTGGTCCAGGCTTCGGCCGGAGTGATGACCGGCTGAGGCGTCCGGGCACGGTTCCAGAGCAGCAACAACCCGATGACCACGCCCGCCGCCACCAACAGCCCGGCCCCGATCCATGGCAACAGCGCGAGCACAGGGTTCGGCTCCCTGCTGGTGGCCCTGAGGCCCTCGTCGGAGGCCAGGTCCATCGCGTTGGTCCAGGTCACAGTGGTGCCATCGACGGTGCTCGAGCCGTTGTGGGAAGTGACTTCGGCCGGGAATTCCACCGCGACCCTGAAGTCCGCGAACAAGGCCGCCGTCATCCGGGCGTCATCGGTTGAGCCGTCACCGAGCTCAGACATGGCCATCGTGAACGTGTACTGCCCGTCCTCGTGGACGATGCTGAGATCCGGGCCAGCGTCGGCCAACTCCGCCAGAGGCACCCCCTTCATCTCGTGGATGCAGCCGATGAAGCCGTCCTCGTTGTAGGGCGTGACGGTGCGTCCCGCCTCCACCACGGGGGCGCACTCCTCGCCGATCGAGTCCGCGTACTCGTCCTGCATGGCGATCAACATGGTCATGTCAACCGTGCTGCCGGAGATCTGGATGTCCGTGTCGAACTTGATGCATCCGCTCATCAACAGAAGTAGCGGAAGAAGTACCAGCGCAGGTGCGCGCCCCCCAGGTGATGTCATGGTTCCGACGTTAGACCCCGCCCCGGACCATTCGCCCAGGCCTTTCGGGTTATCCCCAGGATCAACCCGGAAGAGTCGTGGCGGCTGCCTCCCCGTCCCACCAGTGGAGCATCCGCGTCGCGTAGAAGGTCAGCCAGGGCGACGGTTGACCCTTCGGCACGTCGATCTCGAACCACACCTGCCCCTTGTAGCGCCCTCCCTGGAGCCAGCGTCCGTCGTCCTGGCGCGCCGCCCTGACCACCTCGACCGCTTCGGCGGCGCGTGGGTCCGGTGACACCCCGTCGTACACCGAGGCCTGGCGGAGATAGTCGAGCACGTTGAGGACGCTGTAGACCCAGCGCAGCGGGTACGCGAGGTAACCCACCCAGTCCCCCACCCGTTCGCCGGTGCTCAGCCGGTACATCAGCCGCCGCTCGAGCAGGTACTCATGCGCGCGCTGCCTGGCTGCCTTGAGCGCGTCGTGCCCACCCACGGCCCGCTCGTACCACAGCATGCCGCGCAACGAATTGAGCGTGGAATGGAACGACGACCGCCCCGACCCCTCCACCCACTCACAGTTCCATCCCCCGTCGTCCAACTGATGCTCGAGGAACCACTCGGCCAGACCGCTGACGTCCGCGCCCAGCCATGCGCCGTTGGCAAGGGTGAACGCGTTGATGCAACAGTCGACCTCACCGCCCCAGTAGGGAAGGTCGTCGTATTCCCACCGGCTGTTGGCGGCCAGCTTCTCGGCGGTCCCCGCCAGCGCGGAGGCATCCAGGCCCCACTCGCGCAGGGTGTTCAGCGTCCAGGTGGTGGCGGTGTAGGGCTGGCCCTCGTCGTCGTCGTCATGGTTCACCGCCCGCGGATCGGCCCGCGTCGGGAAGTAGGCGCCACCGGCCCACTGGCCGTCGTCGTCCTGGAGCGCGAGGAGCCGCGCGGCCATCCCGGTGCCGGCCATCTGCGCGCGGGTTGCCTGCCAGACGTCCTCGGGCTCCCCGACGAGGTCGCGCTGCACCTGCCAGCGCAGAGCAGGGTCGGTGTCGAGCAGCCAGCCGATGAGTTCCGAGTCGTGCCTCATGGCACAGAGCCTAGGCGCCCCTCCCGGGCACGACACGCCGTCGAGTACAAACCTCGACGACGAGGACCGCCACGAGCGGGCACTCCTGCGGCGTGTCGTGCCCGGGGGGAGGCGACGCGAGAGTCGCCGAAAGACGGGCAAGCCGCTCCTCAGCCGGCCGTGGCACGGCACCGACCCGCAGGATGGGCCCGGCTCCTCAGCACTCGGGCGTGCCGCAAGAATGGGGCCATGCAGATCTTCACCCAGACCGTCGGACACGACGCCCCCCTCACCTGCTACGTCCAGGAGCCCAGCGCCGAGCTCGCCACCGCCACGACACGACCCGCCGTCCTCGTCCTCCCGGGCGGCGGCTACTTCATGACGTCGGATCGCGAGGCCGAGCCCGTGGCGCTGGCCTACCTCGCCGAGGGGTTCAACGCGTTCGTGCTCCGCTACGCCGTGGGCGCCGAGTCGCCGTTTGAAATGTCGTTCGACGACGCTAAGGCCGCGCTGGGCTGGATCCGGGAGCACGCGGCCGAGTTGCACATCGACCCGGCGAAGGTCGCAGTCGTCGGGTTCTCCGCCGGCGGGCACCTCGCGGCGAGCCTCGCGACGGCGGCTGAGGAGAAGCCCGACGCGCTGGTGGCCGGCTACCCGGTGACGCTCGAGGAGTTCGGCCCGCCGGTGGGCAAGGAACTCCTCGACGTGCCCAGCCACGTCTCCTCGCAGACCCCGCCGACGTTCCTGTTCAGCACCAGCGACGACACCGTCGTACCCATTCGCAACTCCATCGCCTTCCTGGCCGCTCTGGCCGAGCACGGGGTGCCGTTCGAGTCGCACATCTACCTGCTCGGGCCCCACGGGCTGAGCCTCGCGAAGCCGCTGACCGCGAACGGCCAAGGCCCGATGGTGGAGGGTTCAGTGGCGCAGTGGCTGCCGGAGTCGGTTCGGTTCCTGCGGACGGTGTTCGGCGAGTTCGCCACCGAAGGTGAGCCCGAGTCGTTCCGCACGCTCGTGGACCGCCGACGCCTCGGGCTCGACATGCCTTTGGGTCGCCTGGTCGCCGACGAGCGGGCCGCCGACGCCGTCCTCAGGCACGCCCCGGCGCTGGCCGCCGCCCTGGAGACCGACCCCTTCGCGGGGGCGATCTCCGTCCGCCAGTTGATGGGCTACCAGCCCGCGGCCATCTCGCCCGAGTCGCTGGCCGCGCTCGAGCGGGAGCTCTCCACGCTGGGTTGACCCGCTGAGCGAGACCGCTCCGGTCCGACCTGAGGCGAGCATGCGGATAGGGCCGCTGGGGCGACTTCGTGGCGGTAAGCGACTGGGCTGAACCAGTAGAACTGTCCTGGCCGGGGCTGGTCGACGCTCCACCGCGCCTGGAAGCAGCCCCCGCGGGCGGCGATGAACCGAGCAGTACGATGTGCCCCCATGGAGACCACCCAACCGACCAGCTCCGTCTACGTGCCGGCCAGCCAACGGGTCGACGACGTCGAGCGGTGCCGCGCCCTGCTGGCAGAGGTCGGTGCGGCGCTGTGGATCACGGGCGGCGATGGGTCCCCGTCGGCGACCCTGCTGCCCACCACCTGGGACGCCGACCGGCTCGTCGCCCACGCGTCGGCGCACAACGCCCAATTCGACCTACCTCTCGGCTCGCGCGTCCCCTGCCGGGTCGTGATCCAGGGCGCGCACGCCTATGTCAGCCCCCGCTGGTACCCGAGCATCCAGCCCGTTGAGCACGGCGGCGCGGCGCGCGGCCGTGCGGAGGGCAGGGCCGTCGGCACATGGGACTACGAGCAGGTGCAGATCGCCGGCTGGCTCACCACCCACCGCGACCCGGACCGCCTCCGCGACGAGGTCATGCGCCAGGCCGAGGCGCTCGACGCCGCCCGGCTGTCTGACACCCCCCACTCCCCCGACGCCCACCGCGGGCCCTGGTCCGACGACGAGGCGCCGGCCGACTACATGGCCGCGATGCTGCAGAGCATCATCGGGGTCGAGCTGGAGATCACCGAGGTGGTGGGGCGGTTCAAGCTGTCGCGCAACCGGACTGACGCAGACCGGGCGGGCGTCGTCGACGGCCTGCGGGAGCGGGGGCGTGACCGCGACCTGAGGGTAGCCGACGCCGTCGCGTCCGTGGACCCACTGCCGCCCGGCTAGGAGCCGGCTACCCGCCGACCTTGTTGCGTCGGGCAACAAGTCGGGGCGGGAAACCCACGGCCGGGCTCCGAAACCGCCTGCAGCGTGCCGCTGGCAAGCACCCCGGCATCGGCGCCGGCCCCCGTCGTCCGGGTCGGAAATGGGAGGTCCGGCCCCTCATTTGCAGCGGCCCCGAGGGATACATTCGGACCAGGCTTCGGACAGCGGGGAGAGCGCCATGGCATCGAACGATCATCCTGTCACCATCGGGAGACGGGCGTGGCAGCGCTCCCTCGCAGTTCTCGCTCTCGTCCTACCCCTGGCCATGGTGCCCGGCGCGGCGACGGCTCAACCGGCGGCGCCGTCGGCCAAAGCCACCTATACCGTGCAGTTCCGCGACGGCGTCGACGCGCGCGCCGAGGCCGCGACCGGCGCAGGGCGGGGTCTGGGCGTGAGCCGGGTCCTCACGAACGTGTACCCCGGCATGATCGCGACGATGAACGAGGCGCAGGCGGCGGCCCTGACCAGAAACCCGAACGTCGTCCTCGTGGAGAAGGATCAGGTGGTGACCGCCAGCGTCACCCAGACCGACGCCACCTGGGGCCTCGATCGCATCGACCAGCGGGACAGGCCGCTCTCGACGTCCTACACCTTCAACTCCACCGGCGACGGGGTCACGGCGTATGTCATCGACACCGGCGTTCTGGCCACCCACATCGACTTCGGTACTCGTGTCCAGGGCGGCTTCGACGCGGTCGACGGCGACGGCGACCCCACCGACTGCAACGGTCACGGCACCCACGTCGCCGGCACGGTCGGCGGCACCACCTACGGGGTCGCCAAGGACGTGGCGATCGTCCCGGTCCGCGTCCTGAACTGCTCCGGCTCGGGGACCACGAGCGGGGTCATCGCCGGGCTCGACTGGGTGGTGGGCAACCACGCGAACCAGAGGGCAGTCGCGAACATGAGCCTCGGCGGCGCCAAGTCCACCGCGATGGACGCCGCTGTGGGGCGCTTGATCTCCGACGGCGTGACCGTCGTGGTGGCGGCCGGCAACAGCAACAGGGACGCCTGCAACTTCTCGCCCGCCAGGGTGAAGGCCGCGATCACAGTGGCCGCCTCGACGATCACCGACGCCCGGGCCTCATACTCCAACTACGGCTCCTGTGTCGACCTGTTCGCCCCTGGGTCGGCCATCACCTCCGCGTGGATCGGCGCGTCGAACTCCGCCACGGCCACCATCTCGGGCACCTCCATGGCCGCCCCGCACGTCGCGGGCGCGGTGGCGCGCCTGCTCCAACGGGAAGCCCTGGCACCGTCCGCAGCGGGCGCCGCCATCACCGACAGCGCGACGAGAGACGTGATCTCGCATGTCGGGCGGAACACCCCCAACAGGCTGCTCTACGCCGACCCGGCCTTCTGACAGTGCCGGTGAGGTGACGTAGAGCACCAGATTCAGGCCCCGATCGCAGTGTGGGATCTTGGACGGTCATTCGTCCGGGATCCCACACTGCGATCGGCTCGCTCCACAGCCTCGTCAGGGAGCGGGATTCCTGACGCTTCCCCGACAAGAGTGGAGCGTGCACGCACGTAAAGACCCGTCCCCAGACCTGCTCCGACTCGCCGCGGCCCAGGAAGGGGTCCTCTCAAGCTCTCAACTCAGCGCGCTGAAGGCCCCGCCGGGGGCATCGAAGCGCTGGCGGACGGGGTGGGTGACGATGGCATCCGGGCTGTATTGCCTGACACCTCCCAGCTGGGCGAGCTGGTGCTGGGCAGGACTCGTCAGGGCTGGGGAGGGATCGGTCATCAGTGGGCTGGCCGCTGCCCACCTCGACGGGCTGGTCACCAAGGCTCCCGAGCAGATCACCGTGTGGCACACCAGAAGCTTCCCCATCGACTCACTCAACGACCCATCGGTGCGGGTGGTGTTCCGCCGGGGTCACAGGAAGGGCAGCGGGGACCCGACCCACACGGACCCGACCAACGCGATCCTGGATGCCGCGGCGGAGGCCGACGAGGATTCTCTCGTGGCGCTGGTCGCCAAGGCATTGGCGGAGGAGAAGGTCACCTCGGAGGAAGTACTCGAGGGGGTTGCCGCCCGGACTCGGTTGCGGAACAGGAGGCTCCTCAGGGTCCTGTGCGCCGAGGGATCCAAGGGAGTCGAATCGGTCCTGGAATGGCGATTCCTCACCGAGATCATCCGCGCCCACGACCTGCCCGAACCGGTCCGGCAGGAACGGGTCATCGTTGGCACCCGCTCCGACAACGTCTGGAACGAGTACGCACTCGTGGTGGAACTGGACGGCCACCTCGGCCACGAGCAGGCATTCCGCGACATGCAGCGCGACAATCGCCTCGCCTTCGAGGGCTACATGACGCTGCGATACGGATGGCACGACGTCACCACGCGGCCCTGCGAGGCCGCGTCGCAACTCGCCCGGGCACTTCAGGGCAGGGGCTGGAGCGGCATCCGCCGACGGTGCCCGAGGTGTCGGCTGGCGGGTGTCTCGTGAGTGTGGGATCCCGGACGAAAGACCGTCCGGGATCCCACACTGAAACTCGACCCGTCAGCGTTCGCCCCGGAACGGCCGCGACAGCATCGCGAACCTCAGCACACGCCCGGCCACGGCTTGGATCTCCCCGCGACCAATCCCGTCGGGCTTAGCCAACGATCTCGACAACGAGCGATCCTTCCCGCGGCGCATACCGTCGACCGTGGACCCCGGCATCAGCACGTCCACTCCGGCCCGCACCCGGTACGCAGAGTCCCACAGGCCTGGAAAGTGGGGGTCGCGGGAGTGCTGCATCCACCAGTCCGTCATCACCATGCCCTCGTACCCCCATTGCCCCCGCAGGATGGTGGTGACCAGCTCATAGTGGTAATGCGCCCACACGCCGTTGATCTTGTTGTACGAGGTCATGATGGTCTGCGGCTGCGCCTCCTTCACCACCATCTCGAATCCCTTGAGGTAGATCTCCCGCAGGGCGCGCTCGGACACGCGCGAGTCGTTGTGGCTGCGGTTGGTCTCCTGGTTGTTCGCAGCGAAGTGCTTGGGGCACGCCGCGACCCCCTGGGACTGCACGCCGCCCACCACAGCCACCGCCATCCGCCCCGTCACCAGTGGGTCTTCGGAGAAGTACTCGAAGTTGCGGCCACAGAGAGGGTCGCGGTGGATGTTCATCCCTGGGCTGAGGAGCACGTCGGACCCCTTCGCCAGCATCTCGCGCCCATGCTCGGCTGCGAGTTCCCTCACCAGCGCCGGGTCCCACGTGGACGCCAGTGTCGTGCCGGACGGCAGCAGCGACGCGTAGGCGCTCAACCGGATGCCCGACGGTCCGTCTGTGCAGGTCACCGCGGGCACCCCCTTCGCCCGCAGCGAGTCCAGAGTCCCGCCGAACACCCCCGCGTTGCCGGGCGCGCCGAGCGGGCTGTTCATCCGCCCATGTCCGCGCGTCAGCGCTTCGAGTTCCTCGTCGCTGAGCTGCGCGACGAACTCCTCCATCGTCCTTCCCCCGGCCGCCACCTCGCCCAACGTGATGCCCCGATCCCCGGTCACGGGAACCTCCGCGGGCAGCCCGTCGAGGATGCGACGGCGCAGGTCGACGGTGCGCACCGGCACGTCCTCCCACCCAACCGTCGCCGCCCCGCCGGTGCGCTGCACGGCCATCCGGCGGAACGCGGCGGCCGGGTCAACGGCGCACGCCTCCTCCAGTTGCTCCACGACGCACAGTTCCGGCACCTCGACGACGCCAACAGGCTCCGCGCCGCGCACGTCTGCACCTATATATATGGTGTACGAACCCGGTTCCAGCACCCAGGCCGAGCGGTGGCCGGTGGCCCCGCCGTCGTCGAAGCTCGCCAGCGCGGTCACCGGGACGGACAATCCGACGCGTTCGCCGGCGCCGGGAGCCAGCACTGCGGTCTTCGCGAAAGCCACCAGCGCCCGGGCCGGCTTGCCCAGCGCGCCGTCGGGAGCCTCGACGTACAGCTGCACCACCTCCCGTCCTGCGTGGTTGCCGACGTTGCGGACCTCGACGGAGACCCGGACCACGTCGTCGGCCGTGAACTCGGCCGCACCTAGCTCGAACGTGGAGTACGACAGGCCGAACCCGAACGGGAACTGCACCGCCTCCCGGGCGAACGTCTCGAAGTAGCGGTAGCCGACGAAGACGTCCTCGGCGTAGACATTGTGGGCGCGGTGGCCGAAGTTGCCGGCGGAAGGATAGTCCTCGTAGCGCCGGGCGATGGTGTCGGTGAGACGGCCGGACGGCGACACCCGTCCCGTGAGCACGTCTGCCAGCGCGCGGCTACCCTCCATGCCGCCCTGCCAGGCGAGAATCAGGCCGGCGAGCCGGCTGCCGTAGTCGTCGGCCCAGGCCAGGTCCACCACGTTGCCGGTGTTGACGACCACCACCACCCGCTCGAAGCGGGCGACGACGGCGTCGAGCATGGCGCGCTCCGCGTCGGTGAGGTAGTACGAGCCCTTCTCCAGGACGCTTTCCCTGTCTTCGCCGGCCGCCCGCCCGACCACTACAAGGGCGACACCAGCCGTGTGCGCCGCACGCGACACGAGCCCCGGGTCCAGCGGCATCTCGTCGAAGTGTCGCGGCCAGTGGCCCCAGTACCCCTCGTCCGGCGGGTTGGCCTCCGACCAGGACGCGTAGGTGGTGGCGAGCTCGCCGTTCACCGCGACGCCCGCCTCCCGCAGCGCCTCCATCAGTGAGATCCGGTACGGCGGCTTCACGTCGCCACCTGAGCCGTAGCCGACGGTGAACCAGTCGCACTGCACGCGGCCGAACACCGCGACCTCCACTTCCCCGGCCAGCGGCAGCACCGCGCCCTCGTTGCGCAGCAGCACCACGCCGTCGGCGGCCGCTCGGCGCGACAACTCGACGAGGCGGGGGGCGACCCCACGGTCCATGTTGACCAGGGCGGCCGACTGCTGTGACAGGCCGTTGAATACGCGCTGCATCGCGCGGTGATAGAGGCGCCAGAGTTGCTGTGGCATGCGGGGTCCTCGGAGGGCTCGGTGAGTGGTGGTCCGTGGATGGTAGACCGTCCGTAAATCACCACTCTGTGGAGACCCCATCCTAGGCGAAGCGTTTCGACGCCGCCAGGGCCGCCGACACAGCCTCGTCATCCACCGGATGTCCTGATTTGACCCCGAGGGACCATCCGCACACGTCCGCGCGACACTAGGAGTCATGAACGCCCTCGAAATCCTCCTCGACGCCACCTCCCGCCCTCTCGAAGCGATGGCGGACTTCCGCGGCTGCCTCACCCCGGAGACCCTCAACCAACATCCGGGGGGGCATCCCAACTCCATCGCATGGCTGCTCTGGCACAGCGGCCGAGAGATCGACGTGCAGCTGACCCACCTGTCCTGCCGCGAGGAGGTATGGACCAGCGACGGCTTCCGTGACCGGTTCGCCCTCGGCGCGGTGGGCGACGGCGTGGGCTACGGTCACTCGGACGACGAGGCCCGCGCCATCGTCGTCGACGATGGCGGCCTGCTGGTGGAGTACGTGACCGCCACGGTCGAGGCGCTCCAGGACTACATCCGCTCCCTCGACGAGGCCGCCCTCGACGATGTGGTGGACCGCCACTGGACTCCCCATGTGACCCGTGGCGTGCGGCTGGTGAGCATCATCGACGACGCCACACAACACATCGCCCAGGCCGCCTACGTCTGCGGGATGCCGTTCCCGGGTCGCTGACCGGGCACGCCCCGCACCGTCGCGGTCCCAGTCCGTGTCGCCTGCAGCGCCCCGCACCGCACCACACGCCCACAGAACGTCGCGGGGGGACCCAAAACAAGGGGGGAGGAAGGGCCAACAGGGGGGGAAACACTCTT